>NZ_CP034562.1:1260000-1575000 GCF_003970675.1 Flammeovirga pectinis
ATTAGAGGTTACTTAGGTAAAATGCTTTTCTCTGGAGAAGAAATCTTCAAACAATCTTCTGTACTTTCAGGAGGTGAGAAAATGCGTTGTATGATGTCTAAAATGATGCTTTCAGATGCAAATGCTTTAATTTTAGATTCTCCTACAAACCACTTAGATTTAGAGTCGATTCAAGCATTGAACAACTCGTTAACTAAGTTCCCAGGAAATATTTTAATGTCATCACATGACCACGAAGTAATTTCTACAGTTTGTAATCGTGTAATTGAATTAACACCAAATGGTATGATCGATAGACACATGCCTTATGATGAATATATCAATTCGGAACAAATTCAAGAGATAAGAGATAATTTATACGCGAAGTAGAAATTATTTTTCAAATAGTAAAAAGGTATTGAGGTCTAGCACTTCAATACCTTTTTTATTTTAAAGGATTGTATAGAATGTTAATTAAAAGAAACAATGTTTCATAAGTGCTTCATTTAAGTTTACTTTTGATGTTGAAATGAATCAAAAATAGAGTTTAGAATAACTTTGAAGAATTTCGGCAAACAATAATCATCAAAAAATAAGATACAAATGAAAAAGTATTTTGCTTTACTTCTTTTATTAGCACCTTTGTTTTTCTCTTCGTGTACTGAAGAAGAAGATCCATCACCATATGAAGAAATTGATTTTAGGGATCCACCAGAAGATGATGACCCTTATTATCCTACATATCCATATTAAATTAAAAAGGCTTCTGATTAACCATTAATCAGAAGCCTTTTTAGCAGTAGTTTAATTACTTAAACATGGATGCCTTTTGTAGGATGTTTACCTTGAAACTGCCCTAAATATTTTTTGATGTTGTAAATGTCTTTATCCATATCATCAGTTAAGGTAGCTTTAGCACCAAAAATATATCTCTTTGTCTTAAAACATATTCCTACCATATAAATAGGAACATTTGCACCTTTAGCAATTCTATAAAAACCAGTTTTCCAGTTCTCATTATAAGATCTAGTACCCTCTGGTGTAACAGCCATAATTAATTCAGATCTAGAATTAAATTCATCAATCACATTATCAACTAGGCGTGTTTTTTTTGATCGGTCTACAGGAATTGCTCCCAAAGAAATCAAAAACTTACCAAGTATACCTTTACAAAGGGAACTTTTAATAAAAAATTTAGATTGTACTCCAACAATTTTTCTGGCTGGAATACCTAATATAAAATCCCAAAAACTAGTGTGTGGTCCAACTACAACTACAAATTTTTTCACATCATTTGGTAAAGCCCCCTCTACTTTCCATCCCAATAGCTTAAAAAGCCAAATACTCAGTGTTCTCATTAACGTAACATGATTTTCTTTACAATAGCATGCGAATATTGAGATAATAATACGAACCAACAAACTTTAGGCTTCATTTATTCATTTTCTGTTGTTGGAAAAGTCATATAAATCAACAAAATGTAAACATTTAATTCTTATTCAATTCACGTTTAAACCCGACTTTTGTATTACAACTAATTTTTAGAAACTGATGAACAGAATAATACATTACAGCACGCTAACAATACTATCTATCTTAATTCTCTCAAACATTCAACAATTATATGGACAAAAAATTAAAGGAAAAGGTAGTGATACCATGCTTCCGTTAATGGAAGAACTTGTAAAGATATACAAAACAGGGACTACCAAATCTGTAGATATTATTGGTGGAGGGAGTTCTTTAGGATTTAGAGGGTTAACCAATTATGATATCGAATTTGCCTTATCGTCACGTAAGGTAGAAGAGACAGAGAAATTAAAAATAGAAACAAAATACGATCAATTACTTGAAAATATTATAGCTTATGATGCTCTTTCAATTATAACTCACCCATCAAATAAAGTAACAAAATTAACAATAGCTCAACTTAAAAAAGTTTTTAAAGGCGAAGTAACGAATTGGAAACAGTTGGGAGGAGAGGACGTTCAGATTGTTGTAATTTCTAGAGATAAGAACTCTGGGAGTTATGGTTTTATGGAGTCTATTATTTTAAATGATGAAGCAATGACAAAGACTTGTATTGTTTCTAGGTCGAATGCAGGAGTAGTGCAACGAGTAGGTTTAGAGCGTGGAGCAATAGGTTATTGTGGTATTGCTTATGTAGAAGAGATTGTAAAACCACTTGCTATCTGTGATAGAAATAACGAATACATCTATCCTTCATTTAAAAATGCACTCCAGAAAATTTATCCTTTATCAAGACCTTTGTATTTGTATTATCGCAAGTCTGATAAATTAAAAGTTGACTATCTCATCAATTTTGCTCTTTCTGATAAAGGACAGCAAATTATTGCTCATAAAGGATACATCCCAGTATTTTAAATAGAAACTATCATGAAATTAACACCCAAAAAAAGACAAGCCAAAAGTATTAAAACTAGATTGATCTGGTCTTTTGCTGCCAACTTAGTTATTATTTTTGTTGTATTCGTAGCCTTTGGTTCAATTAGAAATATTACGCAAAATGCAGAAGCATTGGTTTCTGAATTGAACGAACTGAGCGATAAAATTCAGAAAATTAAAACTACACGACAATCTTTCCTGTTAACCGAAACAATTAACCCATCATTTTATGAATCAAAGAATAACCATTTTATCATAAAACACAACTTATTACTAGAAGAAATCAATTTACAAATAGAAGGATTTTATATTAATAGTTACGTGCAGAATGCCAATGTTATTCCTTCTTTACGTTCACTTCAAAACACACTTTCTTTGTATCATATCAGTTTTGATAGCTTAATTAATGTACAATTACAAAGGGGGTTTAAGAGTTATGGTGTAGAAGGAGATATGCGACGTGCAATTTATAGTGTAATGAATTCTGGATATACGTTAGATCAAGTAAAAATATTATCCCTACGTAGACACGAAAAAGATTACATTTTAAGAAAAGACCTTCAATACCTAGCTAAACTAACTAGTGTTATTACTTTATTGAAGGACGATATAGATAAAGATATCTCTGAAAAATACGGTAGAGTATATTTAAAAGGAGGTTTAGATACTTATCTTAAAAATTTTAAAGAATTAGTAAAACTAGATAGGAAACTAGGGTATTACGGTGTTAGAGGTATAAAAGACAACCTAAATAGCGAACTTTCTGTTGCAGAAAGACAAATCGCAGCTGTTATTAAAACCATGATTACCTACATGGATTTCTGGAAAAAAATAAACCTTAGTGTATTATTCATTTCTGCATTTAGTATAATTTTGGTCAATGCAGGTTTACTTTTCTACCTTCTTTCTCGACTTGGGAAGCCTATTAATAAATTATCAAAATCTATACATGAGATTGTAGCAAAAGATTTTCAAGGAGAATTATATACAATCAAAACAAAAGATGAAATTGGAGATTTATCGAATGATTTTAATTACGTCTTAGAAAAGATGAACGAAAGAAGTGACGAGATTATTCAACAGAAAGAAGAACTAGCAATTACCTATGAAAAAATTGATACAATAAGGCAAATTGGAGGCCGTTTAAATAGGCACGTATCTGTGGAGGCTATCGTAAAAGAGTTTTACCATTCATTGGGTAACATTTTAGATTTCTCTACTTTTCTAATAGGTATTTATCAAAATGATGAACTGAACTACCAAGGATATAACAATGAAGGTGAATTTATTTCATTTGATAGATCAATACACGAATTTACACACCTTGGCGTAGAGTGTTTTAGAAGGCAAGAACCCATTATTGTTAAAGATTTTTTAGGTGATGATAATAATGAATTTAAGCACTTGTTACCAGTAATTACGTCTCAAAAAATTGGCTCTTTGATTTATCTTCCAATGACGTCAGCTTCGGGGAGAGTTGGCGTTCTTGCATTACACAATACAACTGCGAACTCCATTTCTGATGTGCAAATTAATATGTTGGGCAGTATTGTAGTGTATGCAGTTAGTGCTTTAGATACAGCCATTAATTACGAAAGTCTAGAACATCAAGTAGAAAAGAAAACCGCTAAAATTAATTCTCAGAAAGAAGAATTAGTACAAAGTAATTCACTTTTAAAGGGAACTTTAGACGAGCTTGAATTTACAAATAAGCAATGGAAAAGTAGTGTACAATATGCTCAGAGAATACAGCAGGCATTGTTACCGAATTTTTCGGAAGTAAGAAGTAAGTTCGAAGATGCTTTTATACTTTACAGACCTAAAGATATTGTAAGTGGAGATTTTTACTGGCTAGAGACCAAAGGGGATTTTATTTATTTTGCTGTAGCAGATTGTACTGGTCATGGAGTTCCTGGTGCATTTATGTCCATTTTGGGTAGAGAGATTTTATCTAATTTGGTCAATACAAAAGACATTACTTCTCCGGCAGAATTACTAGATGAATTGCATATACGAATTAGAGTTGTATTGCAACAAGAGCGTTTAAAAAATAAAGACGGCATGGATATCGGTCTTTGTGTAATGAACAAAAGAACGAATGAATTTCGATTTGCTGGAGCACATCATCCTTTGTATATAGTTAAAAAGAATGATGATGGTGAAAACTTTATAGAAGTTATAGATGGTGATAGACAGTCTATTGGAGGTCATGTTCTGAAAAAGAAGAAATATGCTCCTTTCTCAGAACATTGCATAAAACGATCTCGAAACGAAGAGATTCTCTCCTTATATATGTGTTCAGATGGATATCAAGATCAATTTGGGGGAGACCAGGGAAGAAAATTCTATAAAAAGAATTTTAGAAATATGTTAAAAGATATTGCTGATAAACCGATGTACGAGCAGAAATCTATTATTGCAATGACAATTGATGATTGGATGACAGGTACAGTAAAACAAACAGATGACATCTTGGTCGTTGGGTTTCAGCCTAAAATGGACCAGGCAAATAATATGAAAATTGAGAATATTAAAAAATTTATGGAAATCTGCTAATTATTATTTCTGTTAAGCAACCTTTTGATAATTACGTAGTCTTATAATTAGTATATTGCAAACAGAGTTTGTAACTAATTCTTAGGACTATTGATTATCATCTCGTGAAGAACTACTATCTACTATCTGTTTTATTTTTATCTTCATTACTATCATATGCAGAAATAGATTCTATTCAATTTCAAAGAAGCAATATTGATAGTTTGCAAAATGAAGTGCGTTTTCATGAAGAAAATCCAAATTACCTTAGTAATCTGTTGAGACTTAGTGGACTTTATTTAAATACCGATTTAGATTCATCAATTTATTATGCTGAAAAGGCGATTTCTTTTGCGTCTAAATTAAATGATACAAATGTTTTAGAAAAGGCTTATAGAGCTAAAGGTGTGGCTTATTATTATAAGGCAGAATATAGTGATGCACTAAGATTTTATTTTGAGGCATTAAATATTAGCGAAAAAGAAGATGACCCTAATACAGTAAATTCTACTGTTCAAAATATTGGAAAAATATACGAAGTTCAGCAAGAATATGATAAAGCTTTAGAATACTATTCTAGAGGTTTAGAACTTTTGAACGATACCTCTTCGCCTAAGTTAACAGCATTAGCCTACAGTAATATGGCCAATATTCTTAACTACAAAAAAGAATATGTAAAGGCACTTTCTTATCATGAAAAAGCAATAATAATCAGAAAAAAAGACGATAATACTTTCTTACCTTATTCGTACAACGATATTGCTATTGTTTACAGAAATCTAGGCAATTTAGGTGAGGCAATTAAGGCCTATAAATTATCTTATTCATCTTTAAAAGCATTAAACGAAAAAAGAGGGTTGGCTGGTGTTTCTAATAATATATCCTCATTATACCTTGAGTTAGGTAGGTTAGATAGTGCATTGAAGTATGCAAAGCAGAGCTACCAATTGGCTTATCAAATACATGCAAAACATGAATTGATGGGAGCTTCTTATCAATTATCTGAATTGTATGAACGCAAAGGCAATTTTAGAGAAGCCTTAAAATACGAACGTCAATCTAGTGAACTTTACGACAGTCTTTTTACGCAAGAGAAAATGCGTGAAGTAGCAACCCTAGAGACACAAGTGAAATTTAACGAAGAAAGAGCCAAATCACAATTACTAAGAGAACAGCAAAAAGCAAAAATGGATCAGCAAGTTGTTTTAACAATTGCAGCTATTATTGTGTGCTTTCTTCTTATTGGTGTAATAATGATCTTTATGAAGGAGAGGAGTAAACAGAATATCTTAAATAAGAAACTGGTTGCAGCAAATAATTTATTACAAGAACAACAAGAAGAATTAGCAAAGAAAAATAAAGAGGGAAAAGAACATAATGATCGTTTGAATACTTTAAATGAAGAAAAAAATCATTTAATAGGTGTTGTTGCACACGATCTTAGAAATCCTCTAACCTCTGCAATGTCTTTAAGTCAGCTTTTAATGCAAGAACTTGATGGAGACAACGAGGAATGTATTCAAGGCGTATCAAATGCTTTAAATAGAATGAACGAGATGATTACTCGAATTCTTGATGTAAAAGCAATTGAGGCAGGGCATCTTAATCTAATGCAATCAGAATTTGAATTAGATATAATAGTAGAAGGAGTAGTAGATGGCTGTAAACATACGGCAGAAGAGAAAAGTATTCGTGTTCATCAGAAACTAAAACCTGTACAAGTATATGCAGACCCACATTGTGTAAAGCAAGTACTTGATAATTTACTTTCTAATGCGATTAAATTTTCACCTAAAACTAAAAATATTTTTGTAGAAATAGATCAGGTAGATAATGAAGTGACAGTTTCTATTATAGATGAAGGACCGGGTATTTCTATTGAAGATCAAGAAAAGATGTTTGGGAAATTTCAAAGGCTATCAGCCAAACCAACTAATGGAGAATCTTCTACAGGATTAGGTTTAAGTATTGCCAAAAAATTTATGGATGTGATGAATGGTAAATTAGAATGTAAAAGTACACTAGGTAAAGGGAGTACATTTACAGCAACTTTACCACTTAAAGTAACTCAAGAGAACGGTATGAAACAGGTATGTAACTAAACTATTTAAGCCTTTTAGAAATTCTACTAGGGTTATCAGTTAGGAAGTTTTTCCAGGATTGTTTCTTCTGTGTATTATCACCTCTTTGGAATACATGGCAAACGGCAACACCTAATGCATCTGTAGCATCTAGAAGTGTCTTGTCATCCATTTTAAATTTCAAAAGTTTTTCTAACATACTAGCCACTTGCTCTTTAGATGCATTTCCATTGCCCGTAACAGCAGCTTTCACTTTTTTAGGAGCGTATTCTGTAATAGGTATATCTCTAATTAAAGCAGCAGACATTGCAACCCCTTGTGCTCGTCCTAATTTTAAAGCAGATTGCATATTTTGCCCTACAAAAGGAGCTTCTAAAGCCATTTCATCTGGTGCATACTCTTCTAAAATGTTAGTAATACGTTCATGTATTTTTCTTAATTTTAAAGCATGAGTAGCAAATTTCTTTAAATGGATTACACCATATTGTACTAAAGAAATTTTTGATCCCTGGACATGAATTAGTCCGTAGCCCATAACTTGAGTACCTGGATCGATACCTAAAACTAATTTCTCAGGTTGAATTTTTTTCATGAAACGCTAAAAGCAATTTATATGGATTTTTCTGCAAAATGAAGTATGACAAATGTAGACAAAAAAAATGGGACCTCCGACCAAAGAGATCCCAACAGTTGTTTCTTCAACTGCGAAAAACCACCCAAAATTTAACTTTAATATTTTATGCTGCTTTAAGCAAATCGCGTCCCCATATTACTGCTTCTTCTGGCGACTCAAATAAGTTAATTTTAAGACTCGGTTCATTTTCTAATAGACTCTCTAGATTTATAACTGAAAACCTAGTGAACGGATCACAATCTTCTTCTATTATAACACCAAAGTGTTTTACTTTTAAAAGAGCAATTTTTGGTAAAAACCAACTAACCAACCATGGATTAGCAGACATCCATCCCGACTTTATAAAACGTGCATCCAGTAAGACAATTAATGGCTTTCCATTTTGTATATCTTTTAAAGAATCCTCAAAAAGATCTGAGAATTGCTCTGTCTGAAAATAACCTCTCATTCTGATAGTCAATGTAGAGGAGCGGCTATTCATGTCGGTGGTAAAGTTGGTCATATCTTTTCTTTTATTGTTTGACCTAGAAACATCCTATCTGCTTTTTTTGTTCAGATATAATGTACAGTTTAATGTAAGTTTTGTTTGTAAAAGAAGATAATGTTATAGTTTTAATCGAATAATAAATACCATTATTTTAATGAAAAGAGTAGAGGTTCTCTATTTAAATCAAATGATAGGGTAAAAGTTGAAAAACTCACTTTTGTACAGAAATATCACATTTAAAGTATAATTTCTGTTTTGATAAAGATCCAAAATCAATAAAATCTCAAAAAAAAAGAAAATGTATTTAAAGGAAGTGAGAAATATTCATTAGAGATCAATTAAATATCTTAGTTTTGAAGAATATTTGGGTACTTATTAGTTATACTACTAAGATCTCAAAAATTATAAAGCAATATCTTTTTATATTTTGATGATAAATCGAGAGAATTAATCTTGAGTGAGATCATCTGAGTGTAAAAAAAATTATTAAATTTGATCCTTTATTGGATAGAGAAATTACTTGCAATGGCAAAAATAGATATCATCGAAAAATACTTCCCGAACTTGACAGCAGTGCAAAAAAATCAATTTGCACAGTTACAAGATTTATATGCAGAGTGGAATGAAAAGGTTAACGTAATCTCAAGAAAAGATATTGAGAATTTATATGAACGTCACGTTCTTCACTCTTTAAGTATTGCAAAGGTGATTGAATTTAAACCTGGTACTGAAATTTTAGACGTAGGAACTGGTGGAGGTTTTCCTGGAATTCCTTTAGCAATCTTATTTCCAAAAGTGAAATTTCATCTTGTTGACTCGATAGCAAAAAAGATTAATGTTGTAAACGAAATAGCAAAAACTATTGGTCTTACAAACATTGTGGCAGAACAAATGCGTGCTGAAAAGGTTGATGGAGAGTATGACTTTGTAGTTTCGAGAGCCGTTACTAGAATTGATGTTCTTTATAGATGGGTTCGCTCTAAAGTGGCACATCAGCAAGGGCATGATCTTAAGAATGGTATTATTTGCTTGAAAGGAGGAGATCTTACTGAAGAATTTTCAAAATTGAAAAAGAAGAATAAGCTTATTGAAATGTCTGAAATTTTTGAAGAAGAATTTTTTGAGACAAAGAAAGTAGCTTACGTTCCAGTAACGAACTAGACAGTATGCCTAAAAAAATGCAAGACTTCCAAGTCCCTGTAAAGGAACAGATGGTCGAATTTGAAAAGAAATTCCGCTTTTTTATGAAGAGTGACGTAGCCCTATTGGATAGGATTATGAACTATATTGTAAAAAGTAAGGGTAAACAAATGCGCCCAATTTTAGTTTTTCTTACTGCAGGGGCTACCGGTGAAATAATCGATCAGACGTATAGAGGTGCAGCATTAATAGAGCTACTTCATACTGCAACTCTCGTTCACGATGATGTTGTAGATGATGCAGATTACCGCAGAGGTTTTTTCTCTATAAAAGCACTTTGGAAAAATAAAACAGCAGTTCTTGTTGGTGATTATTTACTTTCTAGAGGGCTTTTATTATCTGTAGAAAATAACGATTTTGAATTACTCAAATACGTTTCTACTGCAGTAAGAGAAATGAGTGAAGGAGAGTTGATGCAAATTGAAAAAGCACGTAGACTCGATATCACTGAAGATGTGTATTTTGAAATAATCCGTCAGAAAACAGCCACTTTAATTGCAGCTTGTACTGCAGTTGGAGCAGCATCTGCGGGGGCATCAGAAGATGTGGTAAAACGCATGCACAAAATGGGTGAGAAAATTGGTATTGCCTTTCAGATAAAAGATGATTTATTTGATTACGGTACTGCCGAAATTGGAAAGCCTTTAGGAATAGATATCAAAGAAAAGAAAATGACTTTACCTTTAATCTATGCACTTAATAATGCAAAATGGTTAAAAAGGAAAGAGATCATTTTTAAAATAAAAACACAGAACACCAATCAAAAGGTAGTTCGTGAGATTATAGAGTTTGTGAAAAATTCTGGAGGTTTAGAATATGCTACCGTAACAATGGAAAAATACATTAAAGAGGGTAGAGAAATTTTAGACGAATTACCAGATTCTGAATACAAAACAGCATTACATCAGTTGATCTCTTACGTTGTTGACAGAGAGATCTAAACTCTATTATACTTAATATCATTTAGTGGTTTATGGGCAGTCATAGAAAAGATTTATTGATTCAAGTTGGTAATTTTGTAGAACAACTATATCAAATGGGAGTAAGGCAAGTAATTTTGTCTCCGGGATCTAGAGTTGCACCACTTACATTAGCTTTTGTAAGACATCCTCATATTCAAACTAGAACGGTTAGCGATGAGCGATCTGCAGCTTTTATAGCTTTAGGGATTGCACAACAAACTAAAACACCCGTTGTAATTGCTTGTACATCTGGAACTGCAGCACTTAATTATGCACCAGCAGTAGCAGAAGCATTTTATCAGCGTATTCCACTTATTGTACTAACAGCAGATCGTCCAACAGAATGGATAGATCAGTGGGATGGACAAACAATTCGTCAGCAAAATATTTACGGGAACCATATTAAAAGAAGCTACCAGATGCCTGTTGATTTAGGGCATGACGAAGCAAAATGGTTTAGGAAACGAATTGGAGCAGAAGCACTACAAATGGCTTTAGATTTCCCTCAAGGTCCAGTTCAGATCAATTGGCCTTTAAGAGAACCTTTTTATCCCGAAATAGATGAAACATTTGATTTCTCAAATAAGAACATTGGAGCCGTAGAGATTTTATCTTCTGAACCTTATTTAGATGACGAGACATGGGAAGAAACTTTACTTCCAATTCTCAATAATCATAAAAAAATTCTTATTGTAGCAGGGCAGGGACAATACCAAAGTTCTTTAGCAGAAAGCTTAGAAGGATTACCTTTTCCTGTAGTTTCTGATATTATTTCAAACTATGGAAGTGTTGAAACCGCGGTCATTCACCAAGATGTTTTCCTTTCTCCTTCAGAAATAGAGATTCTTCAACCAGATGTATTAATTACTTTTGGAATGTCTGTGATCTCTAAAAATTTAAAATTGTTTTTAAGAAGCAACCCACCAAAAGAACATTGGCATATTCAAGAAGCAGGTGAAGTTGCAGATACATTTCAATCTTTAACTAAAGTAATTCGTTCTACAGAAGATGCATTTTTTGATCAGTTTTCTGGTTATGAATTAGCCCATTCAACAACGTATTTGGAAGAGTGGAAAGAGAAAGACGATGCTGTAAAAACCAATAAGATAGATTTCTTTGAGTTGTTGTCTTTTTCGGAGTTCGAAGTAGTAAATCACTTATTAAGGGAGTTACCTGAAAATAGTGTTCTGCATCTAGCAAACAGCATGTCTGTACGTTATGCTAATTTTATAGGTTTGGAAAGAAATGATGTTGCAGTTTATGCAAACAGAGGTACAAGTGGAATTGATGGAAGTACAAGTACAGCTATAGGCCATGCGATAAGTAACCCAGAATGTGTTCACTTCTTATTGACTGGAGATTTAGCTTTCTTTTACGACAGAAATGCATTTTGGAATAACTACCTACCTTCAAATCTTAAAGTTTTATTACTTAATAACCATGGAGGGGTGATTTTTAGTATGATTGAAGGTCCTACTAAGCAACCTGAATTATCAGAATATTTTGAAACAGAACAAAGAACATCTGCAAAGTTTTTAGCAGAAGAGTTTAATTGCAACCATTGGGAATTAAATTCTAGAGAAGAGTTTTATTATACTTTTGATAGCTTTATTCAAACATCTGATAAACTCAGTATATTAGAGGTGAAAACGGATAAAGTAATTAGTAAAAACACATTTAAGGCCTTTAAAAAGGAAGGTGTATATAAAGTGTAACCTTCTTTTAGAATATAATATTAAAGTTCTTTAGTAAAGCAATCTTATTCGTTTAAGCTTGCTTTTTTTGTTGAAATAGAATTATTCAAAGAATTATTAGGACTTGAAGTTAGTTTGTATAGCTACTTATGTCTATTAGAACTCATAAATTATTAGTGTGGATTAGTACTTTTTAAAGAAAATGTCCTTTTAGATCTAATTATTTGATATTTAGTGCCTTGAAACTTTCAAAAACAATAATATTTCTTAATATTGTTATAACTACCAACAACAGACTAATTCTACTTATTATAATTTTCAAAGATTTGAACTGTGTTATTATGGGCATTATAAAATTACTAAAGCAAGTTTTCGTTAAGCAGCATAATTTCGTTGAAGAACATAAAAATTCAATGAGTAGTGGTGTTCAACAAAAAAACAAAGTTTACTACGATCTTCTGAATCAACGAATTAAGCGTAAGCAAGATAATTTGTTGAAATTGCAACATGCAGTAAAAGAGATGCAAAATTCGTTAGAACATAACGAAACTGATGCTTCTCATGATGCAAATATCTTAGCGTTAAATGCTATGATGGAGATCGAGGAAAATAGAACAATAGGGTATTAAGACAATTTGGTTGTACTAACTAAAATGCTCTTAACTAAAAAACGGTTACCAATTTAGATTGGTAACCGTTTTTTATTGTATTCAGCTAATATTAATAGATCACTTTGTTTGCTAATTTTTCTGTTAAATCACCTGTTTTAGAAACTAAATTTTCGATATCGTTACTAGTTTTATCAACTTTATTTTTTGTCTTTAGATTCATACCCTCCAATTTATTTTTACCGTTCTTAATCAACTTTTCTAAATTACTTTGGAGGTTATTCATGTCCTTTAAGGTTTTATCAATAAGTTCTTTTTTCACTTCATCATCAAGAAGAGCACTTTTAGTAATAGCCCCTTCAGATGTCTTCTTAAGTGTATTTAGTAATTTATCATTTGTACTGTCAGAGTAATCAAGCATAGATTTATTAAGTGTGGTAACTTTATCTATCATAACTTTATACTCTTCTTCCACTTTCGATAATTTTTCAAGGGTTTCAATCTCACTAATTAAAATGGTGTCGTTTACTTTAAGAGAAATTTCGGCTTGTAATTCCTGTTTTTTCTCACGAGTGATTGTTTTTATCTCATCCATTTGTTGTTGATACAAAAGAATGTTTTTTTGTGCTTGTTTTGTTATTTCTATTAGAGATTTCATCTTTTATTTTGATTAATGTTGATAGTTCAAATGTCTCTATTATTTATAGCTTTATGTAATTGTTATTGATATGATGTTATTCCATTCTGATATTTGCCTGTTAAAAGAAGTTGAGAAAGTGGATTCTATTTATAGATCATAAATAATCAATTATTAAGAATTTGCACTTATAAAATAGTTTATGATTGTATATATTTATACTGTAATTAATATCAAAAGGTGATAGTATGAGAGAAATTCGAATTAAGTCAGCATCCTTTAAAAAAGTATTTCCAGAATTAGTACAACAGTACAATGGTGTTCTAGAAAGAGATAAGATAATTATCAACACTAATGATGAGGAAATTATAGCAAAAGGGTATCAAATAAATAGTAATTTAGAAGTGACTTCTTTTGAAGGACGTTTAAACGAACCTCTAAGATTAATAAGAGAAAAACAGGAAAAAGATACATTCGTGATTGTGTATTTTCTTACTCCTTTTAAATTAACTGATGATATTGAGGAGGCATCTTTTAGAATAAGAGAGAAGAAATATTGGTCTAATCTAAAAAGAGATGAAGTTTTTTTTTTTGATGCAAAAGCAAAAGTATCTTTTCTAACCATAAAATATGATAGGGCCTTTATAGAGAAGTATAACATAAATAATAAACCGTTTATTTCTCAAATGCTTAATGGAAAAGATCCTTTTATTATTTATGAGAACATTTCTTCTGCTACCTTAAAATTAATTCAAGAAGTAAAAGACTGTGATTTTGATAATGAAATTGAGCTTTTAAAGCTCGACTATTTAACATTTAGATTACTCTACAATTTTGCCAATAAAGTAGCCTATAGGTTTAAGATTCAGGCTTTACCAAGATCACTACCAGAAGTAGATGTAGAAAAGATCTTTATGGTAAAAGAGTACATTGAAAAAAACTTTGAAGAAAAGATTTCTGCCGAAGATTTAGCAGAAGTTGCCCAATTTAGTTACAGTAAACTGAGAAAGTTATTTAAAGAAATTATTGGCGATTCTATATTACAATACACCAATGATTATAAATTACAAAGAGCACACCAATGGCTAGAAGCAGGATCGCACAATGTTTCTGATTGTACGTATAGTTTAGGTTTTACAAGTGTAACTCATTTTGGTAAGTTATTTAAAGAGAAGTACGGTTGTCTACCAAGTACATTATCTAAGTTTTAACCCCACTTCCCTTCACTTTATTTTATTGGTTCACCGTTTAAATCAGTAGTAAGTATGCTACTCATGTAATCGAAGAATGGGCGTAATGCCTCAAAAGTTTTTACAACATCTTCGATAAAATGAGGAGATAACACTTCTTTATCTGTAAACTTTCGCATGACAATAAATTGTTTCTTTCTGATTAAATCAATTGCAGGATCATTTTTATCAAAGCCTCTAGGCGCAGACTTTACTTCATCACCAACTAATTCACCAAAAGTATCTTTAAATTCTTTAGAATCAATTATTGCTCTCATTTCAGAATCACCATATTCAAATTCTTGACGAATACGTTTTAGGTCTTCAGAATTTGGTGCATAAAAACCCCCACCAACAACGGTATTGTTATGCTCTATGTGTAAATAATATCCTCCTCTTAATTGCTTTGTAGCTCTAGAAAAGTATCCTGAAAAGTGTTTTTTATAAGGGAGCTTATCTTTAGAGAAACGAACATCTCTGTATATTCTATAAATTTTATGTCCCTCTATATTGTCTGTTGCAGATAATTTTGTCTGTACGTCTTGAAATAGATCTTTAATTTCAGCTTGATGCTTTTGAAAAGTGGGCTTATTTTCTGTAAACCATTCTCTATTGTTATTTTTTTCGAGTTGATTCAGGAAATTGAAGAGTTCTTTTGTAACCATGTTTTTAAATTTAAATACTTATAAATATAGTAATTGATTTAGTAATCAAAGAACACTATATATGTTTTTTAAAATTGGACTATAAAGAAAATTTTTTGACCTAATAAGAAAATGTCTGATCATTTTAGTTGCGTTTGTATAAGTGAGTTTAATTAAAAATTACATATCAACGTTATGAAAAAAATATTTATTCTTATCTCACTTTTATTCTCGGGATCACTTTATGCGCAAACAGGTGTTCCTGTTGGTATAGATTCAGATTCGTTATTTAATCAAATGGATTATGAGAGATTAGTTGCCGCTTATGGAGATTTGCACCCTGATGCTGCTTTTATGGCATTGTGGAACTCTTATTTTAAAGAAGGATCAACAAAACAAAATGTTGGAATTATGGAAACATCCGTAGATTCTAGACATAATGTTTTAACTGCCAACTCTGAGACCCTTTATGCGGTGCATCCTGTAAATCTAAATAAACAGCATGGAGGAGCAGTGGTTGTAGAAGTGCCCGCTAAAACTTTAGGAATGATAAATGGAAGTGGCTGGACTCATATTGCAGATTTAGGACCTTTTGGTGTTGATAAAGGAAAAGGAGGGAAATACTTAATTACATCTCCAGATTATAAAGGAGCTATTCCTAAAGAATATATTCATGTACAAGCACAAACAAATACAATTGTATGGCTTATTAGAGGTTTTGTAATTGATAACGATTGGAAAGGTGCTGCACAATATTTAAAAGATAATATTAAAACGTATTCGTTAAATGAAGCAGAAAATCCTCCAGTGACTACTTTTTATAATACGTCGGAATCGTTAACTGTAGATAATAAAAATATGGATATGCTTTACACTCCTAAAGATGTATTTCCTTTAATAAAACAATACTTTAAATTAAATGGGGTGTTACCAAAATATGCTCTACTTTATAGTCACTTAGACGATGCAGGACTTTTTGATGGAACGGTTAGTAATGAATTATTAAAAAATGCCTATAAGGAAGGAAACAAACGTCAGCTTGTAAATACTTTCTGTAATAGAGATAAAGATGCTGTGGTGTGGGAAGGAGCAAAATGGTTATGGGCTAATAATGTTTCTGATGAGTACTATAATAGTAAAAAAACACATCATTATTCATCATCTCAACATCAAGTTTGGGCACACCAAGCAACATTTACTTGTGCAGCAATGACTAGACCTCCAAAAGGAGTGGGTTCTCAATATATTGGTGCTTATGAAGATGAAAACGGAGCATTTTTAAGTGGAAGTAATCATTATTCTATCACTTTACCAAAGGGGATTCCGGCAGCTAATTTTTGGTCTGTTATTGCATATAATGCAGAATATAGATCGATGGTGAGGAATGCAGAATTTAAATGGGGGGCAAGTTCTTATACAAATGGGATTAAAAAGAATAAAGATGGTTCTATAACATTACATTTTTCGCCTAAAAAACCAAAAGGTGTAGCGAAAGAAAATTGGATTCAGACAAATGAAAATGAAGGTTTTTTCATTTGGTTTAGAACATATTCTCCTACAGAAGCATGGTATGATAAATCGTGGCAGATGGAAGATGTGAAGATTTTATCTAAATAATAGAAGTATAAATTAAGGCGATGTTGATATTCAACATCGCCTTAATTCTATTAAATATTTTGATTTACCTCAATAAGTAAGAACCTTAATCCCCATTCAGGAATGTTCTGACCTTGATCAAATAAACCAATATTGTCGCCATTTATGTTAGACAATGCAACTGATTTTACTATATCACTTGCTGTCCATTCCAAAAGATTATCACCTTTAGAAGCATTTAATACAGTAACTAAAACTTTATTTTCTCCCATAGGTCTAGACGCTGTAATTATCATCTGTGGAGAAGCAGGTTGTATTAAACTTGCAAAGCTGTTGTTTTCATTTTCTGAAATAAGAATTGGTTGAGAAATTCCCATACTAAACTTCTTTGCTTCGCTTGGAATATATGCACCATGTGGGTTTAAAGAGAAACGGAATGTATGCCAGCCATCTTGACTTGCTTTATAGTTTGTTTCCCAATAGTTATTCATCAAATATGCATAAATAGTTTGTGTTGGTTTAACCTCTTGCACCCATCCATAAGAAAGAGCATCTGTTGTAATTTCACCCAATTCGATCATTGGAGCATCTGGAGTTACCCAAGTAATACCATAATCTAAATTAGATACATCAACATAACGTTGTACCGTAAAGTAGTTTTTACAAGATCCTTGTAACTGCTCTTTCTCTGGAATGTACTCACCAAAAGGAGTATCAATTCTAACAGTACCATTATTTACATTAAAAGGAAAGGCAATGTGTACGCCTTCTGCCGTATAAATATTGGTTTTATTGATGTGATTTTCTAAATCGATTTGATCAGAATAAGCATTAATAGTAAACGTTCTTTTCCATTCTTCTGTACCAGGAGCAGAAGAGGTAACTTCTATAGTACTTAGCAAATCACCTTTTTCTAACCATTTGATTTGAACATCATTAGAAGTAGTTAAAGGAGATTTTGGAGTTCTACCTTCTACGTAATAGTAATCATTTAAACCTTTTAGAGTTTTAGTATCTGCTAAATTATTACGTCTAATTTTATCATATAATTTAGTAATTGCACCTGTTTCAGCATCAATTTCTAAAGCAATGAATTTGTTTTCTATCGCATTAGCGTTATTCTTTAATTTTTTAGGTGATACTGCTGTTCCTGCATTTACAAAGACTTCTTTCTTTCCATAGGCAGGAAGGTCCGTTACCCAAATGGCTAATTCACCACTATTTAGTCGTTGTGATGGAAGAACATTACCGTCTTTATCAGTTACTTTATCCCCAGCGGTAGATTGAGTATTTGATAACTTAACAATCCCAGATCTCTCCCAGTTTAATGTATTGGTAAGTACAATACCCTTTGATTTTTCGCCAAGTGATAATGCTTCATTTAACAGTGCATCAGCAATAGAATCAGCCTTTAAAGCAAAAGATTGCTTTACAGACCATTGAGAATGTACAAAATCTGCTTCAGGTTCACTGATAGAATTATAAGCACCCCATGTATGTTCATTGTAAAGTAAAACAAACCTCCATGCTTGTTCAAATGTTTCATTAGGTATATCTGCACCATTTAAAGACATAACAGTCATGGCTTGAGATAATTTCTCTGCAGCATTTCTAACAAGTGTAGTTTCTTTAGATGTAGAACCAGCACCATCTTCCCAATAAGGAGTGAAGTCTCCACTTACAACAGGAATCTCATCTTTGTATTTATCTTCAAAAGCTTTAAAAGAAGCCGTTGTTGTAGATAATTCTATTCTTGGAGTTTCATATGTTTCGTTCCAATGTTTTACAGAAGCTGAAATTCCTGTATCTACAGGACCATTATCAGAACCAACTGTATAACGTAGCGTTGTGATATCGTACGGATACGCTCTATCATTTAATTCATTTAAATAATCGAAAATAGATTTTGGAGTAAGCAATACTTTAAGGTCTTTAAAGCCCAAACCTGTATGGAAATGACTATAGCCTTTTTCATGCACCCAAACCAAAACTTTTTCCTCTCCAGAAGGAGAAGACCAATAGAAGGGACGATCTCCCCATGTAGAAATTGTACCACCAATTCTATGGAATACATTTGTACCTGCAGATAAATATTTAATTCCAGAATGAGCTAAAACAGGTACTAAACCCCATGTATAACCAGGAACATCTGTAATCATTGCAGATTCTAAAGGTACATCTACTTCTTTAGCAATTTGTAAAGCATCGAAAGTAGATTCTACTAATTCTTGTGGGTTTGATAAGCCTGTAAGCATATTACCGTAAAGTCCATCAAGTTCAATAGCACCACTTCTTACAGCAGCTAAGAAATCGGCTCTTTTTTCTGGAGAAGCATTTTTAAGATAGCTTTCTACGGCCCACATAACTTCTACACTCCATTTAAATTTTGAACCTTCAGGATAATCAACAGTCTTTTTACTCATCATAACTGCATCATCCAAGTTTTTCCATTGTACTTTCTCAACCTCATCTTGGGTATGAGTATACCCAATATCTACGTGTGAATGATGAAGTAAATGTACGGTGTAAGGCTTAACTGGAGTAACGTCTAACATTTTATTGTCTAACACTTTCTTACCGACAGTCACCTTTACAGGAACTTGCGTATCTTCTGTTACCTTAGGGACATTAATTCTAAATACATTAGCACCTACATTTAAGGTTACTTTTTCTTTTGTTTTCCCTGCAGTAATTACCGCTTTTACGGGGTCTCCATAATGAAGGATCGTAGCTCTTAATTGCTGCATTGGCCCTTTTGCCGTTTTAATTACAGCAGGTTCTTGTTTCCAGCTAATGTTGCCATCTAACCCATATTTAAAAAGCATCATCCAACTTGCTTTGCCGATAGATGGAGCAACTATTTTCATAGAAATAGGTTCGCCTTTAGGAAGGTCACTTGCTTTTATTTTTAAGAAGCCATAGCCAAATAAATCGCTATAAGCATCGATCATTGTTCCTTTGAATGTAAAAGTCGACGCGTTAGGACCTTCATCAGTTACATCTTGAAGAATACTTTCTTCTGGAGCAGTAAAAGTGAAATATTTTTTATCGTTGATATAAATCTCATAGCTGTATTGTGCTCTATCAATATCAACACCCATGATCATACCATATTCAACAAATTCTCCATTGAAATCTGTAGGAATAGCTTGTGCTTCCCATTCCATTACATGCTTTCCTTCTTGGCAACGAACTAACATTGCTTGGTTTGCATCTTCTTGAGGTGATTTGTACGGCATAATGTCGCCGCTAACATAATTGGTATAGCCTTGTAAGAAAATCTTTTGCTGAGCAGAAGAAATTGTAGTAGTGATTAGTAATATTAGAAGAACCGAGAATAGGTTCTTAATATGCTGAATGTTCATGTAGTAATTAAATTTAATGATAATTGGTATTTGATGTAAATATCTATAAATGTGTGTAATAAATACATTTATTATTTGTTAAACAGGAATTATTAACAGGCGTGTTTTTCAATCGATTGCATGATTGAAATTGTAATACAAATTACAATAAATTTAACTATATTAAGTTGTAAGTAAGTGAGTTATCAATTTTTAGATGGATATAACAATGTATGGAGAGAATTAAGCAATCTGAATATTATTCTTAAAAAAGATGGAATTATTTCTGATCAAATCGAACAATTGTTAACTTGTTACAACATTTAAATCAAAGCGAACGTGAAATCAATTAACTATCTCACGCGTTGGATTGAAAAATAAAATTTATGAAGATCACAAAGTTTGTATTAAGCATTTTATCACTGTTTCTATTTATTGGTTGTACCGAAGAAAGTGGGGATAAATATGTCTCTAAAGAAGAAGTGAAAGATCAGATATTACTTGATATTGCAGTTCCTATAGCTCCAGAAGAAAATAGAATTATTACTTATTCTAATAAAAGGAGTGCCTACTTTCAAACACAGTCTCATGTTTTAAATAACGAACTCTATAATTGGTTTGATGGATGGAATATTGGACAAAAAAGATTATTCGCAGATTACGCCCTCAGTATTGATGGTAAACCTTTTGATAGAAAAAATGCGGAAGTAATTGCTTATCCTCATTTCTTACAAAGAAAAACAGATGTAGCACTTGAACGTGTCGTACTATTTGATGATCAAGATGTTATTTATGTTTCTCTTGACCATGTTTTGGGTAACGAAACAAAACTTGAACTTAAGGGTGAGCAAATAAAATTAAAGAATATTGATGCAAACGCGGCATATTATGTTTCTACAGAAAGCCCTGATTATATTCTTGCAGTAGCACCTTCGCATACAGAAAAAATTGCTAAAGATGGAACGGCAAAAGTAACAACAAATACGAGAGGTGGTTTTTACATTACCTACGCAAAAACAGCTGACAAAGCACTAGCTTTAGTAAAAGAAGCACGTATTAACCACGGAAAATGGCTAAAAGAGCGTAGTGACCGTATGACGCAGTTAATTACTGAAAATACAGCAATTAAGACAGAAGACCCTCATTTTGATAAAGCGCTAATGTGGTTAGAATTAACCATGGATGAAATGGTTACACACCAAAGAGGATACGGTATTTATGCCGGTATTCCTTGGTTTAATGAATATTGGGGTAGAGATACATTTA
Source organism: Flammeovirga pectinis (assembly GCF_003970675.1). Classification (GTDB taxonomy): domain Bacteria; phylum Bacteroidota; class Bacteroidia; order Cytophagales; family Flammeovirgaceae; genus Flammeovirga; species Flammeovirga pectinis. Next base: position 1,281,303 of record NZ_CP034562.1, read on the forward strand.
TTTCTTTACCAGGTGGAACTTTAGTTTTAGGAGAAACGGAGGTTGCAAAGAAAATTCTTTTATCATTTTCTAAAGTGCAAGACAAGAAATCTGGTTCTAAATATTATGGTCGTATTCCGAACATCGTAAAAATGGAATCTCTTAACTACCATACTACAGATGGAACACCTCGTTTTATCTTTGAACTTTTGGATTATATTCAATACTCTGGTGATAAATCACTTATTAAAGAGGTGTATCCAACAGTTAAACGTAGTATTGATGGTGCTTTAAAAAATTGGGTCAATAAAAAAGGATATTTAACTCACGAGGATGCAGATACATGGATGGATGCTCGAAGAGAAGGAGATCATGCACCATATTCTCCAAGAGGAAGTTATGCAAATGATATTCAAGCATTATGGTTTAAACAACTGAATGCTGCTATTTATTTTGCAAAAGAAACAAATCATATTACTGATATGAAGCGTTGGCAAAAAATAGCAAACAAAGTACAAGATAACTTTAATAAAGATTTCTTCGATACTGAGCATGCTTACATGGCAGATAGAATTGACCATGATGACCAACCTGACTTTCAATTTCGCCCGAATCAATTATTCGCTATGGATTTTATGACGGATGATGTGGAGAAAATGAAGTTAACAAGAGAAATTTGGGAGCATTTAGTATATCCTTGGGGAGTTGCTTCTTTAAGTCAAGAAGACCCTAATTTTCACCCTTACCATTTAGCTTGGGAGCACTATCATAAAGATGCTGCTTACCATAATGGTACTATTTGGCAATGGAATAACGGGTATGCTATGCAACGAATGATTGAAAGTGGACAAAGAGATATCGCTTTCCAACTGTTCGAAAATATGAATACGCAATCTCTAGATATGGGAGCGGTAGGTAGTATGAACGAAAATGCAGATGCTTTCCCTCAGCCAGGAAAAGATTACCCTAATTTAACGGGTACATACATGCAGGCTTGGTCTAATGGGGAGCAATTAAGAGTTTGGTACCAATATTTCTTAGGTATTCGTCCAAATGCGATAGAAAATAAAGTAGTTCTCGCACCAAGAATTCCTTCAAAATTAAATAATATCTCTTACCAAGAGAAGATTATAAATGCACATATTAAGGGTACCTATTCTATTAAAGATGGAGTAGAAAAGTACACTTATATAATGGATGGTAAAGATGTTGATTTAGAGTTTCATCATGAATTATTTGCGGCAGTAACAATGCCTGTAAAATCTGGTGAACGTTTAGAAATTACAAGAAATCAGAAAGAATTAACACTTACAGTTTTTAGTATTGAGGGGAAACAAAGAGAGCTTAAAAAAGAGCATCTTGACACTAAAATGGCTGAACGTATGTCTACGTCTGCAGAGATATTTGCAGGTACTCAATTCTGTAAACCAAGTATGGATAGAGAGTACGAATGTATGAAACAGACATTCCAAAAGAAATAAGTTTTTTAACTAAAACTATAGGGTAGTTCTTAATTGAGCTACCCTTTTTTTGTTTTTATTTTTTTTGACTTAGTACCCTATTAAATCACGTTATTCTGATTGTAAAGACAGTTTTTGTCCCCCTAGATAGGCGTAGGGATACAGAGTAATGACCACCTAAATGTACCCCATCGTTTTTTTAACTTTTCAGTTTCAATCCCTAATATTCGATAGATTAAGAATCTAATCATACTTACTACTAACAACATTTGATTAGATAAGTAGGCATCATATCGATTATGAAGAACTACTTCACCTTACAGTAAATAACTATTTAAATACCTTCAGTAATGAATTTCAGAACATCTTCTTTAGCACTTTTATTTCTAATAATAGTAGTGCTATTACTACCTCAAAAATCGAATGCTCAAGTACCTCTCACAGAAGCAGAATACAACACTTTGTTTCCGTACAGGTACGGTACTGAACAAGGGCCAAACGGGGGATATGTTTTTAATCCCGAAAAAGACTTCTATAAATATTCTAGTCTTTTAGAAGCAGTAAACCGCATGAAAAATATTAAGGTTTATATGGAAAGGCGAGAAGGAACAAACCTTTATAAAGTAACAAGAGAGGATAAAACAACCGGAGTGAAGAAACTAATTCGTACTGATGCCGGTTTTGATGACTCTTGGAATATCCAAAAACCAATAATTAGTAAAGAGGTAGATTATGCAGATTTTTTATCTGAAGGAACTACCGAAACAAGAAAAAGAGAACTTTCTGCTTTTCTAGCAAACTTATCTCAAGAAACAACCGGAGGTTGGGCAACTGCACCGGGTGGTAAATATGCTTGGGGTTTATATTTTAGGGAAGAAGTAAGCTATGTAGGTACAGACTTAATTGGATATGTAGAACAAAATCATCCTGATTATCCAGCTGTTGCAGGGAAATCATATCATGGTAGAGGGCCAATACAGTTAAGTTGGAACTATAATTACGGACAAGTAAGTCAGTTTCTTTTTGGTGATAAAAACATTTTATTAGCCAATCCTGAAAAAGTAATTGAAGATGGTGCATTGGCTTTTCAGACCGCAATATGGTTTTGGATGACGCCTCAATTTCCCAAACCATCTGCACACGATGTAATGGTAGGTAACTGGATTCCATCTTCTTTTGATACACAAAATGGAAGGTCTCCAGGTTTTGGCGTTACCGTAAATATTATAAATGGTGGACTAGAATGTGGTAGTGGTACAGAGAAAACAAAAGTAGTAAGCAGAATAGGACATTATGAAAGACATTCTGAAATTTTAGGCGTTTCAACAGATTTGGATGGAAACAGTTCTTGTAATGCTTGTGGGTGTGCAGATCAAAAATCTTTTGGAGGTATAGAGCCAGAACCTGTTCCCCAAGAACCAAGAATTTCTTTACAGTCACCACTATCGACGCAGATTAGACAAAGTGAATTTGAAGAAGTTTTAATTAAAGCTACTGCAATTGATAAAGAGGATAATTCTATAGATAATCTTTTAATTTCTGTTGATGGTGTGGAATTATCTTCTCAAGGTAATGAAGTAACTTTTCTTCCTACTGCATATAAAAGTTACAATATTTCAATTACAGCAACTGATATAAACGCAAAACAGACTAGCATAACTACAACAATTGAAATTCTAGATCCAAGAGTTAATTGTGGTGATTTATGGGAGGCTAAAGTGTATACTGCAGGGATGGAAATAGTTTATGAAGGAGTAATTTATACTGCCGGATGGGAAACAAAAGATTCTGATATTCCGGGTATAGCTGATGTTTGGAAACTGAAAGAAGTCTGTGCAGGAACTACTTTTAACTGTAATGGCGTAGAGGAGTGGAATGTATTGACAACATACCAAACCAATGGTATGAGAATAGTATACAACGGACTACTTTATAAATTTAATAAATGGTGGTCAGTTGGTAATCAACCAGATGAAGACGTATCTACTTGGACGTTATTAGGTGCTTGTTCTTCTTCTGATATTGATAATCCACCTGTACTTTCTTTTGGATTACCTTCACAGTCAGTTTTTTCTGATTTACAGCCTATTGCTTTTGAAATTAATGCAACGGATGATAAAGGAGAAGTGAATGTAGTTGTATCAATTAACAATCAAGAAGTAAGTACAACTACCTCTTTTTCTTATACTCCTGCTAGTTTTGGTAATTATACAGTTGTTGCTGTAGCAACAGATAATGCTGGAAATTCATCAACTAAAGAATTTCTATTTACAGTGAGTGAAGCGCAACAAATTGCCCCAACAATTACTTTTACATCACCAATAAATAATCAAACGATAGAACAAGAAACATTGACAGCTATTGCAGTTAGTATTGCAGCTGAAGATCAGGATGGAACTGTAGTTAGTATAAGTACAACAGTAGAAGGTAGCGTTTACGAGGGCAATAACTTTACATTTTTACCCACTAATTTTGGAGAATTAACGCTGTCTGCAATAGTTACAGATAATGATGGTTTAACTTCTGAACAGAGCATTGTTATTACAATACTTGAGAAGATGATAGGAGGTGCAACTTGTGAAAACCTAGCTGCTTATTCTGGTTATCCTTCTATTTATATGAATGGTGATATTGTAAGTTTTGAAGGGCAGAAGTATGAATGTTTAGTCGATAATTTATATAATGTAACTCCAGGAACAGCGGACCATTGGTGGAAACCATTAGGTAGTTGCTCTAGTAATGCAAGAACATTAAGCATAGATAATCAAGTAGTTGATTTTAATGTTTATCCTGTTCCGTTTTCATCAAGAGTTACACTGAAAATACCAACAATTGAAGAGAATGTTATGGTTACATTGCGTAATACATCAGGAATTATTCTTTACCAAGAAATTCATCCTACAGGTCGATCGTTTATAGAAACAAATCATTTAATAAAAGGAATTTATATCCTTACAATAGAGGGCGATTCAATAGATTTACAAAAAACAATTATTAAAGATTAGGCATAAAAAAGGGTAGCATTATTCGTGCTACCCTTCATTTATTATTTAAGTGTTCCCATTATTTACTTTGGTTGTACACTCTCATTTGATATTTTGCCACCCACATTTTTTTCTTCTTTTTGCTATCTATATAATCATAGCCTAAAGATTTCTGTTTGTAAGTGAAGTTATCTTTTACATAATTAATTTTATTACTGCCTGCAGTAACTTCTTTATAGCCTTGTGCTTGTACAAGTTCTTGCATATAAGCAACAGATGCATCTCGTACCGCCTCTTTACTACTTCCAACAAACATTACATCAAATCCTACGAGTTGTTTCATAGCATTGAAATTACATTTGTAAGAGACGTAATAACTAGACATGTTCTTTTTATATGTTTTTAGACCATTATAAAAAGTCATGCTTTTTTTATCAGTATCTTCCTCTTTTTTAAATAACTTTTTAAATGGTTTGTATTCCATTTTGTAAGTGTATTCTTTATCGATCAGCATTTTTTGAGCAAACACTGATGATGAAAACATCAAAAAGAAAGTGAAAACAGTAATTAATTTCATTAGTCTATTTTAAGTTACATTATTTAAGAGATAATTTTTATCTCAGAATTTAATTCTTTTAGCATACGACAAAGGTCGTCACTTTGTTTAGGAGTGATATATATTTCATCATATTTATTGTAATACAATGTCATACCTTTCTTAAAAGACAACCCTAACTTCAATCCGGACCAAACTCTGGTGTTTAATTTTACTTTTTTAATATCTTTTATAGAAATTTTACCTCTTATTGGTCCAGATCTATATTTAAATTCATTTTGATCGGATTTGACCTCATAATATGTGGAAGATATTACCCATGCAAATAATAGTATAATAGGTAAAACAATACCAAAAGAGATCACCTGACTTACAAACTCGTTTGTGTTATCAGTAAGCATCAAATACATAATAAGAAGTAAAAAGCTAATCATGCCAAACCAAAAAAGGGCTGAGTATTTATCAAATTTGCTATAGAATTTCATTTGCATAGTTTTTTAATATTTTCATTGTAATCTTTTAGTAATTTAAAAAATTGTACCTAAGATGTATTGTAATTTTTATTAAAGATTTACATTCCTTTTTTTTAGTAAATCTACTTTTACATCATATCTCCAAAAATGAGCTACTATTACAAAAGCAAGAGACAAATATTTTAAATTACGATATACAATTTAACTAATTGGTTTAATATTAAGAAATGATTTTTCTTTTCTTTGAAACTAAATTACTGATGAACGGAGAGCCATATAATTTAATTACTTTTAAGTAAAATTTAAAAAAGATGATTGAAGAACAAAAAAGAGAAAGAGTTTATAATGGATTCTTAAAAATAGATAAAGTAACATTTCAGCATCAAAGGTATGATGGCACTACTTCAGAAATTTTGACAAGAGAAGTTGTAGAAAGAAATGACGCAATCACTGCCTTACTTTACCTTAAAGAAGAAGATGTCTATTTGTTTGTTGAGCAAGTAAGAATACCAACGTTATTAAATGGTACTGGCTTTTTAGTAGAATGTGTGGCAGGGTTAATAGATAAAGGAGAAACAGGTTTTGATGCTTTACAAAGGGAAGTAAAAGAAGAAGTAGGGTATGAAATAGATAACATTCAACATCTTTCTACTTTCTATTCAACTCCCGGAGGATGCTCTGAAAAAGTAGAATTGTATTATGCAGATCTTACTAATAAAATTACGAATGGAGGAGGACTTTTCTCTGAAGGTGAGGATATTAAAATTGTAAAATATAGTTTGTCGGATTTAAAACAAATGTACTTTGATAAAAAAATAGACGATGCCAAAACACTTATTGCTGTGCAGTGGTTGTTGTTGAATAATAATTAAAAGATTTAAATAGACAATATTCCTAAATTCAATGTATTAGAAATGAATTTGTAGTAAAATTACACAACTAATTTATCTATTGCATTTATTATTTTGAAGAAGAATCAAAAGGCGTTTTATCAAGAGATTTGGAAGGTTGCAATACCTATTTCATTACAAAGTTTATTACAGTACGCACTCAGTATGGTCGATCAAATTATGGTTGGTCAATTGGGGGAGACAGTAATTGCTGGTGTTGGCTTAGGAGGACGTCTTTCTTTTGTGTTGATAGTTGGAATAATGGGGTTAGCAAATGGAGCAGGAGTTTTTGTTGCTCAGTATTGGGGTAGAAAAGAGAAAGAGAAGATAAATTACCTCATTGGTGATTTATTAAAAATTGGCTTTTTTGTAACTCTAGTAGGAATGTTAGTCAGTTTATTATTTCCGTCAGAAATTCTTTCTTTATTTTCTACAGATCAAGAGGTAATTGCAATAGGAGGGGTATATCAGCAAATAATTGCTTTTGGATTTCCTGCTGTTTTGATAAGTGCTTCTTACAGTGCAGCATTACGTAGTGTTGGTTATGCAAAACTTGTAATGAAATGGAGTTTTGTAAAAGTGATTATCAACACGGTAGTCAATTATTGGTTAATTTTTGGAGGGTTAGGAATACCTCCTTTAGGAATGGTTGGTGCTGCTTGGGCAACTGTATTTTCTATGTGGTTTGAGGCCGTAGCCTTATTTATTATTATCCGACTTAAAAACTACCCAGGCAATGTTGGTTTTAAACATATTTTCCATTTTGATAAAGCCACTCTATACCCTCTCTTAAATGTAAGTGCTCCATTAATTCTTGGTGATACGTCTTGGGCAATTGGAGAAACCTGTTATTCTATGATTTATGGAAGAATGGGAACTACAGATATTGCGTCTATGACGATAACCATGCCGTTACAAACTTTAGGTGTAGGCTTTTTTATGGGGCTTGCCTCTGCAGCTGCAATTGTGATAGGTTTTGAATTAGGACAGAATAACATGAGAAAAGCAAAAGTATATGGCGATAAATTATTGAGATTTACTTTTTTCTGTGCTCTTGCCGTTGCAATTATCATGGCTGTAATTAGCCCGTTATATATTAATCTATTTCAGATTACACCAGAAGTCCGACAAATAACACAATGGCTTTGTTGGATATTTACCTTCCTGTTACCTATAAAAATGTGTAATTTCATTTTAGCTGCTGGAATATTAAGAAGTGGAGGAGATACTAAATATACCACAGGTTTAGGCCTTATAAGTACATGGGTGATTTCTTTACCAATGGGTGTGGTAGCTGCATTTATACTCGATTTACCTATTTATTGGGTGTATATAATTGTTTCATTAGAAGAATATTTTAGATTGATTATGTACATAAAACGTAAGAAATCTGGAAAGTGGGCTAGAAATTTAATCAGTTAATTGATTGCATAAAAAAAGCTCCCTATTTCTAGGAAGCTTTATCTCGTCTTAATCTACTATGCACCTGTAAAAATTAAGCGAGGTATTAATTTCTTATTCTAAATATAGTAAATTTTACCGAATTTTCATAGTCAGATAACACAAAAAACACTTTAGTTGTGAATGTACGTTAAAGTGTAATTTTTTTATGTCTATCACCTAACTGTTATTGTCTATATAAGTAACAATCAAAAATTACAGTTATGAAGTTAATTATCTCTCTCATTATCACATTCAGTCTAATATCAATGAATTATTTAATTGATGCCCTTTTAGATACCATTTATGGTAAAGATGTATACTTTACTTTTCAGGAGGTTTTATTAGCATTAACGGTTTTAATTATAGGTTTATTAGTGAAATTTGTGATACACCCATCATTAAAAATATTAATTGTCAAAAATTAGTAGGGGTTTTATTATAAGATTACCCTTATCATAATGAATCAACTACAATCATTATGAAATTACTTTTTGTTTTATCAATCTTCATTTCTCTTATTTCTTGTCAATCACAAGAATATCAACCGAGCAAAGGAAATAGTATTTATATGTCTAGATCGTCTTTAGATCAATCTGTAAGAAACGAAATACATGTAGACAGCAATAATAATTACGAAAGAAGGTTCTCTGATGGTAGATATGAAAAAGGATATACCTCTGAAGCCGCAAAAATAAACGAACAAGAAAATAATCTCGTTTTTAATGTCAGCTTTAGGAAAAAGGCATGTGAAGAAGAATGGCTTAAAGACGATTACAGTTATATTGAAGATATAAATATGTGGGAAGAACAAACGGGTTTTTCATTAGCCGCATGTGAGCAATAAAAAAAGGATCTTGATACATTAAATATCAAGATCCTTTTTCAATTTATATACAAACTGTATTATTAATTACAACTTGCTTTTTTCTCTTCAATTTTACTTCCGATTTCATCAATTTTATCATTGACTTCAGTTGTAGCCTCTTCAATAGTAATTTGATTTTCATCAGCAAATTTTTCGATAATACAATCAGAATGATGATCGAATAACTCTAATAACTTTTCGCCAGTTAAAATTATTAGATGACAATTTGTGTCATCAGAAATAGCTGCATCAATTTGTACAGATAATTTTTTAAACTGATTAAGTACTTGAGGACAACTTAAATCTTCGATGTCTGGGCGCTCAGAAAACAAACCAAGTTGATCTATCACAGCAGGATCACAATTACTTTGTTGTAAAGTAGCTGCAGCAACTTTTAATAATTGTATTTGCTCATCTACTTCACCTTCAGCATCATCAGATCCGTCTAATTTGAATACTTCAACAAAACACTCTTTGTTGTCTTCAATATATGTAGCTGCATCTAAAATAGCTTCTTGCATTCCAGCACAATTGTCGTCGTCGTATGCATTATTAAATTCTTTTTCAAAACCTTCTAATGCAACTAAAGTACTTTCTGGATCACAAGAAAGAGTAGAAGAGTCTTCCTTCAATTCACTGATAACATCAGGGTCACAATTAGAAGTTTCTAGGGCAGTAAGAATACCGTCAATTTCATTATAAAATTCATTAAACTCTTCTTCACCACCTTCCATTAAGGCTCTAGGGTTAGAAGCTTCATCCTCTTGCATTTCATAAATAGTGATTGCACACTCTTTATTATTATCAAGGAAAGTTTTTAAGTTAGTAAGCGTACCTTTCATTTTATCACAATCTTCTGCAATTAATGCAGCAGAAAAGGCATCTTCAAACTTCTTCATCTGCATATCAAATGCTTCAGAAGTACATTCTTCAAGAACTAAATCGCCATTAGGAACACCTGTAGCAATACACTCATCATAATTTGATAGATCTTCGTTTAAGTCTGAAAGTTTACCATCAATTTCGCCGGCTGCATCGTATGTACTATCTACGGCAGTTAATGCAGATTCTATACAGCTTCTGTTATCATTAATAAAAGAAATACTATTCTCAATAGCCTCTTTTGTAACGTTACAATCACTTTGTGTAAGACTTTCTGAGTACGTATTCAGCACTTCGTCATATGCTGTTTGAGTTTCTACTTTAGAGCAGTCAGGGTCTTCTTCAAGTAAAGAACAAGAAATCACAATGAAAGGGATAAAGAGAAGTAAGAGTAATTTTAGATGTTTCATAGTAAAATTAAAATAGTATAAGTTTCTGTTTTAACAAATTTAACTATATGATCTCTACACAACTTAATTCAACCAATAATTTGCTTGAAGATTGAATGTATTTCATGATATAGTCCAAAGGGTAAGTAGAGAAAATAGCCTAAAGTTAACATTTGTTAGATAATTACAAGATTACCTTATCTTTCACTTAACAACAACAAAATTCGTAATATTTTTGTTAATGAAAAAGGAGATATATTTCTATATCTCCTTAAAAAATGAGTTAATTCTTTATTTATTCATTGTCAATTGGAAAGGCATCGATAATACCTCCAGTTAATCTGACTATTTCTGTATTGGTAGCAATTAAATTAAAAATTGCAGTTAATCTCGAATTCTGAGCGTCCAAATATTGTATTTGTACATCACGTAAGTTAAATGAGTTTATTTGTCCATTTCTATAACGTTCTGTAGACATTTCTAAGTTAAGAAGTGCAGTAGCAACTTGTTCTTCTGTTAATTCTAGAATCTCTCTTTGAAGCACATAAGTATCGTAAACTTGCATAACTTGATTGTTCAAACTATGTGACATTTGTTGTGTTTCTACTTCTGCAATTTGCTTATTTATCAGAGCAATTTGTTTTGCTCTTCGTCTACTTCCTCCCATATAAATTGGTATAGAAAGGGTAGCACCTACGGTAGCACTTATGCCATCAATATTAAAATTTGGAATACCTTGAGCACCACCATAGTTTTCTGTGTATTTAATACTTGCATTACCTTTTACAGAAGGCATAAATGCAGCTTTAGCTAACTCAATATCTTTTTGTTTAATAATCTGATTAACATATTGGTTTTTAAGCGTTGAGTTATCAGCGTTTAACAGCTCAATAAGATTACTTAGAACATAATCTTTTTCAACAGCTTCAAATTTTTCTGTTAGCTTGTATAAGGTTTGTTCACTTTCTGGAACTCCCATTACAAAATTTAATTCTCTTAATTTTACTTGTAATCGGTTTTTCTGATCTAATGAAGTTCTTCTATCTTCTAGCCATGCATTTTTAGCTTGTAAGACATCGTAGGTTACCTTCTGACCAAGTTCTTTCTGAGAATTGGTGTAATCGTAACGTTCTTTTGATAACTCGGCAAGTTGTTCAGCAACTTCTAACCTTTGTTGTTCGAGTAAAGATTCGTAATAAGCGACAATAACATCCTTAATGGTGTTTTCTATTACGATTGTAGCATTGCCTTCAGAATAATGTTCTAATTCTTCTAATTGCTCTTTAGTAATCCAGACTTTAAACCCATCAAAAATTGTAAAATCAGATCCTATAGAAGGTGATAGAACACCTAGATTAGAGTTCATGGCATGAGACCAGTTATGATTCCATGCTGCATCTGTTGTTAAAGAAGGATATAAACCGGCATTTTCTAACGTATTATTTGTCTTAGAAATCTCAGTGTTTTTATCAGCTATAATGATATCATAATTATTTAATAAGCCTTGTGATATTGCATCTGATAGGCTTAATATAATTTCTTGTGATACGACTTCTACTTTATCTTGCTTTTTCTCTTGTGCATATCCACAAAAGGTTATTCCGATAAGGAAGGAGATGATTAAATTTATTTGTTTCATAATCATATGATGAATTGAAAGCAAAGTACATTTATCAGAATGTACCTTGCTCAATTTTTAATTTGACACTATTTTATAGATTCAGTTGCTTGTTCTTGATCTGCTAAAGTCATTGCATTGTAGTCTGAAATCTCTACTAATACATTTTCAACTTCCTCACGAGAAGGTTTTTTACCTGTTATGACCCACTTTTTACCTCTTCTCAAATCGTTTATCACTTTAATGAGTACTGGTAAAATTGTAAGAATAAACACCGTACCGATCATGATACCATAGGCTAACGAAATTGCTACAGGTACTAAAAATCTAGATTGTGGACTAGTTTCTAAGATCATAGGATATAAACCAATTGTAGTAGTTAAAGTCGTTAATAGGATAGGTCTAAACCTTGATTTACCAGCATTGATTAATGCATCATCAAACGACTTCCCATCCAAGAGATCTTGGTTGAATTTTGAAAGGTAAACAACGGCATCATTAATAATAGTACCTGATAGTGCAACCATACCTAGCATACTAAACATAGAAATTGTCTCTCCTTCTATACCATGTCCCCACATTGCTCCAATAATGCCAAGTGGTATCATACACAATACAATCCCTGCTTGAGTAAATGATCTAAAGTGCAGCATAAGAATCATCACAATTAATAAGAAAGCAATTGCATACGTATTTACTAATTCCGAAGAATCTTCTTGAGAACTCTTTAGCTGTCCTTGATATTCATACCTAACATTAGGGAATTTTGCAGTTAATTCTGGAAGAATTTCTTTCTCCATTTCTTCAATAATAGGAATCACTGCATCATTTGCATTCAGCATATAGGCATCAACTCGTATCTCTTTTTCGCCATTGTAGTGGTTTATTGCCACAGGACCACGATCTATGTTGAAATCTGCTAATTGAGACAGTGGGTACATTCCCTCAGTTGTTCTAATTCGCATATTCTCTAAATCACCAAGAGAAGATCTATTGTCTTTTTTGTAACGAACATAGATTCTGATTTCATCCTTATTTACCTGAAGCCTTTGAGCTTCTGCACCGAAGAAACCATTACGTACTTGAGACATTAATGAGACCTCTGTAAAACCAAGAGCATAGGCTTTTGGCTTTAACACCAAACGAATTTCTTGTCCTCCAATCTGGTTGTTATCCATCACATTGTAAAGTGCGGCTTGTTCGTTCAGTTTGGTTTTTAAATAATCAGAAGCGGCTTCAATTTGATCATAATCATACCCTAATAAACTGATTGAAACAGGAGCTCCCCACATATTACTAGCTCCAACAGAAAGTTTCCGAGCAGTGGGTTCTTCACCAACAAACTCATTCACCTTTGCTTTAATTGTACTCGCATCAATTGGAGAATTGGTAAGGTCTTCCATAATAACGAATATTGAACCTGTATGGGTACCGTTTTCTGCACCATTAAATGCATTGCCTAGGCTTACAAATGTGTATTCTATGAAATCAAAATTTGTATCGTATTCTCTTTTTAAAGCATCATTAGCTTCCCAAACTGCATTTTCATATTTAGTAAGATATGCTTTGGTAGTATCTTGGTTGATACCCGGTTTTAACGCTAAATCAATATTAAAGAAATCTCCAGGAGGGCTAGGGAAGAAGGTTAAATCAATTACTCTACCACCAATTAAACCAACAGTAACTATAATAGCAGCTACAGGAATAGAAATACCAAACCATTTATGATCTAATAGAAAACGAAGAATTGGAAGGTAAACTTTATCTCTAAATGCGAAAATTAGCTTATCAAGCTTTGTTCTTATTTTATTGAATTTACTTTTGTCATTTCTAGGTGTTAAGACTTTTGGAGAACTCACATGGGAAGGAAGTAAGAACATACCTTCAAATAATGAAAATCCTAAACAGAGAATAACTACTAGTGCCATTTCAGACATCATTTCCAATCCAGATTCTAAGAATAAGAAAGGGAAAAAGGCAATAATTGTTGTACTTACAGAGGTAAGAACGGCAGGGATAACTTCTACAGTACCATCAATAGCTGCGTTTATTGGAGATTTACCCATTTCGTAATGCGTAAAAATATTCTCGCCAATTACAATACCGTCATCAACTAGAATACCAATAATAAGGATCATACCAAATAATGAAATCATATTTAGTGTTACGCCCATTAAGCTGGCAATAATAAACATTCCTAAGAACGAACTTGGAATACCCCAAGCAACCCATAACGATAATCTAAAACTTAAGAAAAACGATAATGTAATTACTACTAATAGAATACCCAATAAGCCATTACTAATTAATGTATCTAAACGTGCATTTACTATAGATAAGAAGTTGAAACTACAGATTAATTCAGCATCAGAATGAGAGGCATTAAATTCATCCATATACATTTCTACATACTCTGTGATTTTTTGTAGATCTTCTGTATGTAGTTTTTGAATTTGGATCGATACATTTTTCTTCCCTTGCATCCAAACTGCATTAGGAACGTCTTCAAACTGATAATGAACATCGGCTAAATCACCTACTTTAATTATTCTACCATCAGAAGTAGCTCTTACTACAATGTTTCTGATATCATCGGCATTTGCAGATCTATATCTAGCAAGAACAGAAATTTCTTCTCTTCTATTTTTAATTGTACCACCAGTAATATCAACATTATTATTAGCAATAGCTTGTTTAATATTGTCAATACTAATGCTATATCGTCTCAATAAATCTTCGTTAACCTCAACAGAAATTTCTGTATTCGGATAACCAGAAATACTTAATTGTGATATAATTCCTGATGCTAAAAAATCATCTTCAATTTTCTGAGCATAATCTTTTAATGTTCTTAGATCATCTCCTTTTAGATTAAGAAAAAGTGCATCAGAAGTAGCTCTTCTTTTAGATACGGAAGGTTTTTCTGCACCGGCAGGGAAATTTGATATACCATCTACAGCATTTTTTACATCGGTTAATACCTCGTCTATATCTGCTTTTGCTTCTGTAGTTATTGTAACAGTTGCTATATTTTCTGCAGATACTGAGTTCGTTTCTTTAATACCCGGTATACCTCTAATTTCATTTTCAACTAATGTTGTTACACCTTCGTCCATTTCTTTAGGAGATGCACCTTGGTAGGCAACAGTAACTGTAATTGTTCTAGATTCTATAAGAGGGAAGGATGCTTTCCTCATGTTCGATATGGCAATTCCACCCAATAATACGAGTAGAAGTAAAGCCATATGTGCATAGAAAGGCTTCTTCACAAAGGTTGTGATAAGTTTTTTCATGATCGTGATAATTAATTAGGCTAGTTTCTAACTTGTACTGGCATTCCTTCTTTTCCGTTAAATACGGATTCGGTTACAATGATTTCATCTTTAGAAATACCTTGTATGAAATAGCTATCACCATTAATTTTTATAACATCAATTTCTTCTTGATGAAGCTTGTCGTCTTTAACAGTAAAAATGTATTTTGATTCGTTAACTGCTTCTCTTGGGATCTCTATAACATTGTGAATTTTATCTCCTCTAAATACAACACGCACAAACTGTCCTTCGTAAATTTCGTCACCTTTTTTAGGGTTTATTTTTACATAGACTTTAATAGTCTGAGAAGTAGGGTCTACAATATGTGCTTTTCGGCTTACATACCCTTTAATAATTTTTGTTTCGATACCATCAACTTCAACTTCGACCTTATCACCATTTTTAATCCATTTGGCATTCCAAGGTTCTACTTCAATAATTACCTCTAAAGCATCTGTTCTACTAATAACTCCAATCTCAGAGCCAGGAGAAGCAATAGAACCTGCTTCTAAACGAACCGATTTAAATGTTCCATTAAAAGGAGCGTAAACATTGTATTTTGAAAGAAGAATTTCACTCTGCTTAATAGAAAAATATTCTGTAATTAAATTTCTTGAAGCTAAAAAGAAACGTTCTTGATCTGTGTTAATTGGAGGTAATGAAGGTAGTGGTGCTGCAATTTTTATTTTTTTGAAGAAACCGTACCACTTATCATATTCTGGTTTATAATCTATTTTAATGTCGGGTAAAATAGAAGCAATAGTGTTCATAAAACTACTCTTTTGAGACTTTAATGAAGCTTCTATATCATCATCAAAAATGTGTACTAATTTTTGTCCTTTACGGAAAGTATTTCCTTCTTTTAAAGCAACATTAGTTCTCATTATTCTTCCGGCTACTTCAGAAGAAAGTATAAATGTTTGTGCGGCATTTACTCTACCAGAATATTTTTGAATATTATCAACATCAATATATTTAACGGTTTCAGCTTTAATAGATATTATTTTTTCTTTTTTGACACCTTTCTTTGGTTCTGGTTTATTTTTAAGCATTGTGTAGGTACTTACACTTGCTCCACCAATAATTAGAATAATTCCGATGATAGTAATGATATGTTTTTTTGCCATTTTATTTGATAAGTGAGTTGCAAATTTTTCAGATTACGAAATAACTAATCAAATTTGAGGTTGAATAATCTTTTCAACCAACCACTCAAACAATCCAATGAACATCAATAATCTATCAATTTTATGATTCATTGATGTTTTTGCCTTCTTTATAGGTAATTTTATGGTGTTGATTGATTGTTCTATGAAAATCAAAATAGTCTCTCTTTTTTTGAGGAAACGATAATACTGCATGAAAGAATATTTGAATTTTAAAATACCCCAATGGTCTTATTTACCCGTTAGTGTAATTGTAATATTTATTACAATTGTAGGGTTAGATGTATGGATTAGCATTGAGGTTCGGTTATTTAGAGCTATAACTTCAATAATTGTTTTTTTACTTGTTGTACTAGTTAATTCTAAGATTTTAGTTCCTAAAATTCTTATTAAAAAGAAGAAAACACTTTGGTATGTGCTAAGTGCAATTGTACTTTATTTTATTGGCATTAATTTGTTTCTCTTTTTTTCTAAGATGATGTTCCCGTTTATTGATCAAGATGTTTTTTTTACTGCTCATCCAGAAGCGAAGGCTAGGCTACAAGGTGTATTGCGTTTTGAATGGATATACCCGTTTAGTTTTGGAAGTCTGTTTGTTTTAATGTCAATCTTTATAAGTACCGTTTTAACTGTTAGTTCTTATGACGATCAACAAAAAAAGAAACAGCAACAATTAAAAGAAGGTAAAATTGAAGCAGAATTGAAGTTCTTGAGAGCTCAAATTAATCCTCATTTTCTTTTTAATGCTTTAAATAATATCTATACGATGTCTTACATGCAAATGCCACAAGCT
Organism: Flammeovirga pectinis; assembly: GCF_003970675.1. Lineage (GTDB taxonomy): Bacteria > Bacteroidota > Bacteroidia > Cytophagales > Flammeovirgaceae > Flammeovirga > Flammeovirga pectinis. Next base: position 1,298,115 of record NZ_CP034562.1, read on the forward strand.
CCTGATAATATCGCAAAGCTATCAGAAATGTTACGGTATTTATTGTACGATTGTAATGAAGACCTTGTAGAACTATCAAAAGATATTAGTTATTTAAATAACTATATTGATTTCCAACAGCTAAAAACAGAAGTACCTCAAAATATTAATTTTAAAATTGATGTAGGTAATCAATCTTCAAAAATATCTCCTATGTTATTAGAACCTTTTGTAGAAAATGCATTTAAATACAGTAGGTTAGAGGAAAATATGGATGGTTTTGTCAAAATAGAATTAGTAGAGAAAAACGGCAAGATTACCTTTAATGTTAAGAATACTGTTACTAAAAATCCTACTAGAAATAAAGTTGGAGGTATTGGAATAGAGAATGTTCGTTTACGTTTAAACTTAATTTATCCAGATAGACATCAACTGATAATTAAGGAAAACACAATAGACAATAACTTATTTGAGGTGGCATTAGAAATACAACTTTAATGGAAGACAAGAAGATAAAAACGATTATTGTAGATGATGAACATCTGGCAAGAAGTTTAATTGCAGATTATGTTTCTAAAGTACCTTATCTGGAATTATTAGGGACATTTAAAAATGCGATAGAAGCAATGGCTTTTTTACAGTCGAATACAATTGATTTGATGTTCTTAGATATACAGATGCCTAATTTATCGGGTATTGAATTTGTAGAATCTATGGGTGGTAATAAGCCTATGATTGTTTTTACAACTGCTTATTCAGAATATGCTATCAAAGGTTTTGAACTGAATGCCTTTGATTATTTGCTTAAGCCTATAACTTTTCCTAGGTTTTTGCAAACCATAAATAAAGTGGGTAAACAGTTTGAGTTATTAACATCATCTAAAAATGAGACCAATCAAGTTAACCACTCATTACCAGTTCAAAATATTACGACTAAAAATGATTCTATTACAATAAAGGCTGATTATAAATTATACAGAATTAAGTTTGATGAATTATTGTATATGGAAGGCCAAAAAGAATATGTTGCTTTTCATACATCACATAAATCTATACTTACATTAACTTCCTTAAAAAAGTTAGAAAATGATTTACCTTCTGAAAAGTTCATTAGAATCCATAAATCATACATTGTAAATATTAATGCAATTGAGACTTTAGAAGGGAATATGCTTGGTGTAAATGGAGTTGAATTACCTGTAGGGTTAAGTTATAGAGCAGAACTTTTGAAAATATTTGAATAGCAAACCTTACACAAAGAGTAAAGTCTAATACTATTTTGTAAAGCGAGGATTGTAATATTATTAGTTTTATTGCTTGATAATGTGTATATTAGGTAAATAAATAAAATTATTCTATTTAGTTTCTAGATGTATAATCACTCTGTAATAATTGTTCAATACTAATAATTGTCTCAAAATGAATTTTACACCCAAAAGAGTATTAGAGAATCCGCACGACATAAAACCGTATCCAACTGTAGAAAAGTACATGACTAAACAACTGATTGTCTTCAAGCCATCGCAAAACATAGAAGAAGCAATGGAGGTGCTAGTAGAAAAGAAAATTTCTGGTGCTCCAGTAGTGAATGAAGATGGTGATTTAGTGGGGATGTTATCAGAGAAAGATTGTCTACATGTAATTTTAGAAAGTAGATATTTAAATTTCCCGGCAAGTCAGGGGTTAGTAAAAGACTATATGACGAAAACGGTAGCATCAATTTCAGCTGATAAAGATGTAGTAGAAGTTGCGATGATATTTGAAAATTCATCATTTCGACGCTATCCAATAGTAAAACGTGGGAAATTGATTGGTCAGGTTAGTAGAAGAGATATTCTTCGAGCAGCTGTTGACTTGAAATCAACAACGTGGTAGATATTGCCTTTAATAACTAGCTAGATATCGATTAATGATACAAAAAATGCCGGTGAGACATATAATCTCATCGGCATTTTTGTTTTATGAATATTTTCAAAAACTACTTCTTTGCAAAAAGCTGTAATTCAAGTTCTACATCATCAGAAATTGTTTTGTCACCTAAACCTTCAAAGAAAGATCCAGATCCATATTTAATTTCAAATTTAGTTCTATCAAAAGTAATATCAGCGATTGCATGCATAGTGCCATCATGCGACATTAATTGAGCAGGGAAAGTGATTGAATTAGTGATTCCTTTAATAGTTAAGTTACCAGTAACTTTAAGTTCTCCAGAATGTTCACCATTTTCTACTTTCGTAACTGCAAAATTTACAAATGGAAACTCAGCAGCGTTAAAGAAATCAGCACTGTGTAAATGACCTTTCAATTTAGCATTCATGCTATCGTCTACAGGAATATCATCTACTGTAAGTGTAGTAACATCCATATCAAAAGAACTACCTTTTGCTACAGTACCGTTTTTAATAATTACAGCACCTTCTTTAAGCATCATTTTACCAAAATGTTCACCAGTCACTTTTTTACCAGTCCATTTTATAAAGCTTTTTTGCGTGTCAACTTTGTAAGTACCATCACTCAATTTTACTTCATCATGTTTATGACTGTGTCCATGATCGTGGCTATGGCCTTCTTCTTGGTGCTCAGTACTCGATTTTTGTTCGCCACAAGAAATCATTCCAATTAAGAATAAAAAGGCGAATAGGATGTTTAAATTTTGTTTCATAAGTGTTAAAAGTTTAGTTGTGTTATTTACTCGGGTTTACTAACCGAAATAATGTTAGGATACATGGATAGAAATGGAATTCTAAAACCAACAATACTAAAATCATATTTTTTGCCATCTTGAATTTCAGCATAAACATCAGAAGAATTAAACTTGAACCAAATCCAAGTATCTGTGTTTTGAAAGGTATGAGGCTTGTTATTGGCATCTAATGCATAAATTAGATACTTATCGTTGTGTTGTTCACCTTGTTTTACAGAACCTCTAATACGTTCCGTTTTATTTACAGTTGCAGTAACTGTTCTTCTATTAACTTTTGGGAAAATCCAGCAGATAAAAAAGAAAACAACAACTGCAATGGCAATATAAAGATATTTTTTCATGATAATTATAATTTTTAATGGACCATTTTTAAAGGACCTTTTAACCTGTTTTTACGTTTTGTATTTTTCTCAATATACCTAATTTCAACTTTTGCTTTTTTATCATGTTTAAAATCAGGTTCCATAAGTGGTGATAGAGTAGAAGCTACTCCGCTCAAAACTGTTTTTACCCAATAATTAAAGATAAATTTATTTTGATTTCTTACGTTATAAATATGTCCTTGTTTCATTGATGGGAAACGAGGGTTTTCTTCACGAATCAATAAGTTTGCAACAGAACTAATAAAAGCCCTTCTTTTTAATTGGCCGCTTCTGTTTGTTTTATCTTTTAAAACATCAACCTCAAGGTTCTTATATCTAAATTGCATGTTACCCATGGCCACAGAATCGTCTGCAAGAACTTTAAAATACATTCTTTTTAAATGCCCATCTTTCACTTTTACTAATTCAAGACGTTCTAATAAAGGGTTTAGTTTTACAAGTTCCATTTCACCAACTTCACCTTCGTAATAATATGTTCCTAAAGAGTCTAATGGAGGAATTCTAAAGTACATTTTAAGCTGACCTCCTCCTTCCATTAAAGTACCTTTTACGTACATTTCTGTATAAGGGTCAATATTTATCTTACTAGTATCATTCGTGATATTAAAGATTTGCCCAGTAAAATCATTCAACTGAAACTGTCCAGACTTAGCTGTCTCTTCTTTATCATCTTGATTAGAACGTATACTTCCTTTGTATTCTTCATAATCAACATGACTATCAGTAATTGTAATTGTATCTAATCGCATTAATACTGGCATTGTTTCCAGTATTGTATGGATCATCTTAGGGTCTTTTTTCTGAGGGTCTACTGGAACAGTTTTATCTCTATATGCTGATAGAGATAACCTATCTATTTCTACTCCATTTAAATGAACATAATCATTAAAGAAATAATTCTTAAAATGGAATCCTCTAAGTAAAAGATCATTAATGTTTAAGTCTATTCTATCGGTCTGATACTCGTTTGCTAAACCAAATAGTTTCTTTGAATATTGCGGAATTAACTTAAAGTTCTTGAGGTAAACGTCTGAATAGTGGGAATTAAAATTTAGAGAATCAAAACCAAGTGCATACATATTATTGCTAAGTACATATACATTTTTACCAACATTTACATCTATAGATGCAACTTGAATATAGTTAGTATCAAGTTTGATTGTTTCTTTGTCAATCGCTATTTCTTGAATAACTACATTGATATCTCTAATTGTATTTTCATGATTTTCAGTCATGAATGAATAGTTGTGTTTTCTTAACATTGCAGAATCATCAACAACCTCAGTTAAGGTATATACATCAATTGGATTACCTTTTGTGATGTTTACAATGTCTTCAATCATTTTTGATTTTTCTTCTTTAGTATACCTTTTTCGATCATTTATTCTATTGATCTTTCGGCTATACTTATCCAATTGTTTTGGACTAACTTTATCCTCATTTAAAGGAGTTCTGGTATTCTCTCTACGCATTAAGCGTGAAATATTATTTTTCTGAACTCCTTTGGCTGGGTCTCTTAGGGTAACTTCACTCTTATCAATTTGAATATAATTGACATGAATGCCATTGAATTTAGTTAAAAGATCTTCTATTTTTTCTTTAGGAAATGTTTGTTCAGCAAAAGTGCCTTTCTTGACTACTTTTTTCCTTTTTGATGCATTTACAAATTTAATTTCCTTCGCAATTAAACTGTCTATATCAATTTCTTTGTCTTCGATTAATTTTTTAAGTCCAGCTCCTTGAACTCTAAGGCTCTTTACGTTTAAAGAAATTAATGAGTCTAAAATATTCACAGCTTGATTTCCTAAAACTGGTGTTATACCTGTAGACAAGAGCAATAAACTATCTCCTTTAGTATCAAGAACAACTTTATTTGATCGTATTTTATAATGAGAATCGTCATTCTCTATTTCTAAACCTTTAAACTCAAGAAATATATCTTTAGGTAAAATTGTTTCAATTTCTTTATCTATACCAGGTTTTGAACGTAGATCATCAAGAACTAGACTACCTCCATAGAAAGTCATGTATGTTTCTTTACTATTTTTATCTGTATAAAGAAAGCCAAGATCATCAACCTTAATGTTTACTTTGTCAATACCTAAATAATTAAGAGGTAGGGTAGTTGCTGCCTTTTTCTTTTTCCTCTTTTTTACACTTTGATCGATAGAAATAACACCTCTTGCTCCGAATATATTGACAGAGTCAGCATCTATTTGCTTAAGATCTATCAGCATTCTAAGATCTAGCCCATAAATATCCATACTATTTACACCACTAAGAATGTGTTGATCTCTATATACCTTTTGCTCTGTAGGAGAAATTGTTAAACCATTGATTCCAAATTTCTGCTTTTCAACATTAAAATGAATATTACTAATAATTAATTGATGGTGAATTTTATCTAATGGAAGGTAAATATCGTCCATTAAGAAAGTGATGTTTTTCCAATCAACTTTTTTGTCTTCAAGTACAAGATTTTCAACATCAATACCCGTGCTTTCTGCTCTAACAATTAGCCCTTTTTCTTCTTGATATAGTGAAATTGGACCTTTTCTAAGATGGAAATCAGCAATTTCTAAGTATTTAAATGGTAACCCTTTAGGCTTTTTCTTTTGAATTTCGTCTTTATCAGATAATTGATCTAACTGCTGTTTAGCTTCTTTTAAAGGAAGGTTAATTTCAGAACTAGGAATATCGACAAATATTTTACCGAGGAATAAGGAGTCAGAATGAATGTATCTTCTCCATCCTATATCAGCAATTGATATGTTTTTAATATAAGTATCAATATCAACATGTTTTTTATTCTTATTGGTAGAGTTACTTAGATTAATTCCGTTTAAGTTCAGCGTACTATCAGTTGTTGAGAATGTAGTTTTTTCTAATAAAATATCATATCCACTAACATCTGGAACCCTAATGTCATTTACAGTTAAAAGTGCATTTTCTAATTTAAATTCTTTTGGGTTATGAAGAGGTAAAACCAATGAATCTAGATTTAAATTCAACTTTTCTACGGCAATTTTATTTTGATATTTATGGTCTTTAGGGAGATGAATTTGAATTTTAGCATTGGTTATTTCACTTTGATTTAAAGCAAAATAAAGTGGTTTTGAATTTTTCTGCTTCTTTACTTTCTCTTGTTTGTGTGTAGGAAGCCATATATCTACTTTAGGTTGATCTACTAATAAATGATCATAATTCATAATACTATCAAGTGGCTTTTTTAAAAAGTCTCGATAATCTATGTAGTCTAATGTTATGCGTTTAGCGCTAGCATCAATATATGTTGTCGAAGTAGAATCTGGTACTTCAATAGAAGGTCTGAAGGCAGGAGAGTAGATGTAAAGTTTTTGCCATTTAGAATGATAAAATAACCCACCTACTTTAGCATATTGATGATTAGGAAAATACCAACTCTGGTAACCTAATTTTATTGTAAAATTATCAAAAGCAACAGGGATTTTGTTCTTAAATGTAGTATTTGATATAGTTACATCTTTAACGTTTATAGTTAAATCATTTACCTTTCTTTTCCCAGTTTTAGCAGATTCAAATTTGGTTTCAGCATTTAAAACCTGTAAGCTATCAATAATTATCTCTTTTAAGAAAGGAGGTAATTGGGGTGTTTTTTTATTTTTCTTTTTAGCTGAATTCGAGAGAAATTGAAGATCGGTCTGAGGTTGTGTAATCTCTACTTTTTTAAGGTGTAAAATGCTATCACTTAATATTTCTTTAACATTAATTCCATCAACGTAAAATATTGGTATTGTAGCATTTACTAATGAAGATTTCTTTTTAGAATTGTTTATTTTATAAAGGGAAGTACTATAAATTAGGAGTGAACTATCTAAAGTAGAGAAGCTTATTTTACCAAAAGATAGACCCAAAGGTGCATTCTCTAATTCTAATCGGAGATCGTTTGTACTAAATTCTAAAGACCCAACATGTAATGGAAATAATTCTTGTTTTAAGGTAGTATTATCTAAGTAAATATCATTTATATCGCCAGAGATCTTACCTAGAGAAATTTGTTGTTTAATATTTTTTGTGTGATCAAAATACTGAACACTAGAATTTTTTATTTCTATGTTCCCAATTCGATATCTATGAAATTTATCAGCTTGTTTATTATAGAATTTTTTAATGTTTAAAAACTTATCGTGTTGAACCTCTTCTTGTGGTTTTTTCTTTTTTCCTTTCTGATATTTATGTAAATCTGTAGTTACAGAATCAATAAGTATATTACCTACGTAAACTTCTTCTTGAAATAAAGCCCTTAAAAGTGAAATATTTTGAATTGAAATAGTTTTAGCTTTTACTTCAACAATATTTCTTTTTTTATCAACAGATGCATATTCGTTTTGTTCAATAAATAAACTGTCCGGTGTATATACGGCATTAGATATTGATATTGAGCCACTTGAAAGAAAATCGTGAATAGACCAGCCTGATATTAGTTGAACATTAATACTCTCGTATTCAAGGTTATACTGTTTATTAGTTGATGTTGAAACTGTACGTTTTAATCCTTCTCCAATAAGTTCATCAGGGTAGTATTTTAGAGCAGTATGAATACCTATTACAAGTGTTAAAAGTAAAACAATTGTAGAAATAAAAAGGTACAGGCATATATTAGCTAGAATTCGTCCTATACTTTTTTGCCTACTTACCTTCTTTTTTTTAGGTTCTTCTTTTGGGGTGTTATTTTCTTGCTCTTCAGTACTCATTTATAAGATCTAAGAATGAATATCGTCAGAAAGATCCATTTTTCCATCACTAATCCATAATTGTCTGTCAGCCATTTTAGCTAATTCATGATTATGAGTAACAATTACAAAAGTTTGGTTCATTGTATCTCTAAGCTCAAGAAACAGGTTATGTAGCCCTTCTGCATTATTAGAATCTAGATTTCCACTAGGTTCGTCTGCAAATATTATTAATGGGTCATTAATAAGTGCTCTTGCAATAGCACATCTTTGTTGTTCGCCTCCAGATAACTCTGTAGGTTTATGTTCAAATCGATCGCCCACATTTAGTAGTGTCATCAATTTTTTTCCTTTTTCTTCAACTTCGCTCATTTGTTTACCGGCAATTAAAGCAGGCATACAAACATTTTCTAAAGCAGTAAATTCGGGTAAAAGATTATGGAATTGAAAGACAAAGCCAATTTTTTCGTTTCTAAATTTAGCTAAATCGTCGCCAGATAGAGAGGTGATCTCAGTATTATCTATCCACACTTGACCTCCATTAGGAAGGTCTAATGTGCCTAAAATTTGTAATAAAGTACTTTTTCCTGCTCCTGAAGCGCCCATTATAGAAACGATTTCATTTGCTTTTATTTCTAGATCAATCCCTTTCAGTACGTTCAGTTTTCCGTATGATTTTATGATCCCCTGTGCTTTCAGCATAATTTGTTTCATATTTGAATCCGACGACCATCATATCGTCACCTTGCTCTACGCCTTTTTTCCAATTATTAAAAGTGGAGTAGAGTTTACTACATTGCTCTGCAAACGGAAGCGAAGATACTTCAAAAAGTAGTTTTTTAAAGTTTACTTTTTTAAATTTTTCGCCATCTATATTAAATTGGTTAGAAAAACCGTCCGAAAATAAATAACAGATAGCATTTTCTCCTAATTGCATATCAAAGTTATCAAAACTTGGAGTAACATCATTAAAAACTATCCCGATACTGCAAAAATTACTTTTAATTGTTTTCAATTCATCATTTTCAACAATAATTAGTGGTCTTCTAGCACCAGCAAAGTTTAAATTCCTTGTTCCTTTTTCAAATCTGCAAACAGCTATATCCATACCGTCACTAATTACAGTGTTTTCAGAGATATTTAGTGCAGATTTTAAATTCATATCTAACTTAGATAAAAGTTCAGCTCCTTTAATATCTGGGTAGTCTAGAATTAATTGATCAAGTAATTGATTTCCAATAATAGAAATTAATGCAGCAGGAACACCATGGTTAGTACAATCAATTAATAAGAGATAAATGTATTTGTCATTTTCATGCAACCAAGTGAAATCCCCTGTTACTTCACTTTTAGTTATACTTAAATTAAATGATTTAGGAAATAGTCTTTCAAATTCTCCATCGCAACCTATTAAAGCATTTTGGATATTTGCAGCATATTTTATACTTCCTCTAACTCGTTCATTAATCTGTCGAAGTTTCTCATTAGTATCTTCTATAGTTTCTTTTGCTTTTTCTACTTTAACTCGAGCATTTTTAATTTCTCTGGTACGTTCCACTACTTTTTCTTGTAGAATATCTCTTTGAATACGTTCTTGTTTAATTGAATAATAAAAGAAGTAACAAATAAGAGATACAAAAATTAATACACCGAGTGCTCTGATACTTCTTCTTTCAAAAAACCTTTTTTGTATTGTAAATTTAAAATCTTGACTGATTTTAGAAGCAATTCCTCTAGCGTTTAATGCTTGTAACTGGAAAATATAATCACCAGTTGGTAGGTTTGGGTAAAAGGCTTTTGAATTTGGAGTAAGGGGATGGAAGTTATCTTCGTAACCAATTAATCTCCATTTATATCTAATTTTTGAAGGTACATTCATTGATATGCCTACAAAATCAATAGATATATTATTCTTGTCGTGTGGTAATTCTAAATCTATAGGTAAATGCGTACTTAAATCAATCCCGTTGCTGTAGTTTTCCCAATCAAATTTATCTGAAAACATTTCTAGTCCTTCATAAACGATAATAGGAGGGGTCATGCTATAAACTTCATGAGAAGGATTTATCTTAATAGCTCCTTTTTCACTTCCAAACCATAAATTTTGGTTGTGATCAACACTGCAACTACTCTTGTAATAGAGCAAAGAATTAAATCCTTCATCTTTGCCATATAGTTCAATTCTTACAAGGTCGTTTTCTAAAATTGTAATATGATTGATACCGTGATTACCTCCTGCCCAGATATTTCCGTTTTTATCAATACCTATTGTGTTGATAATATTTAAAGCTAATTTTTCGTCTTGAAAACTGATTATTCTATCAGCTCCTTTGTGTAATTTACAGACACCACTATCAGAAGTAGAAATCCAAAGATTATCATTTTCATCCACAGCTAAATCTGTGATATAATAACTAGGAGAGGTTAGATGCTTAGGATTGAATACAGAAACTACATTAAAATTTTGATCTATTTTTACTAGTCCTTTTCCACTAGTAGCAACCCAAAGAGTTTTTTTATCATTAGAATAGATAACTTTTGTAATTCTAGACCCTCCAATCTTTACATCAAAAGTTTTTATTAATTGTAATTGTTGGTCTTCAATTTTATAAAGGGAATTACCAACAAAAGAATAAGTGTTCTTTCCTTTATTAAACAGGATACATGGTTTTCTAAAAACCTTATCTTTGTTAAGGTTTTTAGAGATAGTAACCCATTTATCTGTTATCAATTTATAAACACCATTGTTAGTACCAATTATAATATTATTTGTTGAGTCTTCAATTATATCGAGGTACCTGGTTTTTAATGGTAGCTTAACTTTCTTTTTTAGTGTGTTATTTTCTATGAAAGTAAGCGCTGATTCTGAACCTAAAACAGTTAAGAAATCACGTGTTTGAAAAGTTTTTATTATCCTTTCATCAATATTAAATTTTTTTCCATAGAAAGTATATGCATCATTATTATATCTGAATATACCATTGTCTGTTGCTATCCAGATACCATCTTCATCATCTTCAACAATAGCTGTTACATTATTTTCTATACCATTACTTTTATTGATGTGCTGTGTTATTTTTCCATCTTTTGTAATGTAAACACCATCAGACTTAGTACCAATCCAAAGGTTTTTATATTGATCTACGAGAAGTGATTGTACATGAAGGTTTCTTAAGAATTGATAAGGAGAAACATCACTGATATTATTTATTATTCTTACCCCTTTGTTAGTACCAATTATCGTTTTGGTTTTATCGAAATGTTTTATGACATTAATCTCTATATCATTATCAAATACTATTCGCTTGATAACTGAATCTTTTTCAATAATGAAAATACCATGACTTCTTGTTCCAACCCATAATTTCCCTGTGTTATCACTTTTTAAGCAGGTAAAACGACTAATGTTTTTTGGTAAGTTGATGTTTTTAATTTTATCAAATTCCTGATTTAATTTAAAAACATGACCTTTTGAATTGATACCATACAATGTTTTATTTATAGAATCATATTCTATATCTCTTACACTATATCTAGTTTTATTATTTACAAGATATTGTTTGATTTTTCTATTTACTATTCGATTAATACCGTTTGTAGTTGCAACCCAGAATTCGTTTTTTTCACCTTCAGCAAAGTCTAAAATTCTATTGTCTGATAAACCTAGGTGTGCATCTATTGTAATAAATGATTGGCTATTGTTAATACTAATACCTCCTCTTTGAGTACCTGCCCATATACTACCATGCGGACCTTTAATTAAAGCCATACATGAGTTGTCACTTAATCCATTATGGATTGTGAAACTAGAAATATTGTATTGTTGCCCATAAGATAAGGGTGAACATAGAAATAGAAAAAATACTATTAAGTGTTTGGACATAAGAGAATGTACAATGATGCTATCGAATATAAAGCAAGATAATAGATTTTAGAGAAATTTATAAAGAGTTTATTGTCATTTGTTGCCTAAATACAAAAAGCCACCTATTATAGAGGTGGCTTTTTATAATGATACTTAAAATAAAATATTATTTATCTCTGTGTACTAGATTCTCTTTTTATGAGTTTACTTTTAATAATCTCAGTTCTTGGTTTAAACTCTTTATCTTTTTCTTCGGCTTTAATTTGCTCAAGAAGAAGAGTTGCAGCTTGTATTCCAATATCAATACCTGATTGCTCTATTGAAGTTAAAGGTGGTTCGAGTAACTTAGACAAGCGCCAATCTCCAAAACCTACAATTGAGATGTCTTCGGGTATTTTTAGACCTTTATTTTTTACCGAAGTCATAGCACCAATTGCTGTAACATCATTATTTGCAAAAATGGCATCAAAACTTAAATCAGAATCTAAAAGTTGTTTGGTAACTTCTGTAGCTTCTTTTAAGTCTCCAAGCGGGCAAGGAATAATTAAGTTGTCATCAACAGCTATTTTATAATCTCTAAGAGCAGCTTTGTAACCTTCTTTTCTATTAATTCCAATAGCAAGATTATTAGGACCACTTAAATGGACTATTTTTTTACAACCTTGCTTAATTAAATGTTCTGTAGCCAAATAAGCACCATGGTGGTCGTCTGTAATTACTTTACTAACATCAAGTTCATCAGAAACTCTGTCAAACATTACCAAAGGAACACCTTTACGAACTAAGCTTTGAAGGTGAGATAAATCAGTAGTTTTCTTTGTAGTTGAAATTAATAAACCATCAACTCTACTAGAATACATTGCTTTTGTATCTACTACCTCTTGTTCTATACTTTCATTAGAAATACAAATCATAACATTATAACCTTCATTATAAGCTACAGTTTGAACTCCTGAAATAACATTGGCAAAAAAGTCATGGACAATTTCTGGAACTATAATACCTAGCACAAAAGATTTATTGTGTCTTAAACTTAGAGCTAATGAATTAGGTTGGTAGTCCTTTTCTTTAGCCAGTTTGTTGACAGCATTTTTAGTATCCTGGCTGATATCTGGATGATTTTTGAGAGCACGTGAAACGGTTGATTTAGAAATCCCCAATTCATTTGCAATATCTTGCATTGTGTATTGCTCTTTCCTCATACTATTAGATTGTAATAAATTAGTTCAAAATTGTATTGTATTCCGAAAATATAGATAAATGGAATGAATAGACCTATTTAATCTACTAAAAATCAAAAAAATTGCGCAACCGATTGAAAAATGAAATTTCATTTTTTTTGTGTTTTTCTCAGTAAAACTTCAATATTTTTTCATTGTGTTTTTACACCCCCTAAAATGTGTACAAACTACGTGTTTCTATAAGGTTGTGTAATAATCGTTAAATCTCTTAAATAGTCTTAAATAGAATTTTATATATGTAAAATGATATTTAGTAGTATTATTGTTCTGTTTTAATTTAATTTTTTAATTAAAAATATTGTGTTAAATTAAAGCTATGTTAAAGGCTATTAAAAAATTCAAAGTCTTTTAACTTAAAGTTTTTTAATAAAAGTGAAAAATAATTCTTTGTACTAAAAGAATAAGTCACTATTTTGCATTAGCAACGAAGGAAAAACTGGATTTGCTAATTGTATTTTTTCAAGATTGGATTGGATTAACATACATGTGATCTTTAAATGGAAATGAAAAAAGATTCATCTAATTAAAAATATTACACTGATATGATCTATTGTAATTAATTCTATTCTAATCCTATTTTTAATAAATACCTGTCTATTTGTCTAATTGTTTAAGTATGAAAATGAGCATTAACTCTACATGGCGTTTAGCTACAACGATGCTACTTTTATTGTTCTCTTTAGTGACATTCGCTCAAGATAGAACTGTACAAGGTACTGTTGTAGATGAAAATGGCGACCCACTACCGGGTGTGGCTGTTTTAGTTAAAGGTACTACTAAAGGTGGTACAACCGATTTTGACGGTAAATTCAAAATTTCACTTGCAGATGGCGATGATGTATTAGTTGTAAGTTACATTGGTTACATGGCACAAGAGGTGCCTGTAGGAAATGCAGCAACAATTGATGTGTTTATGGAAGTCGATGCAGAGCAACTTGAAGAAGTTGTAGTAATTGGTTATGGTAGCGTAAAGAAAGAAGATGCTACAGGGTCAGTCCAAGCTATTAAAGCTTCTGATTTTAACCAAGGTGCAATTACTTCTCCTCAAGAATTATTAAATGGTAAAGTAGCTGGTGTTCAAATGACGAACTCTGGTGGTGCTCCTGGTGCTGGATCAACAATCCGTATTCGTGGAGGGTCTTCTTTATCAGCTTCTAATGATCCTTTAATTGTAATTGATGGTGTACCAATTGATAACGAAGGTGTCACAGGTATGCAAAACCCTTTAAACACAGTTAACCCTAATGATATTGAAACATTTACAGTTTTAAAAGATGCATCTGCAACTGCAATTTACGGTTCAAGAGCATCAAATGGAGTAATTATTATTACAACTAAGAAAGGTTCAAGTGGTAAGTTAAAAATTGATTATTCGGGTAATGTATCTGTGGCTACAGTGCCAAAGAAAATCGATGTTTTAAATGCTAATGAATTTACTGAAGTATTAAAACAAAGATATCCTAACCAAGCTGCAGTTACAGACTTATTGGGTTCAAATAATACAGACTGGCAAGATCAAGTATATTCAAATGCAATATCTACTGATCATAATGTTGCTGTTGGTGGTTCAATTGCAGATGTTGTTCCTTTTAGAGCGTCTGTTGGTTACACTTACAATGATGGTATCCTAGAGACTTCTCACATGGATAGAACTACTGTGGCATTAAACTTAACTCCTTCATTATTAGATGATCATTTAAAAGTAAATGTGAATGCTAAATATATGAATGTTCAAAATACATTTGCTGACAATGGTGCAATTGGTAGTGCTTTACGTTACGATCCTACTCAACAAGCTAAAGATCCTTCAAGTGAATTTGATAGATTTGGAGGTTACCATTCATGGTTAGATGCAGGTACAGGTGATCCAATCACTATTGCAACTGCTAACCCAAGAGCTCTTTTAGATCAAAAGGCAAACACTTCTGGTGTAAATAGATTTGTAGGTAATGCACAGTTAGATTATAAATTTCACTTCTTACCTGAATTAAAAGCTAATTTGAATTTAGGTTACGATTACTCTAAATCTGATGGTAAAACATTGGTACCTACAAATGCAGCATTCATGTATGCTAGTGGTGGCCAGTATTCTCCTTATAAACAAGAGAAAAAGAATGAATTATTAGACTTTACTTTACAGTATGTTAAAGATCTTGAGTCAATTGATTCTAGATTAGATGTGATGGTAGGTTATTCATGGCAACATTTCTGGAGAGAGGAATATAGTTACACAAACAACTATAATAATGATCAAACTCCTCCTCAACAACCAGAAAAAATCTTCCGTACGGAATCTTACATTGTTTCATTCTTTGGACGTTTAAATTATACATTCAAAGATAGATATCTTTTGACTGCAACTGTTCGTCAAGATGGAACGTCAAGATTTTCTCCTGAAACAAGATTTGGTTTATTCCCAGCATTAGCTTTCGCTTGGAATATCAAGAAAGAAGGGTTCTTATCTACATCTGATGCAGTAAGTTCTTTAAAATTACGTTTAGGATGGGGTATTACTGGACAACAAAATATCGGAAATGGAGATTATCCATATTTGAATACATATACTGCCTCTCAAAATACTGCAGATTATGAGTTTTATTTACCTGATGGTTCTCCATATTATTCTACAACAATGCGTCCAGGTGGATACGATAAAAATATCAAATGGGAAGAAACTACTACTTATAACATTGGTTTAGATTATGGTTTCTTAGATGATAAAATTACTGGTACACTTGATGTTTATCAACGTTATACTACAGATTTACTTAACGTGATTCCTGTACCAGCTGGATCTAATTTAACTAACCAATTATTAACTAATGTTGGTGATTTAGAAAATAAAGGTGTAGAATTCTCGATTAATTATAAGGCTATTTCTACTTCTGATTTCCATTGGGATCTTGGATACAATGTAACTTATAACGAGAATAAAATTACGAAATTGACACAAGTAAATGATCCAAATTACAAAGGAGTATTTACAGGAGGTATTGCTGGTGGTACTGGTAATACAATTCAAATTCATTCAGAAGGGCATTCTGCAAGTTCTTTCTTTGTTTATGAACAAGTTTACAACAATGATGGAAAACCATTAGAAGGTGTTTACGTTGATCAAAATCAAGATGGTTTAATTAACGATGATGATAAAGTTAGAAAAGAAGACCCTGCTCCAACAGTATATATGGGTATTACTTCTAAAATGACTTATAAGAATTGGGATTTCTCATTAGCAGGTCGTTGGAACTTTGGAAATTATGTATACAATAACGTAGCTTCTAATAGTGCATATTATGCAGGTATGTACACAACAACAGGTGGTGGTTACTTAAGTAACTTAAATAGTGATATTAAAAATACAGAATTTGAAAACCCTCAGTATTTTTCTGATTACTACTTACAAAATGCTTCATTCTTCCGTCTTGATAACATCATGTTAGGTTACAATTTCAATAATATTAAAAATGGTGCAATCTCTATGAGAGTATATGGTACTGTAAATAATGTTTTTGTTGTAACACCTTACAAAGGTCTTGACCCAGAAATCAGCGGAGGTATTGATAATGATGTATACCCTCGTCCAAGAACATTCTTGGTAGGTGTTAATGTTGGATTCTAATTGAAGAAATAATAATGAAATTAAATAATATAAAAAGAACGCTAGCTGTTGTTGCATCAGTTGCAGCACTATCGTTCACATCATGTGTAGGTGATTTGGATACGACTCCAATTGATCCTAATACAATTTCGGGAGCAGATGTTTTCGATGACCCGTCAAATTATACAAAAGCCTTGGCTAAATTATATTCAGGCTATGTTGTAACAGGTCAAGTAGGTCCTGCAGGTGATGCAGATATTGGAGGTATTGATGAAGGTGCTTCTCAATATATTCGTAGATACTGGGAGCTTCAACAATTTCCAACTGATGAAACAATCAATGGTTGGGCAGATGGTAACTTACCAAAATTAAGTTACATGTCTTGGGGTTCTAACAACGAGTTTATATCTGCTTTGTATTCAAGAATTTTCTATCAAATATCTATTTGTAATGAATTTATACGTAATACAAAAGATACAGATATTGTAGTTGATGGTCTGTCAACTAAAGAAATGTACAATGAGGCTCGTTTCTTAAGAGCATATTCTTATTGGCATGCCTTAGATTTATTCGGGAATGGTATACCATTTACAACAGAAGCTGATGGTGTTGGTAAATTTTTACCAAACCCTGCTGGTAAATTAAATGGACCAGAATTGTTTAATTACATTTCTTCTGAATTAAGAGCTGTAGAAGCTGATTTATCAGCACCTGCTCCTGGAGCAGAAACAGGTAGAGCAAACCAAGCTGCTGCATGGATGTTATTATCTAGGTTATATTTAAATGCAGAGTCTTACGGGCAACCTGCTAAATATGATAGTGCATTACTTTATACAAATAAAGTATTGAATTCAGGTTATGCTTTGGTAACGAATAATCAAGGTTCTACATATTCTGCATATCAAACTTTATTTTTAGCAGATAATAATACTTCTGGAAGTGAAATTATTTGGTCGCATAACGAAAATGGTTTAAGATCTAAATCATATGGTGGTTCTGCATATCTAATTCATGCTTCTATTGGAGGTACTATGGATGCTACAGAATTTGGTGTGAATGGTGGATGGGGCGGTAATCGTTCTATGAAAACATTAACTCAAACTTTACAATATAAGTCAGTTGATGATAGAAACTTAGTCCACACAGATGGTCAAAAAGAAGAGATTAATGATCCAACTCAGTTTACCGAAGGTTATGCAATCGCTAAATTCCGTAATAAAACAAGAGCTGGAGCTCAAGGTTCAGATCCTACAGGTGACTTTGTAGATACAGACTTTATTGTATTTCGTTTAGCTGAAGCATATTTGAATTACGCTGAATTAGCGGCAAGAGGTGTTGCAGGAGCTTCTCAATCTCAAGCATTAAACTATGTAAATGCATTATATACTAGAGCAAATGTACCTGTAGCAGAACACCTTAAAGCTTCTGAAGTGAATGTTGAACAAATAATTAAATATGAACGTTCAAGAGAGCTTTATTGGGAAGGTTTAAGACGTACAGATTTGATAAGATTAGGTCAATTTACTGGAGGTGCTTATGTTTGGCAATTTAAAGGTGGCGTTAAAGATGGTGCTTCAACATCATCTATCTATAATGTTTGTCCAATACCTTCATCTGATTTAGGAGCAAACCCTAATTTAGTTCAAAACCCTGGTTATTAATTCAATACTTCCTACACTGTAACCATACAGTGTAGGAAGAATAAATTTTTGATAAGATACAAATGAAAAATTTAAATAAATTTTGTGTAGGACTTTCGTTATTGGCTGCAATGACAGCCTGTAAAGAAAATACTACAGAACCAAAAATTTCTTCAGATACTTATGTATCTGCAGAACTTTTACCTGAATCTGTTGATTCAAATAACATTTATGTCATTACTGAAGAGGCAGTGAATAATGAAGATTCAGTATTCTCTACTTTTATGTGGACTCCATCAGATTATTCTGGTGTTAATCTTCAAAGAAACTATGTTCTTGAACTATCAAATACAGAAGACTTTGCAGTTACACAAGCATTAGGTGCTACAGCGGCAGATGAAACTCCTGTAAATTACGCTACAATGAATAATGCTGTTTTGGCATTAGGTTTATCTGCGGGTAATGCACACAAAGTATATTCAAGAGTTGTGACTACAGTTACACCTAATGTAGATACTTTATATTCAAGTAATTTAGCATTTACTGTTAATCCAGTTTTTATTGCAATTAATTACCCTAAAGTATATATGCCAGGAGATTTCTCTGGTTGGAACAATAATGCTCCAAATTATACATTAGCATCATTGAATTTTGATGGTAATTATGAAGGATATATGCCTTTAACAGTTAAAGAAGATGGAACTCCTGCAAATGGTGAATTTAAATTTGTAACAATTGGTGGTGACTGGGAATCTCAATACGGTTTAACATCAGCGGGTCTTCCTGCAGATAATCCTGTAGACTTGATTTCTAAGTCAGCTAACGGAGGTTCAGATCCTGGAAACTGTAATATACCAACAGGTATTTCAACAACAGCTCAACAATATAGAGTTGAAGCTACAATTTTTGATGGTGCAGATGAAGGTTCTTATACACTTACTCCTGTTGCTTGGGGTGTTATTGGTGACGCAACTGGAAGCTGGGATGCTGATCAAGATATGACATATGTTCGTGCTTCAAACACATGGACTATAGATATTGATTTAGTTGTTGGTGAAATGAAGTTTAGAGCTAATGATGATTGGGCAATAAACTTTGGTCAAGGTGATTCAGGAGATAATTCTTTAAAATTTAATGCGGGTAATATCAAAATTACTGAGGCAGGAAATTATACTGTGACAATGGATTTATCAACGGCTCCAAATTGGTCATATACTTTGCAAAAGAACTAATTTGTAAATAATATAAGTTTATTTTTTAAGGTCTTCTTCCTCATATGGAAGAAGACCTTTTTTTATTTATAAAACTCAATCGGTAGCGCAATCGGTTTCGATTAAATACTTGAAAATGAGGTGTTTAATTTTTTTATTGTTGTTTTAATTTACATATATTGACATATCAAAAAAAGAGAAAGTGTACCTCGTTGTGGTTTCAGCTTTCTAGTGCGCACAACTTTTTGAATAACTTTTTACTATTAATTTTAATTGAAAATGAAAATGAAAAAGCTAAACTTTTTATCAGCTTCACTACTATTTATTTTATCTGCATTTATATTTTCTTCTTGTTCAACTGATGAGCTAGAAGCAATTGTAGAAGATTTAATTCCAGAAAGTTCTCAGTTAACAGCTCCAACTAATACGGAAGCGGTTTTACAAGCTAGTGAAGTAGACAATGTCTTTGAAACATATACATGGACTGAAGCAAGTTTTGGTGATGAGAAAGCGAATAACTATGAACTTTCGATTTATTATGGTGGTGGTGTTGTAGTACTAAAAGAAACAACAGAACTATCTGCAGCCGTAACAGTAGGAGAAATGGATGCAGCAATAAAAGAAGCAGCAGGAAGTTTTGAAGACGCAGGTGATGCTGTCTCATTCAAAATTGGTGTTGTAAGTCATTTCAATAATGAAGTTGTAACAGTTTCTGACCCTCATGATTTGACAGTTACAACAATTGCTGTTGTAGAAGATAACACAGAAGAACCTGCTGAAGAACCAGGAGAAGAAGATAACAGTGAAGAACCTACAGATAGAGTTGCTCATGAAAATGATGGCTTATGGGGTGTTATTGGTGACGCAACAGGAAGTTGGGATGCAGATCAAGATCTACTTTATAATGCTGAAACAGAAGTATATTCTATAACTTTAGATCTTGTTTTAGGTAATATAAAATTTAGAAAAAGTGATGATTGGGCTGTAAATTTAGGTGGTACTACTGAAGCTTTAGTTCACGATGGAGATAACATTGCTATTACAGAAGCTGGTAATTATACTATTGAGTTAACAGTTGATGAATCTGGTGATTCTGCTGTTGGTACTTTTACAATGACCAAAAATTAATTAGACAAAAAGAGTAGAATAGGATTTATCTTATTCTACTCTTTTTTTATTTTTAATCGAAACCGATTGCGCTATCGGTTGATCGTAAATAACTGATAATTAATATTTTATATATTTTGATTCGTTAGGTGTTATTAATACCTTTATGATTGAAAATGAAAGAACTACTAACATTTAATACGAGTTTATGAGAAAGTATTTACTTAATCTAATTTTCTTAGTGACTTCAATTGCTGTATTATCATTACAGGCAAATGGACAAACTATTTCAACATCACCAACTAATGTAACTGCATTGACTGAAAATGTTAAGATTACATTTAGTGTTGCAGGTACTGACCTCGCAGGAGAAGATAATCTTTATATTTGGGGATGGAGTAATGTAGGAGATTTCCTTACAAATGGTACAGAATGGAATGCTTCTCAAGATGCAGCTAAACTTACCAAAGTAACAGATGAAACATATACTTACGAATTTCCAATAACTCATAATACTGCTTCATATAAAACATTTGCAGATATTGTTGGAGTATCAAATGATCCAACATCTTTAAAAACAATTGGTTGTTTAGTAAAAACAAAAGACGGTGAAAAGAAAACAGGTGATTTAAGTATTACATTAAGTGATTTATCTGTAGCTGTTAATGTATCTTCTCCTCTTAAAAATGATATCTTTAAACAAGGAGATAATGTAGTAATTTCAGCTACATCACCATCAAGTTCAAAGTTAATAATAAAAGTAAATTCTACTGTTGTAAAAGAATTAACAGGAACATCTATATCTCATACAATTCAAAGTGTATCAAGTGGAGACCTAAATATAGAGGTTTCAGCTAGTGCTGATGGTTTAACAGCAATAGAAAAATTAGATTATTTTGTAGGAGCTACTGTTGTGAAAGCAGATAGACCTTCGTATGCATCATTATTAGGTCCAAACTACAATGGAACAGAAGTTACTGTTGTATTACAAGATCCTGCTAAATTAAAGCAATTTGTGAATGTTATAGGGAGTTTTAATAATTGGGGTGATACAGGTGCGTACTCTATGAAATTAGATGTTGAAACTGATGCTAATTATTGGTGGTATACATTCTCAAGTTTAGATGCTAATCAAGAATATATTTATCAATTTCTTATAGATGGTAATTTGATAATTGCAGATCCTTATACTGAAAAGGTATCTGATGAACAAGATAAGTACATTAATGATGGTTATGAGAGATATCCAAATTTAATAGCGTACCCTACTGAAGCAAGTGGTTTAAAGGCATCTATTTTACAAATAAATCAAACAGAGTATGTTTGGAAAAACACATCTTTTCAGCCTGTATCAATTGGTGAAGCCGTAGTATATGAAATGTTAATCAGAGATTTTTCTAAATCATCTACATATGAAGAAGCTATAGCTGAATTAGATAAAATACAAGCTCTAGGTGCTAATACAATTCACCTTATGCCTGTGAATGAATTCGATGGTAATAGTTCTTGGGGATATAATCCTTCTTTCTATTTTGCTCCTGATAAGTATTATGGATCAAAAAATAAATTAAAAGAATTTATAGATGAAGCACATGGAAAAGGAATGGCTGTTGTTTTAGATTTGGTTTTAAATCATTCAACTCAATCTTCTCCATTCTGTCAAATGTATAATAATGGTGAAATTTATGATGCTCCAAATGCCAGTAATCCTTGGTATAATGAAGAATCAAATTTTGATAATGATGCTGTAAAAGGTTGGGGTCCTGATTTTAATCATGAAAGTGAATATACTCAAGCATTGGTTGATAGTATTAATGCACATTGGATGAAATATTACAATGTGGATGGTTATCGCTTTGACTTTACGAAAGGTTTTGGTAATAATCCAAAAACAGGAAGCGATGATTGGGGTAGTAAATACGATCAAGATAGAATTGATTTATTAGTAAGAATGACTAATGAAATCAAAAAGAGAAACCCTAACGCTTATGTAATCTTTGAACACTTATCAGATCTTGATGAGGAACAAGCTTTAGCAAAAGAAGGAATTACACTTTGGGGAAATGCAAATCATGATTTTAGAGAAGTTGTAAAGGGTGGTAATGCAAATTTAGATTGGCAATCACCTAAAACTAGAGATATGCCTATAACAGGAGTGATGTCTTATATGGAATCTCATGATGAAGAACGTTTAATTTATGATTCCGAAGCTAACGGACAAGTATCTCAATTGTATGATTTAACAGATTTACAAAATGGTGTAGATAGAGAGAAGTTAGCAGCAGGATTTTTCTTTATGGTTCCTGGGCCAAAAATGATATGGCAATTTGGAGAGTCAGGCTATAATGTATCAATAAATCAAAGCGAATATCAAGGTGAGGTTAATGATGGTAACAGAACAAGTGAAAAACCATTAATATCTGATTTTGATACTCAAAATGATGCTATAAGAAAGCAATTATCAGATGTGTATACAGCTCTAATTAAACTAAGAAATGATTATGATTTAGGAGATCTAGCAGATGATCAATATACTTTTGATTTAAAAAGTGAGATGAAAACTATTTCTTTAGATAAAGGGGCAATTCATATTAGAATAGTAGGTAATTTTTCATTGAATGAAGAATCACATACCTATGATTATTCTGATGCTAGTTCAACATGGTATAGTTATTTTAATGATGGTGATGAAGTTAATGCATCTGGAACATTTACTCTAAAAGCATCAGAATTTAAAGTTCTTACTAATATTAGAGTAACAACTCCTGTGGATGGTTTAGTTACTGGATTTGAAAGAATTTTTGAGGTTAATCCTTATGGATTTAAACAAGATGAGGAAATTAAAATATATTTTGATCCTAATGCATCAGATAAAACTTTTGGAACATCTATTACGCTAGAAGCAGGTGTTGTATTAGATAGCCATGGAAGTGGAAATATATCTAATAAAAACACTATTTCAATGACTAAAGAAGGGAATAAATATGTGGCTTCATATGTACCTAATGACTTTTTTAGTTTATCATCGACAGATAAACCATTCCAAATGTCTTTAAAAGTATCTGATACACAAGGTGTAACAGAAGGAGAGTATTTTGTTGACTTTGAAGAGAACAATAAAAAGTTATTTCTTGTAGGGGATATTTTAGGTAACGGTTGGGACCTTTCATCTGCTATAGAAATGAAAAGTGACGGAGAAGGAGGGTTTGTATTAGAATCTGTTCAATTGACTAAAGGAGAATTTTTTAAAATAATTGACGAAAAGTCTTGGAATGGTGGACAATGGGGACATGCAGGACCTAATAAGCTTAAAGCATCTACTTATGGAGATGATATAGAAGTAACGTCTACAGGTAACCAGACTATACGTGCTAATATTAATGATTTAACATATTCAATTGAAAATCCAAATGCAATTGAGGATAACAAAACCTCTCAATCCATAAAAGCATACCCAAACCCTACAAGTTCTCTTGTTCAATTTACAGGAACTGTTTTAGCAGGTCAAGTAGAGGTTTTAGTTAGAGATAATATGGGTAGAGTTATTAGTACTTTTGAACAATTTGCTACAAATAACACTATAAATATTGATTTATCATCTTTTCCAGTAGGTATGTATTATGTCGAGCTGCTTACCGTTAATGATAAGGCAATCAAGAAAATAATAAGGCAATAAGATATTTTTAAGAATATATTAAGGCTAGCATGGAAATATGCTAGCCTTTTTTTATTTTAGAGAAAGACAATATCAAAAAGTGTTTTATTTGGTATTGTATTAATTCTTAAGTAAGAAACCCATTGTATTAACTTAAAAACTATGCGGATTAAATCACTAATTATCACCCTATTGCTATCTATGCTATCGCTAACATTGTTTTCTAAATCAAAAATTACGGTAGATAAAGTTGAGCCCTCTTTTTGGTGGGTTGGTATGAAAAATTCGACTTTACAAGTAATGATTCATGGAGATAATATATCTTCAACTAAACCAAAAATTGAATATAAAGGTGTTGTATTAAAACAATCAATACAAGTTACGAGCCCTAATTATTTAGTCTTATATCTTGAAATTACAGAAGAAACTCTCCCAGGTAAAGTACCCATTCAATTTCTAGCAAACGGAAAAGTTATTCATACGATAAACTATGAGTTGAAGGCACGAGAAAGTATTGACAATAAAAATATTGGTTTCGATCCATCAGATGTAATTTACTTATTAATGCCTGATAGGTTTGCGAACGGGGACCCAACAATAGATAATGTTGAGGGCATGACTCAAAAAATGAATAGAGAAGAACCTTACGGTCGTCATGGTGGAGATTTGAAGGGTATTGCAGATCATCTAAACTATTTTACAGATCTTGGTGTAACAGCACTTTGGTTGAACCCGGTACAAGAAAACAATTCTTCAGAACAATCTTATCATGGGTATGGAATGACAGATCTATATAAAGTTGATCCAAGATTTGGTACAAACGAAGAGTATAAAGCATTAGTAAAAGCCTGCCATGATAATGATTTAAAAGTAGTAATGGATTTGGTCTTTAATCATATTGGTTCTGACCATTGGTGGATGAATGATCTTCCAATGTCAGATTGGTTAAACCATCAATCTTATTGGGAAGATGGAAAAAAAGAAAGTGAATATTACGGCACAAATTATCAAGTAACAAAACAATTAGATCCTTATGCATCTAAAGAAGATTTTGATCAGAATGTTGAGGGGTGGTTTACACCAAAAATGCCCGATTTAAATCAAAATAACCCAATACTTGCAGATTATATTATTCAAAATACTATTTGGTGGATTGAATATGCTGGCTTAAATGGTATCAGAATGGATACTTTTGGATATGCTTATAAAGCTTTTGCATCCAGATGGACAAAAGAAATTATGGAGGAGTATCCTCAGTTTAATATCGTGGGAGAGATTTTAGTAAAAGAAACTCCTGTGGCTTCTTACTTTGCAGGTGGGGCTAATAATTTAGATGGGTATGATTCTTATCTTCCTTCTGTAACTGATATGCCTTTATCTTTTGCTGCTAATGCGGCTTTTAGCCCTGAAAATGATGCTCCTGATTGGAATAGCCCAATGCGTCAATTAGCCAATCACCTTACGCAAGATTATCTTTTCCCTGACCCTTATAATTTGGTTACTTGCTTAGATAATCATGATGTAAACAGGGTGATGTCTAATTTAAAAGATCCAGAAAGAGTGAAGTTGGCGTTGACATTTTTATTAACGACTAGAGGTATTCCTCAAATTTATTACGGTACTGAGTTATTGTATGAAGGTTTTGAGTCTGATCATGCTTCATTACGTTTAGATTTTCCTGGAGGATGGGAAGGAGACGAACGTAGTGCTTTTGAGCTAGAAGGTAGAACAGCTATTGAAAATGATGTTTACGATTACCTTAAAAATATATTGCAATGGCGAAAAAGTAATTCAGCTATTCATAAAGGCAAACTAATTCATTATATACCAAATGATGATGTCTACGTTTATTTTAGAAAAACAGTAGAAGAAACTGTTATGATAATTATTAATAATAACGAGGAAAAAGTAGTTACAATAGATACATCTAATTTTGAAAGTGCTATTAGTGGAGCAACAAAAGGAAAAGAAATAATATCTGGTATAGTATATTCAGATATTAGTACTATCAAAATTAATGGTAAACAAGCAATGATTTTAGAATTACAATAATAAAAAGAGGCTTATATACAGCAATGTATATAAGCCTCTTCCATTATAAAAACGATACTTAGTATCTACTTTCTGATGAAAGGTAGTTTTTTACATAATCTTCAACACCTTCTTCTAAGCTAGTAAAAGGCTTTTTATACCCAATACTTCTCATTTTAGTCATTGTAGCTTCAGTAAAATACTGATACTTGTCTCTTATATCTTCAGGAGTCGGTATATAAGAAATATCCTCTTTTTTACCCATAGCCTTAAATGTTGACTTCGTCAAGTCTAGGAAAGTTCTAGCTTCACCAGTTCCAACATTATATATACCCGAATTTTTAGCTTTACGGTCATACATTAAGAACATCATCATATCAACAACGTCTTTCACATACACAAAATCACGTTGTTGTTCTCCATCTTTATAATCAGGATTATGAGATTGGAATAATTTCATTGCATCAGTCTTTCCAATTTGATTAAAAGCATGGAAAACTACAGATGCCATTCTACCTTTATGATACTCATTAGGACCGTAAACATTAAAGAATTTTAAGCCCGCCCAAAACATAGGTTTACGTTCTTGCTTTAATGCCCAAATATCAAATTCATTTTTTGATTCTCCATAAGGGTTTAAAGGTTTTAAATCAGGGATAATAACCTCACTATCCTCATAACCTAATTCACCAAGACCATAAGTAGCAGCAGAAGAAGCATATACTAATGGGATAGCATACTTAATCGTTGCATTCCACATTTTCTTAGTGTATTCTGTATTTAAATGAGCTAATATCTCTCTGTTAAATTCAGCTGTACTTGTTCTTGCTCCAAGGTGAAAAATAAATTCTACTTCTAAATGATTTTTATCTAACCACTCAAAGAATTTTTCACGCTCAACTCTTTCTAGAATTTTCTTACCTTCAAGGTTTTTGTTTTTTTCTGGAAAAGAGAAGTCATCTACTGCAATTATATGATTAAAATTATCCTCGTTTAAACGAGCAATCATACAGCTTCCGATAAAACCTGCTGCGCCTGTAACTACAATCATTATTGTTATTTTTTTATTTTGATATGCGAAGATACATTTTCAAAAATTAGCATCAATTAATTTAAGTCAATTAGTTTTTAATGACTTTAAATTCTGTTCGTCTATTTTTTGCTTTTCCCTCTTCCGTATCATTTGATTCTAAAGGAACGGAAGCTCCATATCCTTTACTAGTTAATCTACTTGTATTAATATTATTTTTTTCTAAGAATAGAGCAATAGCTTTAGCTCTTTTTTCAGAAAGCTTTTGATTATCCTTTTCATTTCCAGAAGTATCAGTATGCCCTCCAATTTCGATTTCTACATTTTTATTTAATGATAAAAATTCTACTAAAGCATTTAGTTCACCTATTGATGAAGGTGAAAGTGTACTAGAATTTGTATCAAAGAATATATTTTGAAGTGTGATTTTTTGATCTACTTTTATTTTATTTAGTTCTATAATGTATTCTTTTTTAGTGGAGTCTACTGTAATATTTCTTGAAAGCATCTCATAACCCATACAATTTATATTTATTGCAAGAGGAGTATTTTTAGGGATAGCTTCAATTTTAGAAAAGCCATTATTATCAGTTTTTAGCTTTCTGAGTAGAGTATTATTTTCAATATTAAAAATAGAAATATCAGCAGCTTTTAAAGCTTCTTTAGAGGTTTGATCTTTAATAATTACACTGGTGTTTAATAAGTGAAGTTTAAAAATTTCGTCTAATGATTCTGACTCTGTAATTAATTTTGGTTTCTCAGCTATAAATGTAGGTTGGGCTTTATAGATATCGTAACCTCCTTTACCTCCTGTTCTATTTGATGAAAAATAGATGATAGTACCATCAATTGATGTGGAAGGTGATTTGTCATCAAAAGGAGAGTTTATTCCTACTCCTAGATTTTTTGGTGTCGACCAATTGTTACCTTTTTTAGTAGCATACATAATGTCATAGCCTCCAATACTTTTTGGAGAATCAGAAGCAAAGAATAAGGTATCTCCATTTGTAGAAAAATAAGGATCAATCTCATTAAAAGGAGTGTTTATAGAACTTAAATTCACAGGTTTATTCCAACCTTTTTTCTTTCGAGTAGAATAGTAGATGTCATATTCACCCCTAGTACCTTTCCTTTTAGATGAAAAATAGAATTCTTTTCCATTAGGAGTAAAAGTACCAGAAACTTCAGAAGATAAATAGGTGTTTATTGGACTTGGTAACTTTGTTTTTGAGTGAGGAATTTTTATTGAATCTTCTAAATTAAATCGACAATAATAAAGTTTACCTTTAAAGCCACCTAGAAACATAACCATAGTCTTTCCACTTTTGGATATTGAACATATAGAACTGTTCCCTTCTGGATTTATTTTATAGTGCTTTACTAAACTTGGCTTCAGTAAAGTGTCGTCGTCTAGTATAGAATAATAAATGTTTTGGTAATAATTGCCGTCAATATCTTTTTGAATTGAATTTTCTGAAAAGCGATTTGAATTAAAATAAAGTTGATTAGAATTTGGTAGTAAATTTAAATTTTCATCATCAGCAGTAGAATTAAGGATACCGAGGTTAATTATTTCTTTACCTGATTTTTCTATTAATTCCCCTTGTTCGGTTTGTTGTAATAAAAATTGAATCTCATCTAAAGTAGGGGATGAATAATTATCATATTTTGAAACATATTCATGGTATGCAGTTTGAGCTTTAATCCATTTTTGTTGTAAATGAAAAGATCTTGCCTTTAAATAAATAGCAGGGAGATATTTTGAATTTAATGCAACAGAAACTTCCATTAATGAATCTGAAGTAGGGTAGTCTGTTAAGTTGAAATAACTTAAACCCAACTTATAATTAAGAATTGAATTCTTTGAATTGAGTTGATTTGCTATTTTATAATATAAAATAGCACTATCATAATTTTGATAGTTAGATCTATAGTTATCTCCTATTTCTATAGCTCTTAAAGCCTCTTTCAATGCTTTTACACTATCAGGAAAATTGTCTTTTGTGAAGTCAATATTTTGAGATTGTGCTGAGCTGTTAATGGTTAAAACCAAAAATAAAAAGAAAGTAATAATTTTAGGTTGCATACAGAATTAATGAATATACTTTTTTACTGAATTCAATTTACTTATTTGTAATCTAATACTACTAATTCAGTTCCTATTTTATTTCAACTTTCTCATGAATAGAATTATGGGTAAAGAGCAAAATTGAATTATTTAAAGATGTTATTATGTTTATATACTTATTTTGTTAAATTCATTCACTTTTATTGACAAGAGCTCGTAAACAATTGTATTAGTAACAAAGCATAATTATTTTATTGAACATTCCATGAAAGCATTAATTAAAATTTTAGCATTAATATTCTTGATAGGTTTATTTTCTATGCTTAATGCTATGCAGAGTGGAGAGGAGGGTACAGTAACTGTAAAAATTAAGACTTCAGGAATTAGAGCTACTCCAATTGTAAACTCAAAATAATTATAAGTATTATTGATAAAAAAAGCCCTTAGTTTCTTAAAACTAAGGGCTTTTATATTGATCACTTATTTATTAGTTGATTAGAATCTTTTCATGATATGTTGTAGAGGTAGTGTTTACTTCTAACACATATAAACCAGACTGTATTCCATTTACATTAACAGTGGTATTTTTACCAGAAGTGTTAAATGAAACCGGAAAAAGCTTACCAGATTGATCAAATATTCTAATTGTATTCACTTTACCAATTGATGTAGATATATTCAATACATCAGTTGCCGGTTGAGGGAATATAGATATTGTAATTTGAGAGGCTAAATCATCAACACTATTAATTACATCACTCTGTATAGTATACTCTTCTGAGTACATTGTACAACCACTATTGTTAATAACTTCCACCATATAATCACCTGGAGCATTAGCAGAAATTTCTGTACCAGATTGATCAATTAACTCTCCATCTAGATACCAGAAATAGTTATAAGAACTACCTGGGTTTTCAACAAATAAAGAATCTTGATTAACTACAATCTGTGGAGTTAATAATTGGTTGGATTGTGCAACTATAATACTATCAGAAAAAGCAATACAACCATTTAGGTTTCTGATTTTAACAGAGTATGTACCTTGTTCATGTATTGTGATTGCAGATGAAGTTAATAATGGCAATAATTCATCATTTTTATACCAAGAAAAAGTGAGATTACTAGCTGTACTATTGGCTTGTAATTGAGCCTCAATCTCTTCACCGAAACAGAATATAGTAGTTGTGTTTGCTTGTAAAGCAACATCTAAATCATCTCCACAGTCTATACCTATACCTATTTCTGCTACTTTAATAGATAGGTTACTCCAATAAGTATGTGTGATAAAACAGCTATAAACTCCAACGTCATTATTTGACATATTTTCGAATACCAATGTTTTAGATCCTAACGAAGGTTGAATTACACCATCCTTATACCAAGTATATGTTAACCCATCTAATGAAATTGGAAGATTAAAAGTATAATCACCTCCAGAAATCATAGCAATAGATTCATAGTAAATAATATAATTTTGAGGAGAATAAGCCAAGTTTTGATCGTTGAAACCATCAAAATCGTCAAAGAATAAATAGTTGTCTGCTACATTAACCTCAATTGTAGAAGGTATGTTACTTAATGATGTTAAAAGATTACTGTAAAGTATTAATTCTTCCAAGCCACTTGGTAACATGTTATCCCAAACAGACAATTCATTCCTAGAGAAATTCAATTTCTTAAGGTTAATTAAATCGGAGAAGTCCATGGTAATTGTTGTAATACCATTACCGGCAATCGAGAAGTTTGTTAGACTTGTTAACCCTGAAAGTTCTTCACTAATTGAAATTATTGAGTTATCGTCAATAATTAGATTTTGCAACTTAGAATTCCCTGTTAAGTTAGGCATTAAAGTTAAGTTGTTATTGCTTAACCAAAGAGTAGTAAGATTCGTGAAATCTTGAATTCCGCTAATGTTGTTATCATTAATATTATTATTAGACAAATCTAAATATTCAATTCCTGTCAATGTCCATAAACTATCAGAAAGAGTGGTAATACCACTGTTATATAGTTTTAATGATTTTAAATCTGTAAACCTACCAATTAAATCAGGAAGTTCACCATTGGTTTCTAACTCATGAAGATTTAACCCAACAATCTTTCCGTTATCATCAAACTCCATTCTAGGCCACAAGACAATACGTTCTGAAGGATCAAAATCAACATTCAAGTATGTATAAAGTTCAAATAATGCAGCAGAGTCTTCTTCACTAATTAAGCTTTGATAAACTAAGTTAATAGTAGAAGTTTCAATTGAAAGTCCTTCCCATAAAGATGGGTGTGATACTTTTAAACTATATGCACCTTCTTTAGAAATATTGAAGTCTACAACATTTAATTGAGGAGTATTTGCATTAGCAACAATTTCACCATTAAAATACCATTGATAAACTAAATCACCCTCATATCCTTCAATAGAGTAATTATTATCAAAATTATCATACTGAACTATATTATATGTTTCTTCGACCTTGTTATAATTTTGAGGATTATAAGTTATAATCTCTGATAAATTTTTCACACCATCTAAATCGTCAAAGAACAAAAGATTGTTTTCTAATTTAATTGACGTTAAGTAGTTAAATGATAATAACTGAGAGGGGAGTGAAGTTAATAAATTATCATTTCCATCAATATCAAAAGCAGATAAATCTATAGTGATTAATCTACCATAATTATCAATTTCTGTTCTTTCACCTAACCAAGTTCTAAATTCATCTTGGTTAGAATAGTTTGTATAGCCAATTTCATCTAATAGTTGCTTAACTAGAAGAGAATCTTCATTTCCTAAAGTATAGGTTAGGTTTAATTCTGCAATTTTAATATCTAAATTATCCACTTCAGAACTAGAAACAATTAATCTTATTATTCCTGTACTATCACCTGTGGCAAAGTTGATATTATAAAGTGAATTGTTACCTATTTGAATATTTTCTGTATTGTACCAATTATATTCTAAAGACTCGAAACCTTCTAATTGTCCTTGGTAGGAATAACTATTTCCATACGAAATGGTATCGTAAAGACTGATGAAATTATAAGTTTGTTCTTCGTAAGAAATATTATAATCTAAATATGGTTCGATGTCATCAAAGAAAAGTTTATTATTGCTGATATCTAAAACATCGAGATTAATGAAATTATTAATGTTAGAAGGTAGATTAGTTAAATCTCGCCCGCTAATATCAATACTTGTTACATAACCCGTCGAGTCAATAATTACAATATTTTCGTCTTCATCCCAAAGTCTCATATCGTCCGTAGACTCAGTATCGACTCCAATTTCAGTTAATAATGTTTTTAATTCGTCTTTATCTGCATTGCCTAATACGTGATTAATATCATATTGATGAATTTGAATAGCTAACCCACTAACATTATCATGTTGTACAGATAGAATATAAGTATCAGCATCATTAATAGTCATAGGGTTGATAGCAAAGCTAGAAGTGTTAGAAACAACATCACTATTACTTTGTCTTATCCATTGATATGTTAAGCTTTCATCGTTTTCAATTTGTCCATCAAAAGTGAAGTCTATACTGCCATGCTCAACGTCATTACTGTTTTGAATTACGTTATACGATTGATCAAGATAATTAAACTGATTTAATCCAGAATAAGTAACTGCAAGAATTTGATCGAAATACAGATGGTTGTTACTGATATTTAATGTTTCAAGGTTAATGAAATTATTAATGTTAGAAGGTAGATTAGTTAAATCTCGCCCGCTAATATCAATACTTGTTACATAACCCGTCGAGTCAATAATTACAATATTTTCGTCTTCATCCCAAAGTCTCATGTCGTCCGTAGACTCAGTATCGACTCCAATTTCAGTTAATAATGTTTTTAATTCGTCTTTATCTGCATTACCTAATACGTGATTAACATCATATTGATGAATTTGAATAGCTAACCCACTAACATTATCATGTTGTACAGATAGAATATAAGTATCAGCATCATTAATAGTCATAGGGTTGATAGCAAAGCTAGAAGTGTTAGAAACAACTTCACTATTACTTTGTTTTACCCATTGATATATTAAGCTTTCATCGTTTTCAATTGTACCATCAAAAGTGAAGTCTATACTTCCATGCTCAACGTTATTACTGTTTTGAATTACGTTATACGATTGATTAAGGTAATTAAACTGACTTAATTCAGAATAAGTAACCGTAAGAATTTGATCGAAATACAGATGGTTGTTACTGATATTTAATGTTTCAAGGTTAATGAAATTATTAATGTTAGAGGGTAGATTAGTTAAATCTCGCCCGCTAATATCAATACTTGTTACATAACCCGTCGAGTCAATAATTACAATATTTTCATCTTCACCCCAAAGTCTCATATCGTCCGTAGACTCAGTATCGACTCCAATTTCAGTTAATAATGTTTTTAATTCGTCTTTATCTGCATTGCCTAATACGTGATTAATATCATATTGATGAATTTGAATAGCTAACCCACTAACATTATCATGTTGTACAGATAGAATATAAGTATCAGCATCATTAATAGTCATAGGGTTGATAGCAAAGCTAGAAGTGTTAGAAACAACATCACTATTACTTTGTCTTACCCATTGATATATTAAGCTTTCATCGTTTTCAATTGTACCATCAAAAGTGAAGTCTATACTTCCATGCTCAACGTTATTACTGTTTTGAATTACGTTATACGATTGATTAAGGTAATTAAACTGACTTAATTCAGAATAAGTAACTGCAAGAATTTGATCGAAATACAGATGGTTGTTACTGATATTTAATGTTTCAAGGTTAATGAAATTATTAATGTTAGAGGGTAGATTAGTTAAATCTCGCCCGCTAATATCAATACTTGTTACATAACCCGTCGAGTCAATAATTACAATATTTTCATCTTCACCCCAAAGTCTCATATCGTCCGTAGACTCAGTATCGACTCCAATTTCAGTTAATAATGTTTTTAATTCGTCTTTATCTGCATTGCCTAATACGTGATTAATATCATATTGATGAATTTGAATAGCTAACCCACTAACATTATCATGTTGTACAGATAGAATATAAGTATCAGCATCATTAATAGTCATAGGGTTGATAGCAAAGCTAGAAGTGTTAGAAACAACATCACTATTACTTTGTCTTACCCATTGATATGTTAAGCTTTCATCGTTTTCAATTGTACCATCAAAAGTGAAGTTTATACTGCCATGCTCAACGTTATTACTGTTTTGAATTACGTTATACGATTGATTAAGGTAATTAAACTGACTTAATCCAGAATAAGTAACTGCAAGAATTTGATCGAAATACAGATGGTTGTTACTGATATTTAATGTTTCAAGGTTAATGAAATTATTAATGTTAGAGGGTAGAGTAGTTAATTCTCGCCCGCTAATATCAATACTTGTTACATAACCTGTCGAGTCAATAATTACAATATTTTCGTCTTCACCCCAAAGTCTCATATCGTCCGTAGACTCAGTATCGACTCCAATTTCAGTTAATAATGTTTTTAATTCATCTTTATCTGCATTACCTAATACGTGATTAATATCATATTGATGAATTTGAATAGCTAACCCACTAACATTATCATGTTGTACAGATAGAATATAAGTATCAGCATCATTAATAGTCATAGGGTTGATAGCAAAGCTAGAAGTGTTAGAAACAACATCACTATTACTTTGTCTTACCCATTGATATGTTAAGCTTTCATCGTTTTCAATTTGTCCATCAAAAGTGAAGTTTATACTGCCATGCTCAACGTTATCACTGTTTTGAATTACGTTATACGATTGATCAAGATAATTAAACTGACTTAATTCAGAATAAGTAACTGCAAGAATTTGATCGAAATACAGATGGTTGTTACTGATATTTAATGTTTCAAGGTTAATGAAATTATTAATGTTAGAGGGCAGAGTAGTTAAATCTCGCCCGCTAATATCAATACTTGTTACATATCCTTCATTATCAATTGTAAATATTTCAGGAGCCCAATCTCTAAAATCATCTTCAGTAGTTTCAATTTCTAATGATGACAAAATACTTGCGACTAAGTCTTTATCTTGAACACCTAGTTGCATACTTATATTAAATTCAATTTCGAGAGTGAAATCAGGTAAATAAGGATTATCTGAATTAATTAATTCAACAATATATTTTCCACTATCATCATATAAAGAGAATGGTTGAATACTTGTGTGATTTTCTAGATCAACTTTTACTCCATCCACTTCTTTATACCAGGTATAATCAGTTTGTCCATAATGTTGAATACCTTCACTTAGTAAGTCAATTGAATATGAGTTTCCTGCAACATAAGAACTGATATTGAATATATCTTGAGGATTTGCAGGCGTGTCGTATGTAATAGTATAACTCTCATAATCATAATCTCCAAAATCATTAAAATCTAGGAAGTTTCCATTTACAAAAATATCGCTTAAATAAGTAAGAGGGAATATTAGATTTTCTCCTTCATTTTCGAAAATAGGAATTTCAAACTCCCCTTCAGTTTCTTCAGGAGGGAATTCCCCTTTAGAATCATCGCCAGGAAATTCAGAGTATAATGAAAGAGTGCTTAGATCCCAACCGTTTAAGTTAGTATTTTCAAAATTTATTGATTTTATATAACCAAACTCATTGATTGTAAAGTGATTTTCACTATTTGATAATGAGCTAAAGTTACCATTCCAATTTTCTAAATCTTCAGAAGTCCACCCAAGTTCATCTTCAATAGTACTATTTTTGAATTCAAAACTAGTAACAAAATCTACTATAGAACTTAAATCGGTAGAATGAACAGTATTATAAGGAGTAATGGTGATATTTTCATAGCCAATAATATCAGAATTGACAGCTGTAGGAACATGTACAACCGCCAATTGAATATTTATTGATTGTTCGATAGTACGATCAATAGATATTAAATCACTTAAAGCAATTATTACGGAGTCGCTACTAGAATAGTCTTGATAAGTTCTAAAAGTTGATATCGCTTGAATATTATTACCTACATCATCAGTTTGGATAAGAGCATAACTTTCATCTTCATGAAGAGTTCCCCCAATATAATCAACAGGTAATCGAACAGAATCTTCTAAAGTTGAAACTATAATTTCACCTTCATAATAATAAGGAGTACTTGCTAGAAAGCGTATATTTTGATTATTGGTGTAATTATCATCTTCACCAACAACAAAAAGAGAATCACCTGATACATTTAAATACTGAACATTAGTATTGATAGCATAAGGTTTGTTTTGATCAGCGGTATGTGTAACATCAAGAATACTTTGAGTGATATTATCACCCATAATATTTTGAACATTTGTAATACTTAAAGGAGATATTTCAATTAGTGGATCATCATCTTCATTAATACCCTTGATCGTTAATGATGTTACTCCTGCAATATTAACATTTTCAATAGTATTCAATATTAATTGTTCTCTTATTACAGTATTCGAATTTACATTAACAGTATTGACATTATTTATTGTCAAAGATTTGAAATTGTAATCATGTGAATTTGATTCAGAATCAATTGTATTAATTGTAAAGGTCTGATTTACTTCTGTATCTCCTTCAAGAACAACATATTCCATTGATTTAAAAATAGAAGTGTTATCATTAAACTCAATAGGTTGATAAAATGTAGTAATCATGCTTCCTTCAGCATCAATATATCCTCCTGAACCATCAATTTGTATTAAAGGATAAATAGATCTGTTTACCCAACTTCCTGAAGTTGTCTCTATATCTGTACTAAGAATTTCGAATCGATTTATGCTGATAGTACCAGTGCCACTTATTTCATTTCCGTAGAACTTTAAAAGAGAAGGAAGTTCAGAAACCGATCCTTCAACGATTGTACCATCAATAGCAATATTTCCAAGTGCTATAAGTTCTGTATCAGATAAATTAAATACAGCATCTTCTTTTACTGTAAGTCCATTTGCAATTTTAAATTTAGCATTGTAACCATCTCCATTAACAGACAAAGCACCACTTTCTATATTAAGTCCTCTAACTTTAATACTATCGGGAAATTCTACATAATGAGTGTAACTCACATTGTGCTTTATAATTACACTATCACTTTCTGTTTGTGGAATTGCACCATTTTCCCATGTTGCATTATTGTACCAATCGCCATCGTTTATACTACTAATTTCACGAAGTGAATTAGTAATTGGATGTATTAAGAAGAAGGAGTTATTCTCTATAGTATTTAATACTACTGTAGATGTAGAAGTTAAAACACTATCACTATAAACAGTGTTTTCATATATATTAAAAAACTCACCAATTAATGGAGCTTCTTGCTCATTATTGTAATATTCTGTTATATTATTTATTGCAAATTTTAAATTAGAATCATGCGGGAATGCATTTATTCTAGATAAATTTGTAGATACTGAATTGGTGAAGCTAGATAGACCTTCTGTTTGTACTACCCACTGAGTTTCTGGAAATGAGTAGTATTTACTTTCATTGTAAGTAAATTCATAAAAATCAGATTTGTAGGGGAACACTTTTATTAACGGTGCATTATCATAACCTACAGTTTTTGAGATGTTTGATAAATCAATATCTATATTCGTAGGCACTAAATAGAAATCTCCAGCATGGTTTCTACGACTTTGAACAATAGGAATACTAAGATTATTTGTTTTAGAAGGATCAATGTAGAACCCTAAATCAATTTCATCACCTTTAAGGTAACCTCCTCGATCTATTAATTGTCCACCTTCACCTGTAATTTCATCTCCTAATCTAATTATACATTCGTCTTCATTGAAAGCCAATGTATCGTATAAAGTGAAGTTTTCAAGAATAGTGAAATGATGAGAATTCCATTCACTACCAACAAGAGCATAGCTAGAAATTGTTAAATCTTTGAATGTAGTATGTAGGTCAGTATTAATAGCAATATTTATTGGGTTTCCTCCTCCAAAACCAAGTTCTACAGATGTAGTAGTGAAATCAAGATTGTTATTATTAATTGTCAAATCACTTTTAACATTTAATTGATTGTTAAAAGTGATTTTATTTGATCCATTAATAGTTAAATTTGGAATATAGCTCTCAATGTCAATACTAATATCTTTAGAAGGATTTAATACTACATTCGTATTTTCTGAATTAAAGTTATAAGATCCACTTCCATTGTTAATTTCACCATCAATATATAAAGATGAATTACCATCAAAATTAATAAGAGATTGATTATTAAAATCACAATTTAATTCTAAAACAGAATTTTGATCAAGTTGGGTTCGAAGTGAGTTATTAAACTCATTATTGATTATAAGTTTAGCATCATTAATAATATTTAAAATACCATTATTTGTTATTGAATTTACTGTTAACTCTACTCCAGAGCCATCTACATTCAGTGTTTTGTTATTAGCAATTTCAATAGTTCCAATTGTTTCAGTATAATCTAATGTTACACTATGATTAATAATAGCAATTGAATTTATATCAGAAGGTGGTATTATACCATTTGACCACGTATTTGTATCAGACCACAGACCATCTTTAGCAGTTTCATAGCTTTTTTGCAAACTAGTAGTTAGAACTTCTACAGAGTACAGATTATCACCATTAATATCCGAAAAATTTACATCAGGGAAACCACCAGTTACGGGTGTAACAACATCAGAAGGATCTCGTGATTCTGAATAAGAATATGCAACAAGGTCAGAAGCCTCTGATGTAAATGGGGCTGTTGAATTGACTTTGCCATTTAAATTAAATGCAAAACTATTGATTCCAACACCTTCTATTTCCCATGATTTTCCAGGTATTACACCATATTTTTTAGTATTGATGGTTTTTGTTTCATCAACATCAGCACTATTAATTACAGGGAAGATTACAAATAAATTAGTTCCTGAATTATAATCAATTGATGTGACTGTTATTTCAGATGAAGCATCTTGGAATTCCTCTGGTCCACCACCTTCGCCATAATCAATTTGAGATTGGAGAGGAGCTTTTAGAGTAAATGGGGGAGTAGGGTTAGAGGATAAATCATATAACAAAGCATTATAGTACCCTGCTTTTGTATTGATGTAACCATCTCCAGTAATAATATCTCCTGAACTTTTATATGTAACAATAATATCAACTCCTTCTAATGTAATATCGTGTAATAAATTAAGATTATCGGTAATACTAAGGATGCCGTTACCAAAACCAT
Organism: Flammeovirga pectinis; assembly: GCF_003970675.1. Lineage (GTDB taxonomy): Bacteria > Bacteroidota > Bacteroidia > Cytophagales > Flammeovirgaceae > Flammeovirga > Flammeovirga pectinis. The sequence continues at coordinate 1,337,554 of NZ_CP034562.1, forward strand.
CAATTAGAAGATCAGATTCTAATTTTAACCTATAAATACTAACATCATGGTCTAAAAAGATATTTGGAACATTACTGTCATCAATATCCATTCCCATTGTTAGTGTTAAGCTGCTAAAATCTACAAGGTTTGTATTAATATTAAAAGAACCGTTTATACTTAGATTTCCTGAAAACGTAACTATTGAAGTTGCATCTCCTTCTTCAATAGTTAAGAAATTAGGTATTGAACTGTTAATAGCGACCGATATATTTTTTCCATTAGTTTGAATAATATAGCCTGAGGTGTTATCATTATCTTCATGATATGATATTGTACCATTGTTAGTATAATCACCTTGAATAAGAATACTATTTCCATTATAAAGACTAATACCATTATTATTAATGAAATCACCTTTTAATTCAATTAATGAGTATGTCTCTATTATTCCATTATTTAATCCAGCTTCTCTAATTTTAAATCCAGTATTCTCATTAATTTTTATTAATCCATTATTTGTGAAAATATCAGGCTCAATATACCCAGACCCTTCACCAGATTCATGTTCAATTAGTGTTAAAGAACCCGAGCCTTCAACTATAAGTTCTCTTGGACTCTCATGCTGACTTAAAGAAACGTTATGCTTAATATTTACAAGAGAATTATCATCTTGATAGTTAGGTATTATACCATTACTCCATGTGTCACTGTCATGCCATTGACCATCTTGAACAGTAGTATAAGGAACTTGATTAATTGTCAACTCTACACCAATATCTCCAATTACAAAATTATTACTTATTGGATAAATACTTTCTCCAAATGTATTCCAATCATCTACCGATGAAAATGAAATAGATCCATCAACACTTAAGTCAGTATTATTGTATATAAAAACCTTATTACTTTGTCTTGATAGTAATCCAATTTTATTATTGTATTGAAAAAGTTTTAAATGACTACTTACAGAAGTAGGATTTAAATTTTTAGAAACGCTTAATGTATAATTTGAAAAGTCTGTAGAAGGAGTATATAATTCTATTACTTCATTTCCACTTCTTTCACCTGTTATAATAATGTTATCAGTGTTGGGGATATTAACAACATCATGAATTGAATTAAATGGGGTAATATTAACTAAAGTCTTGAAATATATATAATCAGAATTGTTTAACATCGTTAAATATAAATTCTGAGTTTCTGGAGAATCTTCTGTTATTACAAAAGTACTAAAGTGGTCTTTTATAATTTCCGTATTCGGGTATTGTTCAATTGAGTTTAATAAGTAAGAATCAGATTCATTAAAGATATTTGGAGTAGATGTAGGAGTTTTGATAATGTAAAGCTGATCTTTAGATTGTGAGATCAATACATTTCTTGAAAAGCTATCTCCTGTTAGTGAAAGATTTCTTCCAAACTCACTAAAAAAAGTTGTGAAATTATAATCTATATTTTTTTCTGACTTTTTAGTCCAAATACCACTTTCAATTTGATACATTAAAATTCTACCTTGATATCCATTGTATTGTGGATCAGAAATGAAAATCTGATAATCAGAGTAGAAAACAATATCATTGCCAAAAAGTTTATTAGGATCTTCAATTGGAGTCTCAACAGTAATTGTAGGATACTCTTCAAATCTACTACCATTAAATAAAACGCCAAAATCAATTTTATTACTAAATTCAACTACTTGTTTTGAAGTGCTTTTATAAGAACCTAATTCTTGTTCTTCGACTTCAATATAGTAAAGTATTTTATCGTCTTTTTGAGTTATCCATATTTCATGATTTTCATCTGAGGATGACAAAAATGAAACAGTACCCATACTGTCATTATTGTCATTGGTAATATAACCAAGAGTAGGAAGTAAGTAGAACGTGTATCTTGTTCCATCAACTTCAATATCTCTTTGCATATATGTATCCTCTGGTTGGATAGATATTTCATGAGATAGTGCATTACCACTAAATTGAAATATATTCACTTCGTTATCCATATATGTTGCAAAATATGAATCGTCTGAAGTTGCTTTTATTTTCTCTCCAAAATTTAAAGTACTATTTGGACTTATAAATGAGTGGGTTTCAGTAGCTGTTTGAGCATTACTGTTTTGTATTAATAAAAATACAAAAGCATAAAATAAAGCAGTAATTTGATATAACCTTTTTGCCATTGTTAGTTACAAAAGAATGAGTGATCGAATAATTTAGCTTTTCGTGTTAACGAATGTTATTAAATAAATGTTACGCAAAATAGTCCTAATCTAGTTATTATCATATCATTTTAAGAGATAATTGTATTTTTGGAATGATATAGAACTAAAAAATGTTAATTATAAAAAAGTAAATGACAATTCTAAGATGTTTTTTACTCTAATTGAGTTAGTATGGAAGATTAAGTCTTAACTATTAAACTAACTGATGATAATTTTTAACTATTCACATTTAGAAAGAATTATACTCTTGTAATCCCAACTATTTGCTGTAAATTTTGTAGGAATACAATAAATATTTGATATGAAAAAAATACCAATTTTATTACTCACTCTTTCAATTATTTACGGATGTGCACCATCTACTAATGTGTTAGATTCTTCTGTATATACATCAATATCAATTGATAATACTTTATCCGAAAGTACAGTTATGGATAGTGTTATTGCTCCTTATAAATCAAAACTTGATGGGCAAATGAACCAAGTGATCTCTTTTACTGCAGAAGATTTAATAATTAGTAACCCTGTAGGTACATTAGGTAATTTTGTTTGTGATTTATCTGTAGAAATGGCTGAAAAGGAAACGGGGGTTTCTATTGATATGTGTTTAATGAATAACGGAGGGTTACGTGCACCTATTTTTAAAGGAGAAATTACGAGACGACATGTATTTAAATTAATGCCGTTTGATAATGCACTTTACGTTGTTACTATGAAGGGGGAAGCAATGAATGAAATGCTGAATTACATTGCAGAAAGACATGAGCCTACATCTGGTTTAAAAATGGGGATTAAAGATAATAAACCAGTAAAACCTATTATTAATGGATTGCCATTTGATAAAAATAAAGAGTATAAAGTATTAACATCAGATTATTTATACCATGGGGGTGATAAAATGTATTTCTTCCAAAAATCTATTAAAGTAGACAATGTAGATATGCTAATAAGAGATGCAATAATGGAATATACAGAAACTCATAATCCATTAGTTATCGATCAATCTACAAGATTATATTTTCTTTAATATTTAATGCATTACAAAATGAAACATTCTAGAAGAGAATTTATCAAATATATGGCAAAAGGTAGTGCTTTGGCAAGTGCGGGTTTTTTATTACCTACTAACCTTTTATATGCTGAAAATAAACCTGTTAAGTTGACTGTTTTACATACAAATGATACACATAGTCAGATTGATCCTTTTGGAGCATCACATAAAAAATACCCAAGTATGGGGGGAGTATCTAAAAGAAAAGCCTTAATTGAAACGATTAGAGCTGAAGAAGAAAATGTACTTCTATTGGATGCCGGAGATATTTTTCAGGGAACGCCTTATTTTAATTTTTTTAAAGGGGAAATTGAATTTAAAGCAATGTCAGAAATGAAATATGATGCTGCAACAATGGGTAACCACGATTTTGATATTAAGGTAGATGGTTTTACAAATGCATTACCACATGCCAACTTCGACTTTGTTGTAAGTAATTACGATTTTAAGAATACATCTCTTGATGGTAGAACAAAACCTTATAAAATAATAAATAAGGGAGGTGTGAAAATTGGTATTTTCGGAATTTGTATTGCTTTAGATGGACTTGTTGCTAAATCTTGTTATCAAGAAACTGTTTATCAAGATGGAATTGATGTGGCACAAGAATATACAAGAATTTTAAAGCAAGAAGAAAAATGCGATTTGGTAGTATGTCTCTCTCATTTAGGTTACACTGCCTTTACCCCAACAGATTATGATGATAAAATTTTAGCAGCCAAAACAAAAGATATTGATATAATTATTGGAGGACATTCACATACGTTTTTGGATGAACCAGATGTTCGAAAAAATGCAGAAGGAAAAGATGTTTTAGTCACGCAAGTGGGGTATGCTGGTATTAAATTAGGTAGAGTAGATTTTTACTTTAATGCTTCAAAAAAGAATAAATTAGCATGGTCAACAGATTCTTTTCAAAATTATGCATTAGATTAGGTCAGGAAAATTAGCTTTTGTATTTAATCTAGATTTGATAATTAGTCTATGAAATTGTCTTTCAATCATTTATCATTAATTGTAAGTGTTATAGGTGCAGGTGTATTTATACTGTTTCCAACTATCACTACTGATGTTTTAAATGATATCATTAACTATCTTTTAACGACCTTTGATACGTTTTTTCTATGGACTATATCCCTTATTTTAATCATTTGTATAGGTCTTATTTTATCTCCATTTTCAAAAAATAAATTGGGTGGTGAGAACGCAAAAACTGAATTTTCTACATTCTCATGGATAGCAATGCTTTTTGCTGCAGGTATGGGAAGTGGGTTAATATTTTGGGGAGTAGCAGAGCCTATCTATCATTTAAATTCTCCTCTTAATACTTTACATGACGGTGTTTTTTCTTTGGCGATAACAGATTTCCATTGGGGGCTTCATGCATGGGCAATTTATGCTTTTTCTGGTTTAGTAATAGGTTGGTTTTCTTATAATGAAGGTAGAGAAATGACAATTTCCGCCTCATTTACAAAAGAAAATTCATCTATATATCAACTATTTGATGTGTTAGCTGTAGTTGCAATTCTATTTGGTGTAGCGGGTACTTTAGCCAACTCTATAGCATTAATAGAAACAGGCGTACAGAGTATTATATCAGAAAACATTGGGGGGTTAACATTTCGTTTCTTACTTCTAGCTTTTATTTCATTAGTATTTATAGCCTCCTCACTAAGTGGATTAAATAAGGGGGTTAAATACCTAAGTAATTTTAATGTAGCGTTGGCCTTATTACTCCTACTAATAGTGGCATATTTAGTTGGTTTCGGCAATGTATTAAATTATTTTTTCGAGTCATCTATTGCCTATATCAAGGCACTACCTACTTTATCTTTTGTAATAGCAGAAGGCTCTGAAAGTTGGTCGCATGGCTGGACAATAATCTATTTTCTTTGGTGGATATCTTGGGCTCCGTTTACAGGTTTGTTTATTGCAAGAATCTCTAAAGGAAGAACAATAAGAGAGTTTTTATTTGGAGTAATTCTGTACCCTACAATTATTACAATAATATGGTTTGCAACCTTTGGAGGTGGAGGCTTTTTAGCAGAGAACTTTAAAGAAATACAAACAGCCACAAATACAAATTATACTTTAGGCTTATTTACCTTATTAAATAATTTTGGGATTGGAAATATCTTAGGTTTACTTTCTATAGGTCTGTTAACCACTTTTGTAATAACAAGTGCGGATTCTGCAATTTATGTTACGGTTTTACTTACTAAAAAAACATCGATGACAAATAAACTAATTTGGAGTGCCGTACTCATTGGAATTAGTTCTGCTTTGTTGATTCGGAACAATCTTGATCTAAATAAAGTTATTGCTATAACAGGTGCAATTCCTTTCGTTTTAATTTTAATTGCTCAAGGAATTAAGTTTTTAATAGTGATAAATAAAAAAAGATGACGAATATCACTAGTATTTAGAATTGTTAGGGTAGTAGTAAAGTACAAAACACCTTTTACCTATTTATTTTGTAAGGCAGGATACGATTTACACTTTAAGAAAATTATGAAGATTTACGATGTTATTATTATTGGAAGTGGGCAGGCTGGTTTGTCGGTTGCTTATTTCTTAAATAAACATAATTTAGATTATTTGATTTTAGATAATAATACTAAAGCAGGTGGATCTTGGTTAAAAGTTTGGGACTCTCTCAAATTATTTTCTCCTGGTATTTATTCTTCTTTATCAGGCTGGATGATCCGCCCTCCAAAAGAAGAGTATCCAAATAAAAATGAGTTCATTACGTATATGTCTAACTATGAGAAGAGATATGATTTTCCTATAAAAAGACCCGTAAATGTAACCTCTGTAACTCATGACGGAGAATACTATCATATAGAAACAGATGGAGAAAAATATATTTCTAGAACTGTAATAGGAAGTACAGGAACAGCTGCAAACCCTAAAATTCCAAAATTTGAAGGAGTAGAGAATTTTAAAGGAGAACAACTTCATTCTATAAATTATAGAAACCCAAAACAGTTAAAAGGTAAAAAGGTACTTATTATTGGAGGTGGTAATAGTGGGGCACAAATCGTATCAGAATTATCAAAGACAAATAAAGTGCAATGGGCAACTTTTACGCCGTTAACATTTTTGCCAGACGATGTAGATGGTAGGTATTTGTTTAATAATGCAACTCAAAAATACAGATCGTTATTAAAAGGAGAACTAAAAAAAGAAGAATATTCTCTTGCTGATATAGTAATGATTGATTCTGTGAAAAATGCGAGAGCAAGAGGTGTTTTACATGCTCGACGTTCGACATTCACTTTCAAATCAGACGGTGTAGTTTGGGAAGATGGTACTTCAGAAACTTTTGATGCAGTAATATGGTGTACTGGGTTTAAGGCAAATTTAAGTTTTTTATCAGACTTAAATATTGTTGAAAACGGAGAAGTAAAAACAAATGGTACAAGAGTAGAGAACCTAAAAGGATTATGGCTAGTTGGTTATGGAAATTGGACAGGCTTTGCATCTGCTACCATTTATGGAGTAGGGAAAACTGCAAAGAATACTGTTGAAGAAGTAATCGAATACCTAATCAATTTGAAATTTGGGTAGAATTTACTGCTCAAGTTAGAACCTCAAAAGTATACAATAACAATAGAATAAATGGTTGCTTACCTAAAAAGTGATAGACAATAAAATAAACGCACAAAATAAACTTTGTGTTTTTTTATGCCCAATTTTAGCATTTTGTAAAAATCATGTACCCTTATAAAATGCTTTTTAATAGTGTTTAAGTGGGTTTTCGTACCCTTTTTAAAATGTATTTTGTACCCTTAAAAAGATGCTTGTACATAAATTGAGTACCCTAATTTGTATCCTTTAAGGGTTTGTTTTCTAGTGATTTAAAGAATTATGTTTGAGAAACAACCAGTAGCAGGGTAGTTCCCTTCAGTACTACTCACAGACATTTTGCTACTACATTTTATATTTCAAACTACCACTACGATGAACAACATCAGAAAGAAGTTCTTAATAGGACTTTCTGCATGGCTCATGTACATGATGCCAGCTATTGGAGTTTTCGGTCAGATCGACACGGGAAGTCCTTACTCTATTGCGGATCACGAAAAACAAGTAATCGGCTATGTTCCTAACTGGGATTCATGGAAAGGTGCTGACTTTAATATTCCAAAAGGAGCATTAAATCACTACAACATTGATTACTCTCAGTACACAATTCTTAATTTCTCTTTCTTTGGCGTTGCCGTTGATGGTTCGATGCACAGTGGAGATTTAAGAAACAAACAAATCTACCAAGACGGCCAAATTCAACAGCCTACAGATTTGTTACATCCAGATAAGTACTCAAGTCACGATCAAGCAATGGTACTTGGCATACCTCAAGAATTTTGGGGATGGGACGATGTACTTACTGAACTTGGGTATGAACCAAACCCAGGTGGAGGTTATTTAGGTTGGGTAAAAACAGCTACTGGCGAGACTGGTAATTGGCCACTTACAGAATATCCAACTCCGGGTATGGTAGCTATTGCACACCAATATGGTATTAAAGTTATGGCTTCTATTGGTGGATGGTCTATGTGTAAACATTTTCCTGAAATGGCCGCTGATCCTGTAAAGAAAGCACGTTTTATTCAAGACTGTATCACTTTAGTAGAAGATTACGGGTTTGATGGTATTGATATTGACTGGGAATACCCAGGTCCATTTGCAGGAATGAATTTTATAGGTTCAGAAGATGATTATCACAACTATACTTTATTGATGCAAGACATCCGTGAAGCAATAGGACCAGACAGGTTAATTACTGCAGCATTTAGTGCAGCTCCAACTAAGTTAGAAAATTTAGAGTGGAGTGAATTAAATAAGGTAATGGATTACTATAACATGATGACGTATGATTTTCATGGTGGATGGTCTGGAATCGCAGGTCACAACTCTCCTTTATATCCTTATGATGGAGAAGAATGGGGAGCGTTTTCTTGGGATGAGACGTTTACTTACATGCGTGATCAATTAGGAATTGATACAGAGAAAATTAATATGGGTATGGCCTTTTATGGTCGTGGTGTAGTAGTAGATGGAGCACCTGGCGTAAATGCACCTACCATCAAAAAAGATATTACATTTTCTGTAGACGGACCTGTTTCTTCTGCAGCAGATATGAACCACTGGGGAGCAACAGAAGGTTCGCCTTATTATTTCCAAGTAAAAGAAGCTATTGTAAATGGTGGATGGACAAAACATTGGGATGATCAAGCAAAAGTACCTTACTTAACAAAAACAGAAAGTGGCGTAAGTTATTTTACAAGTTATGATGATGAGGAATCAATTAAGTTAAAGTCAGAATACATTACTAATAATAATATTGGTGGAGTAATTATCTGGCAAATGTTTACAGACTGGAATGTAGGTCCGGAAACAAGTAAAATAGGTACTTATCCAATCTGCCCTGACACAAAACCAGAATTAGTTCATGTAGTAAATAAAGTTTTTGCTGAAAATGCAGGTCCTGTTAATCCAGCACCAGTTATTGCTATTACTGCAGAAACGACAATCGAACAAACGGAATTATCGGCTATTTCTTTCTCTTTCACAGCTACTGATTATACTGGAATTAGTGCAGTAGAAGCAACTGCAAATGGTGAAGTAGTTACGTTAACTTCATCAGAGGGAATTTACATGGGATCATTTGTTCCGACTGCATTTGGTGAGCAAGTGATTAGTGTTACAGCAACTGATGATCAAGGGAAAAGTGCTACAAGAACAGCGAAAGTTGTCGTTGTAAACCCATCGGTTCCAAATGTTGCTCCAACAATTTCTATTACTGCTCCTGCAGCTGCTTCTGAGGTTGTACAAGCTTCATTATCAGCTATAGAAATTACTACAGAAGCTGCCGACGAAGATGGAACAATTGCAAGTGTAACTATTTCAGTAGATGGGCAATCATTTGATACAGCAACTGCATCATGGACACCTTCTGCTTTTGGTGAATATACAATTACAGCAACTGTAACAGATAACGAAGGAGAGACTGCAACTGCAACAATATCAGTTACAATTACCGAAGAAACAACAACTGGAGGTGGATGTACTGCTGAAGAATACGCAGGTTATCCATCAATCTATAATTCAGGAGATGTAGTTAGTTTTGAAGGAGTACTTTATGAAGCACAAGTAAATAATCTTTACAATGTAACTCCAGGATCAGCAGAACACTGGTGGAAAACTTTAGGCCCATGTGAGGTGGGACCGATTGCTCCTCAAGTAAGTTTTGTAACGCCAACAGCAGAGACAATTCAAACAACATCTTTCCCTGTAAGTATTAGTGTAGTAGCTAACGCAACAGATGAAGACGGTACAATTTCTACAGTTGAATATGCAGTAAATGGTACAACTATTTCAGAAGGTAATTACGATATCACTGCTCTAGGGGAATACAACTTCACTGTAGTAGCCACTGATAATGATGGTCAAACAGCTATAGATCAAGTAAAAGTAACAGTAGTTGCACCTCAGCCTGTTGCACCAACTGTAAGTTTTGCTACGTTAAAAGATGAAAGTGTAATGGTTGAAACTTTACCATATACTTTAGATTTGACATCTAGTAGTGCAGATGAAGACGGTAGTATAGTTTCTGTTGAAATTACAGTAAATGGCGAAGCAGTAAGTGAAACTACTTATGATGCAACTACATATGGTGAGTATATTATTGTAGCTACTGTTACAGATAACGATGGTCAAACAGGAACAGTTCAAGCAACAGTTAATGTTACAGAACCACAACCAATTGCACCAATAGTAGCTTTAACTACTCCAGTTGCGGGTAGTGTAGAAGTAGAAACATTGCCTTACTATATTTCTTTATCTTCAACTTCATCTGATGAAGATGGTGATATTACATCAATAGTATATACTGTGAATGGAGTAGAAGTAGCAGAAGGAGATTATTCTGCAACAACATATGGAAGTTATGTAGTTGAAGTAACAGCTACTGATAACGATGGTTTAACAGCTTCAGCTCAAGCAACTGTAGTTCTTACAGAACCAGTTGATGTAGTAGATTGTCCTCATCCAACTTGGAATGCAGCTGATATTTATACAGGTGGAAATCAGGTTGTACATGAAGGTAAGATCTATAAAGCAAAATGGTGGACTCAAGGTAATAATCCAAATGGAGGAGACCCTTGGGAAGATACAGGAGATGTATGTGGCAATGGAGGTCTTGGAGACATCGTTCCTACTATAACATTCCTTCACCCATCTGGAGATACATACACTGCTTTAACTACAATTGATATTGAAGTGGAAGCTACAGATGAGAATGGAGTAGTATCAAATGTTACTTTAGAAGTAGATGGAGTTACTGTTAATGGAAACTCTACATCATTTACTCCAGTATCTTTTGGAACTTATGTAATTACTGCAACAGCAATTGATGATCAAAGTAATACAACTGTAACGACAAAAACTGTAGAATTTACTTCATCAGCAGTAACAGATGTAAATGCAGACGGTACTATCAATATAACAGGTCCTTTTGCACCAGCACCATCTGGAGCGCAACGTATTATTGGTTATGTACCTACTTGGAAAGGAAGTCCAGGAGATTTAGATTATTCTAAAGTAACTCATGTGAATGTTTCTTTCTTAGTGTACGATACAAAAGTTGGAGGTTCTTATACAGATGCTGACTTTGCTTCTGGAGAATATACGGCAGAATCTTTACATGTGTTAGATTCGTTACTACCAATTATTGTAACAAAAGCACATAGCCAAGGAGCAACAGTTTCTATTGCAGTAGGTGGAGCAGAAGATTATGGTTTCCTTAAATTAATGGAAGTATATCAAACAAATCCAGCGTCTATTTCTACAGCAGCAGATAAATTATTAGCGTACGTAGATCAGTACAATTTAGATGGTATTGATTTAGATATGGAGTGCTGGTGGGCAGATCCTGCAATTCCTGGAACATCTGAACAAGGTGGTAGAAAACGTGGTACTGATAAGTGGAACGAAAATGTTGATCAAGGGGCACATCCTGCATCTTATGGTCTAACATTATTAGCAAAAAAGTTACGTGCTAAACGTCCCTCTTTATTATTATCGTCAGCAGTATTTGCCACACCTTGGTATGGTAATAACTACGATGCTAACATGGTAGATTACTTAGATTGGTTAGGTTTAATGACGTATGATTTTACAGGTTCTTGGAATGATTCTCCAGTAGGTCCTCATTCATCTTTATATGATGTAGACCAAAGTAAATACTCAAAAGCGTCTGCTGATAATCCTATTTATTCTGTTGAAACTTCGTTGAATTATTGGAGTGGAGATTGGGCTACATGGCAGGGTTCAGGTCATGAAGTTCATGAGAGTAAATTAGCAATTGGTGTTCCTTTCTATGGTTATGATTTATCTCAAACTAAAGCTGAGGCAGGTCAGGGAGCTAATGGATTTTACTTTATTGGTTATGATGAAATTATTGATCAATATCCAAATGCAGCAACTTCTTATGATCCAAACGATGCCAACCAGTTGAATGGATATATTGGTGAAGATGGAAGAGAAATCTATTATGAAACACCAAAAGGAGCAGGCGCTAAAGTAGCGTATGCAAGAGCAAATGGATTACAAGGAACAATTATTTGGGAGTTAACTTTTGATGTAACTGATACATCAAATAGCTTATTACAAGCAATGAACGATGAGTTATCTGGTAATTCAAGACAAGCAGCAAATCAACTTAACTTAGAAGAAGAGTTGTTTGATGTTGTGTCATATCCGAACCCTTTCACTCAATCAACTAAAATTATGTTGAATGTGAAAGAAGAAGGAGCAATGCAATTACAAATATTCAATTTGCAAGGAAGTATGTTACAGTCAATTATTCAAGATGTTCCAAGTGGAAAAACAGTACTTGAAATTGAAGGTGCAAGTTTATCTTCTGGAATCTACTTGGTTAAAGTTCAGGTAGGTGAACAACAAGTAGTAAAGAGAATAATTAAAAAATAGTCTTAACACACTATAGTTCTTATGTAATTAGCCTGTCAATTTTATTGGCAGGCTAATTTTTTAATCATTTATAATGATTTCTATGTTATGTGTAGGGAATGATGGAGCCAATGCAGCAGATATTTTAGTTCTTGTTTGCAATAGCTCATTAACATTAATATTTTTTTCTGATGTAGAAACATACAACGCTACAAAATAATTACTGCCTAGTTTAGAAATGTAATTTTGATGTTCATTATAAATAGAAGGGAGATTTTCAGAAATAATCTTCTCAATTTTATCATATGATTTTTTATCTTGTAATACTCCTCCACCTAATTCAATAAAAGCATCTTTAATAATCTTAATAGGAGTATTAATAAGAACAACCCCCATTATTAATACAATAATAGAGTCGCCAATATATTTTAGAAAACTAAGTACAGAATCTTCAGAAATTAAAGAAACTAAGAGTAAAGAAACACCAATGCCAACCGTTAAAAAGCCATCAATTACAGAAGACTTTGTTTCTACGCTTAAAATTGGGCTGTTTAAACCAATTTTTTGATTCTGATTTTTATAATAGTAGGCTATACCAAAAGAGATAATAGCAATAACTACAGTGTAATAAAGTATAGAGTGTATAACTATAGGTGTAATCGCTTCTCCATTAAAGTAATTGATAATCTTAATACAACTTTGCACTACAGCAACAATTGTAATTCCAAAGATTAATATACCTTTAAAGAACACAAAAAATGATTCGAATACATATTTACCAAAAGGAAAAAGACTAGTTCTTGTATGTTTTTTCTTTCCAATAATTATTGCTCCAAAAGTGGCCAATGCAGAAATTAAAGAAAAATTTCCATCTAGAAGCATAGCATCTGAGTTAGAAAAATAATAGGTAACCCAACCTGCAATAGCCATTAATAAGTTAGCTACAATACCAAATTTTAAAGCTTTTCTCTCAATAATATCTTCATTCATCATTTAGATAAAAATTTATTTCAACCTTCATTTTTTATAGCTTAAGCACTCATTATTAATCAAAATTATTTTTTAGTGAAATAAAAAAATAATTCCCATAACATTACGTTTTTAAAAAAAATGTAATAATTTGAGTACAAATAAACTTTACACCTCTTTACTGAAATATATATAACCAAATCAGTAATGTGACAATCCTACGCATTAAAATTTGAATTGCATTACTTTTTTTAATAATTATTACTATGAAATTAAAAATCATTTTACTTTTAGCCTGTGTGTCTTTTTTAGTATGTAGCTGTTCATCTAACGATGACGATACTACCACGCCAACTACATTACCAACAAATGATGATGACGATCAAGATGATGACGCTACTGGCAATACAGATTCGGATTCTACAAATGTAGATACAGATACTCCTGATACTGATGCAGACGCAGATAGTGACGCTGACGATGAAGTAGATTTAACAGTGTATCAAAAAATATATGGAGCTTCAGATATATATGTAGACGGAGACTTTGTAGTGATAGAAGTGAATGGTCTTCCAGATCATAATAGCCCTTATTATCAAGATACAGAGTGGTCTGATCGTTATGAGGATAACACAACTCAAGGATTCCACTTAAACCCAAATAGAATTTCTTCTGCAGATAGAACAATGCGTATTCCATTGCATCCAGAAGAAGATCCTAACCATGAGGATACTGCTTTAGGGATTATGGAGTTGCCGTTAATGGTGTAGCATTATTTAACCAATATGCAGGTCCTAACGATCAACCGTTAACAAATGAAATTGTCTCTTTTGATCAATATAATGGTCACCCACAAGGGCAGGGAGTTTATCATTACCATATAGAACCTACTTATTTAACAAGTAAAGATGATATCGGTAACGATGGATTAATAGGTTTCTTATTAGATGGTTTCCCTGTATATGGTCCTTTTGAAAACAATGCAGCTGTTATTAATACAGATCTGGATGATTACCACGGTCATTCTCATGCTACGGTAGATTACCCAGATGGTATTTATCATTATCATATTACAGCAGATGCACCTTATATTAACGGAAATGGATTTTATGGAACGCCGGGTACATCTACTGAGTAATTTATTTTTCACTTATATACTTTTGATTACAACCTTTTCTTGTCAGCAAATTGAACAAGAAGAGGTTGTAAACCTTAAAGTTGCAACTGTAGATGCTAAAGACGTTAAGTTCAAATCTTCTAAGGGAGTTTTTTATGTAAATGGACAGGTATTCTCTGGAGAAATTTATTGGACGTACAGAAATGGTACGGATACTTTAAGAGTAAAAAGATATTGGAAAGGGTTAAAAGAGGGGCAATGGACTCGATATTATCCCGATAGAAGTATTCAAGAATACAGGTTCTTTCATAAAAATAAGAAAGAAGGAGAATATGTTGGGTTTTATCCGAATGGAGAAATGAAATTTGAATATCATCTTACACATGGTGTTTATGAAGGAAATAACCGAGCTTGGAATAAAGATGGAAGGTTAATTTCTGACATGAACTATGTGGTAGGGAGCGAAGAAGGTGCTCAGAAAGTTTGGTATGATAACGGAAAAATAAAATCCAACTATGTAATTAAAAATGGTAGACGCTACGGTTTGTTAGGAACTAAAAATTGTATAAATGTTACAGACTCAATTTTTTAAACTTCTTTTGATAGGAGTTCTATTTACAAATTTTTCTTGCACTAAAGAAAAGACAATTCCTTTTTACACAACCCCAGATTTTACACCTCATTTTATTTCTGATAATGATGAGGTCAATACAAAGATCTTACATAGAATCTCTGATTTTTCATTCAAAAACCAGGACAATAAAACCATCACGCAAGAGGCCATTGAAGGAAAGATTCATGTTGCCAATTTTATTTTTACAAGTTGTGGTAGTATTTGCCCTGTAATGACGGATAACATGAAAATTGTTGAAAGTTATTACAAAAATGATGATGATGTAGCTTTACTTTCATATAGCGTAACACCTTGGATTGATAATGTAGAAGTCCTTAAGGAGTATGCTGATATTAAGAATATTAAATCAGAAAATTGGCATTTACTAACGGGGAATAAATCTGCTATTTATACGTTAGCAAGAACATCCTATTTTGCAGAAGAAGACCTAGGTTTTACAAAAGATAGTACAGACTTTTTGCATACAGAACATTTTATTTTAGTAGATGGCGATAAAAGAATCAGAGGAATCTATAATGGTACTCTAACACTTGAAATGAAACAATTAGTAAAGGATATAGAGGAATTAAAAGATGAAAAAAGCATTTTTGCAATGCTATAAATAGTATCCAATAAATGAAGTTTACAATAAAGATAAGTTGTAAGTGAATCTTAAATTATTTATTTTGATAGTTTACTAACTATTGTATTACTAATAATTTAATTATGGACTTTTCTCAGATTAATATTTTAGCTGTAATATGTGCAGCTTTAGCCTCATTTGTTTTAGGAGCTGTTTGGTATAGCGCCATATTTGGAAAGGCTTGGCAAAAAGAATTAGGATTTACAGATGAGTATCTTCAGAACGGTAGTATGCCACTTATTTTTGGTAGTAGCTTTGTTTTAATGCTTATTATGTCTTTTGGAATGTCATTATTAATAAGCCATGGAGGTGGAGATGCAATAGATGCTTACACTGGTGGTTTACATGGTTTTGTGATAGGGTTAATGTTTATTGCTACATCTATGGGAATAAATTATCTCTACCAACGCAGAAGCATAAAATTATGGTTAATTGATGCAGGATATCAAATAACCTTTTTAACAATACAAGGAGTAATACTTGGTGCGTGGCACTAAAAAATAGGGCTATCTCAGATAAAGAGATAGCCCTATTTTTTTATTGATATAATTGAGTGGGATTGGTTCTAATAGCATGGTTGAGTAAGCTATATCGAACTTGCATTAAATCCTCTTCAATTTTGCCGATAAGATTATTCCAATGGTTTTGAATTTCAGATAGGTAATTTAATTCCTCTGTTTTTTTAGTTTTGATTTGGTAACCAATTAACTTCAATAACTCATCTACACTATATCTAGTATCAAAATGATTTTCAACAAGTAATTGTGTTGTATTTACAGGTTCATCTTTATGTGCATTGATTATGTTTTCTAGTACTTTTTTAGCAAAATCATTTGCAGGGAAATTCATATAACCAATAATATCATGTAGAGATAGTGTCATTTTCGTTGCTTCTGGAACAACAGAAAAATAACCAAGTTGGATTTCCTTCTTAAGAATTAAATGCTTCATGGTCTCAATTATTAGGTTTTAAATTGTATTTGAGTACTTCTTTTTATACGCATTTCAAAAATAATTGATTCAATAATAATGTTAAAGAACTAATTAATATTAGAAAACAATATACTATTTTTGATAATTATCCATTTTCTAAGTCAAAACATCATGAAAATCAATAAAATACAAGTATTTCCAATTAAATCTCTAGATCCGGTAGTTTTACAAGAAGTTGAGATCACTAATGGAGGAACATTAAAATGGGATAGGCGTTTTGGTATTCACAGAAAAAGTGATGGAAGAACAGTAAACGGAAAGAAATACCCAAAAATTCATCAGTTAAGAAGTACTTTTGATTTAGAGAACATGATAGTAGAATTTTGGTCGGAGGATTTTCCTTTATCAAAATTTTCTTTAAAAAATGATCTTGTAAAAATTGGAGTATATTTATCAGAGTTTTTTGAAGAAGAAGTTTACCTTTTAGAAAATGAGAATACAGGTTTTCCAGATCATACCTCAGGCAATGTTGGTGCTTCTTTAATTTCTACACAAACGTTAGAAAAAGTAGGGCAGTGGTTTAATTTACCTGTAGAAGAAGTACTTAGAAGAATGAGAATGAACATTGTTATAGATGCTCCTTCTGCTTTTTATGAAGACAATTTATTAGGGGTTGATAAACTTCATCCTAAACCATTTAAAATTGGTGCAATACAATTAAATGGCTATAAACCTTGCGAACGTTGCCCAGTACCTACAAGAGATTCTTATACAGGTGAAGTAATAAAAGGGTTTCAGAAAGAATTTTTACAAAAAAGACTACAGTTAGATCCATCTATTAAGACCAATATTTTGTATAAACATGCGTATATGTGTGGTATTGTGTTAACAATAGATCAAGCATCTTACGGTCAAGTATTAACCCTTAATGAAATAATAGAGAACGAATAAACCTCTATTGAGAAACATTTATAAAAATGTTTACTTTTAGAAGTGATTTTTTTACACCACGATAAACTATTGACGTAGAACTATTTATTTTTTCTACTGATTTAAATCTTCAAAATTCACGTAAATGAAGTGTAAACTGTATGTTTTTTAGCAGTTTAAGTTTCAGAATTTTAGTGTAATTTTATAAAAAATAATAATTAAAGAAAAACGAGATCTTACTATGAAAGTCGCTGTATTTGGAACAAAGTCATACGATAAAGAATTTTTTAAATTAGAAGGCGTTAATACAACTCATGAGCTTGTATTTTTCGAATCTCGTTTACGTGTTAAAACAGCTAGTTTAGCAAAAGGTTTTGATGCAGTATGTGTATTTGTAAACGATGTTGTGGATACAGAGTGTATTCAGATGCTTGCATCTTATGGTGTTAAAGTAATTGCATTACGTTGCGCAGGTTTTAATAATGTAGATTTAGAAGAAGCAGAAAAGCAAGGAATAGAAGTATTAAGAGTGCCTGCTTATTCTCCTTATGCAGTAGCAGAACATACATTGGCATTAATTCTTACTTTAAATAGAAAAACACATAAAGCATATAACAGAGTTAGAGAGGGTAATTTCTCTTTAGATCGTTTAACTGGTTTTGATATTCATGGTAAAACTGTAGGAATTATTGGTACAGGTAAAATTGGCCAAATCTTCGCAAATATCATGAAAGGTATGGGTTGTAAAGTAATTGGTTTTGATTTATACCCAAACAAGCAACTAGAAGAAGATGGTTTATTGGAATATATGTCTTTAAACGACTTATTAGAGCAGTCTGATATTATATCATTACACTGTCCATTAACTCCTCAAACACATCATATAATAAATGATCATTCTATTTGGAGAATGAAAAAAGGAGCAATGCTTATCAATACATCAAGAGGTAGATTAATTGATACTGAGTCTGCTATTAGAGCATTATCAAAAGGTCATTTAGGATATCTTGGAATTGATGTATATGAGCAAGAAGAAAAATTATTCTTCAGAGATTTATCAGAAACATTAATTAGAGATGAAAAGATGTTGAATTTAATGTCTTTCCCAAATGTATTAGTAACGGGGCATCAAGCTTTTTTTACAGATACAGCTCTATCTCAAATTGCTAAAGTTACTTTAGGTAATCTTACTTCTTTTGAAAATGGAGAAGAATTAGTAAATAAAGTAGGTACAGAAGCTATTAAAGCATAGTAGAACCTATACATAAAAAAATCCACTGATTAAATATTAATCAGTGGATTTTTTTGTAATACAATTTTATTTATTTTTCATCAACACAAAGTTGATCATATACATAAACATGTTCAGCAAAATCTTTCCATTTAAATTTATCACCTTCGTAATATTTATTGAAGATATCTGGACATTTATCAAAAATTACTTTTCTAGCTTCTTTTTCGTATTTCTTTTTTTCAATTAAAATAGCTCGGTTAGATCCCACATTTGTAACCAAGTAAGACTTATCTATACCACCTGTTACTTTAATACCTCCAACATCTAAACCTCCAGTTTGTTTGGCATTAGGATCTTTGTAAACCTTAATAACATGGTCAAAACCAGGGTTTAATAATTGCATAAGGGCAAATTTATTTTTCTTTCCCGGTAGAATCGCTTGTTCATAATAAGCATATTCTTGGTCTACTATATCATCAAAATTACGACCAGAAAGTTCCTTAATAGAACCAGCATTAGCAGATTGTTCTAATTTAAATAAGTCTTTTGGTTTTACTGCAAACTCCTTAATTTGGTCTGCTTTAAATTTGTGTTTTGTACCATCAATATCTTTAATGGTCACACTTTTTAGAATGTTATTAGTAAGTGAAGCTGTACTTACCTTACCCGTAATCTTGGTGCCATCGTTCAAAATTACATAAGCTTCTTTAGAAGAAACCATACCTTGTACGGATAATGCGGGTAAAAATGATTGTGCATAAATTGCTGTAGATAGAAATATGCAGACGATAAAAGAAATTAGATTTTTCATTATATTTTTTAATTGTTCATAGGGTTATTTAACGTATTTTAAGTTGATAACGGACACAAAAAGAAATTAATAACTGCAAATATTGGAACTATTAATAATTTTCATCGTAACTTAATATTATAACAAGAACTATAATTAGAATTTATGAAAAAAAGTCAAGCAACAACACTTGTAACTGCTATTGCTGCAGGCGCTGCATTAACTACTGGATTAGTAATTAAAACTAGAAAATATATGCAGAAGAAAAGATTAGATGAAGGAGATTACCTTTATCCATATCTTGACTTTATTAAAAAGAAAATAAATAATGGTAAAAACTCTATCATTATTACTCCAGAAGATTCGCCTTTTAAATTTATTACGCTATCTGTAAGAGATGCTGGTAAGAAAAAATTAATCCTTGCAGATTATGAAGGTGCAGCTAAAGGACGTGGTCGTAAAGATCTATTAAAATATAAAAATGGTAAGCTTACTTTTGTAAAGCCTATTATTGAATACGCAATGTAATTACGGTTATTTGCTTAAAAATGCCTTCTCAGTACAACTGGGAAGGCATTTTTATTTTAAAAATACATGTAGTATTCTAAAATGCTTACAGTGTGTATTTACCAATATGGGTAGTTAAATCACCGCCAATGTATAAAAAACCATTGTGCTCTTCTACAGAACTTGCTTCAGAAACTATAACTCCAGTGGTATCATAATAGGTTTTCATTATAGTACCTTCACTACTTAAATGCATCAACATACCAAATGCCTCTTGTTTTGGTTGTAGCCACATTGGTGTGCTGTAAATAATCTTTTTTAGTGTAGTATTTGGCTGTATTTTATCTAGAATATCGCTTCGTCTTGTACTAAATCCAACCCAAAAAGAACCATCTTTTCTTTTAGAAACTCCGTTAGGAATACCTGGTAAATTATCAATAAAAATATCTGTAGTTCCCTTATATTTTCCAGTAATCCAGTACCTCATAATTCTATATTTTGTAAGATCAACCATCAAAACAAAATCATTATCTTTAGAGACGGCCACACCATTTCCAAAGTAGGCCCCATCAATTAATGTTTTTACTTTTTTTGTTGATGGATCATAACTGTATAAGCCACCATCTGCTTTCACTTCCATCAGTAGTTTTCTTGCATTTTTTTTACTGAATGTCATTTTAGAGGAGGTACTTGAAAAATAAATGATACTGTTCTCAGCAATATCTACATCATTGGGAATAAGAAAAGGTCTGCCATACTCATCTTTTGATGCTAGTACAGTAATTTTTCCTTTTGGGTTAACACTAATAATTCCTCTTTTTTGATCACATGCTATTAACTGCTGATTTTTATCAAAAACTAAACCTGTAACCCAAGCATCTGTATTGCAAAAAGTAGTGACTTCTCCATTTGTATCAATTTTTAAAATCCTTCCTTCATCAAAATTTGAACTAGATACATGAACACCACAATAAAGATTACCTTCTTTATCTATGGCAATATCTTCTGGTCCAACCCATCCTTGTAAATCAATCCATTCTGTAGATTGGAGTAAATTATTAACGGCCATATTCCCTTCTAATTTAGGTTTTTCGGGAGGTGTCCATGCAAGGGGTTTTAAAGAACAGGCTTGTAGAATAAAGCTAGTTATAAAAAGAAGAGATAGAGAGAAGAGAGTGTTTTTAAATTGTTTCATTCTGATTTATTTTAGTGATACTCAAATGTAAATCAGTCATAAAACTTCTCCATTGACTTTTGTTAAGAAGTGCTTAATTGCTTTCTGACTCTACTCAAAGATTCTGGTGCTATACCCAGAAATGTAGCTATTTGGTGTTGAGGTACATTATTGATAATCTTAAAGTCATATTTATCTATAAATTCAAGATATTTCTCTTTTGCTGTTTTTGTTTGCATGGATAACGTTCTATCTACAACACATAAGTAATTTTTTTCTGCTATAATTCGGCCTAACTTTTCTAGTTTGGGGTGTTGTTTATAAAGTGCGTTTAATTTCTCGTAAGGGATGGACAATACTTCTGTTTTTACTATCGCTTCTAATTGTTCTAAAGAAGGTTGTTGGGCTATAAAGCTTGCATAAGAAGAAATAAACTGATTATCGCAGGCAAAGTAGGTGTTTATTTCTTGCCCATTGAGTAGGTAAAAACTTCTGATTAGTCCTTTTTTAATGAAATAGATATTTTTAGCAATTTTCCCAACATCTAAAATTGTCTCTTTTGCATTAAAATATTCTTGAACGGTAACTTCTTTTATACTGTTCCATTCTATTTCTGATATATCAATAAGTTGGGAAATGTGATGCCTAAAGTTTTCCATTTAATTAGTTGTTAGTATTGGATGTTTTATCAATTAAATCAAAGTTAAAACAAAAAATAAGGAGGAACAAAATTGCTATTGATACTAATTAACAAATACTAAAAAAGTAAAAAATAAGTAGAAAAGAAATTAAGAAACACCTTGCTTATTTACGAATTTAGGGTTCTAGAGGATATTTATAAATGTGTACGAAATGTTGAGTGAATGTTTGCAGACTAGCAGATATTTGTTTTTTACTATCAGATACATTTTATGCAATTTTGGTGTGCCGTTTTAAATACTAAATCTATTAACTTAGTGACTTGACGCTTATAAGAAAGATCAGGTAATAAGAATATTATCTACAACCATTCAGAAATGAAAAAATTACTAACAACAATTTGTGTATTAATAATAGCACAACTAACACTACAAGCTCAGGACCTAACTGGAGTTGTGTTAGATAATGATACAAAGGAGGCTCTCCCTTTTGTGAATATAGCTTGTGTAAAAAATGACAGTATTCAGTCGATCACTACAACAGATTTTGATGGGAAATTCACCTTTACTATTAAAGGACATGGAGATTATACAATCAAATTTCAGTTTACGGGTTACAAACCAAACCAAAGAATTGTTACCGTAAACGATGAATTGGACATGTCATTAGGACAAGTACTTTTAGTTTCTAATATCACAGAACTTGAAGGTGTTACTGTAACTGCAGAAAGAGAAAATGTAACGATGACTGCAGATGGTATGAGTTTTAATGTTGATGATGATGGAGGAACAGATATGGAAGATATTATCTCTGGAATGCCCTCTATTACAGTTGATGAAAACGGAGAAGTAAGTTCTAACGGAGAAGAGGTAGTTATTCTGGTAAATGGAGAAGAATCTGATTTAGATAATCCATTAGAAGAAATTCCTATGCAGATGATAGAAAGGGTTGAATTACTTAATAACCCACCAGCTGAATATACTTCGGCAAGTTCTGCAATTAATATTGTACTTAAAGAGAATGTGAAACTGGGAAATCATGCACGTATTTTAGTAGAAGCAGGTTCACCAGAACAATATAAAGGTAATGTAAGTGTTTCTAAATCGAACGACAGATGGGCAACCACTTTTAATTTTAATGTTAAGAACTCTACCATACCTTATGATAGAACTAGTGAACGACTAAATTATGGTCAGAATGCAAGGTCTACAACACAATCCGATAAGGTGATGGATACAAGATACAATGTAAATTGGACCACCTCTTATGCTGCATCTGCCAACGATAAATTTAAATTATCGCTTAATTACCAAAGACTTGATCTTGAAAACACATCAGACCAAACTGAACTTGTACTTAATGTAGATCCAGATAATCTTAATCCAAGGTACAACTATCGTGATATCTTAAATCAGAGAACTGTAGATAAATTCCAAGCTCAATTTAATTACGATAAGCATTTTTATACTGAAGGCCGTAAATTAATTACTCGTCTACGTTGGTCTATCGAATCATTTGATCAATATAATGCTAACCAAACAGATACAGAGTATTTATCTGATGGAAGGTACGTAGAGAATGAAGCGAGATTAACCTTAAGAGACCGCCCTACGCAGAACCTTTTTGCTTTAGTAAAATATGTACACCCTTTCAATGATAGAAGTACATTAACTACAGGAATGAGAAATTCTACTAAGATTCAGAAAACAAATGAAAACTATTATTTTGTAGCAGATGATGGGAGTTATACACCAAGAGGAAACGAATATCAGAATACAGATTATCTAAATCAGAAATTTTCTGGCTTTGCACAATGGAAATACAAATTTTACAACGATCTGACATTTTCAACAGGCGTAGTTGCAGAAAATTCTGTGATTACTTCTACCATAGATAATGTGGATGATAATTATAAGACTGACAATAACTTTTGGGTGTTTAATCCCAATGCAAGCTTAAATAAGAAATTTAATGAGAATTGGATGGGTAACATCAATTACTCGTTTAGAATGAATACGCCTTCTGATAGAGCTTTAAATCCTACTGTAAATGATAATAACCCTCTGTTTATTACAATGGGTAATCCTGATTTGCAATTACAGAAATCACAGAAGCTAACATTAAGTGTTACCAATCAATCTGATAAAGTTTCTACGCGTATGGGTGCATTTTACAGAAATACTTTAAATGGTGTAGAAAGAATATTTACTACAAAAGGTGATACCGTCTTTTCTACGTATGCAAATATTGTAGACAAGCATACTATGGGAGGTAATTTTTACGTGCATTGGCATGTTGCAAAGAACCATTCAATTGTATTTTCAGGAAACCTTTATAATGATATTTACAATACAAGAATTAACGATTTACCATTGTCTGAATGGATGTACAATGGAAAAGTAACGTATAAAGCCAAATTCTTTAACCATTATAGAGTACGTTTAACAGGTTATTATAATTCGACAACTATTAGCTATAATGGAACAAGGAAACCAGCAAGTGGAGTAGATTTATCTGTTTCTAGATATGTAGCCAAGAAGAAAGGTAAAATATGGGTATCTGTGCAAGATGTATTTGGTACAAGAGATTACTTTACTACTACATATTCTCAGAATTTTGAAAATGAGTTCTATACAGATTTACCTACGGTGATAAGAACAGGAATTTCTTGGTCGTTTTATTCAATTTAGAAATTGACATCTAATAGTATTGAATATTTAAAACGCATTTCAATTTTAAATATAACTACCAAAAAAGGTGTATCTTCCTATTAAATAGAATGATACACCTTTTTTATGTCAAGTGATTTAAATTATTTATTTACTTTTCTCTATTTTTTTAGGACTTAACCTTACAACTCCCCATAAACCACCGTAAAGTATTCTACCATCTAAATCTAATGTAGGAGCTGAATAGAACCCGTTATATCTAGATCCACCAATTACATAATGGAATACAGACTCGCCAGTTTTAGCATTAATACCTTCAAAAGTAAATTTGTTATCTCTAGAACCTATTGTATAGAACATTTCGTTGCCAGTAGCTACAAAAGGAACACAAGTAGGATCAGAAACATCATGGTTTATCCAAGCAACTTCAATAGCTCTAGTTTTACTATTCCAAACCATTTTCTCAATACCTTTAGGAGCAAACATTTTGTTACCGTTCATGTAGCCCATAAACAACCACATTGCAACAGGTTTTTCTTTTGCAGCTTCTTTTATTTTTTTAGGTACATTTTTAGGTACATTGTTTACTACAATCATTCCATAACCATCTATAGTAACACCTTGTTCTTGTTGAACATAGTCAACGTTTTCTTTACCGAAATTAACAGGAGCAGATGCTGCAATCCTTTTCGACTTCATTCCTTCAATGCCATTCCAGTCAGAAGGGATTTCGTTTCTCCAGAACAACGTCATATTCATTACACTATCACCATCTGTAATAACTACAAATTGATCTTCACCATCTTCAAAGCCCATTAGTGCAGGAGTAGAACCTGTACCTAAACCAAAACTATTAGGGTATTCAGCAACCCAAGCACCTTCTTTTTCATTATTAGATAAAGAGTTACCTGTCCAAATAATTTTGTGCATATGGTTTAAAGAAGCAATATAAATACCACCATTATCATCTACAGCTAAGCTATTTCTTACAAATTTAATCTGATCGTTGTTTATACCTTCATTTCTATATTTTAGTTCAAGAGTTGTAGAAGTAGTGAAATCACTATTTATTGCAACCACAAATCCATCATTCGTTACCACAACAATATGTCCGTCATAAGTCATGTTCATACCTGTAATTTTACCTGTTGCTGCTTCTGGTAATGTAAATTCTTTAATCACTTTAATTCCAGAGTACATATCACCTTCAACCACATCACCATACATTTTAATTGTTCTTGGTGTAGCAGCTAAGAAATGGTTTTCTTTATCAATTAGAATATATACAGAAGATAAACCGCTAATTCCTGATTTAAATGAAGTCTGAATTTTTGTTTTTAGTGAAGCCTTACTATCTAATAAATCAATTAAAGCTTCATGCTGACCACTACTTTCTACTACATCAGTTATTCTGAGTGTAGAAATAATGTTATAATTATCATAGTCTATTTTGGCAACAAAGCTAGAGCCGTTACACCAAATTACTCGTTTTCCGTTTTCGTACTGACCAGAAATAACTTGTCCTAATTGAAATTGACCAAGATCTTGGTATTGTACCTCATCAGCAGTTAATTCTCTTGTAATATCTACAGGTCCATTTTGTGGAGTAGCATTAGTTTGTGCACTATTAGTATGTCCTATTGGCCAATTAGAATCGGATAAAAATGGGTTTTTATTTGGATGATTATTTTGAGCTTCAGCAGTATAACTAACTAATAATGAAGTGCAAAAAATAATGAGTATGTTTTTTAAATG
The DNA here is from genome assembly GCF_003970675.1 of Flammeovirga pectinis. GTDB lineage: Bacteria > Bacteroidota > Bacteroidia > Cytophagales > Flammeovirgaceae > Flammeovirga > Flammeovirga pectinis. The sequence goes on from NZ_CP034562.1 coordinate 1,363,751, forward strand.
TTTCATGATAATGTTTTTTTGTTTATGCAAAAGTAGGCATGAAAAAAATGAATGCTTTGTGGTATTTCGACCGAAAGTATCGATTTTCCGCCAGAGGTGAATAAATTGAGAATTAGACAATATTTTTGACATCACTTGGTATAAAACCGAAGTAGTTTTTGAAGGAATGTGTGAAATGACTGTTCGAATTATAGCCAACCTTAAAGACAATTTCTGATATGGTATATTTACCTTCTTTAATCATTGTATAGGCCTGTTCAAGGCGTTTCATCTTACGAAACTCCATCATTGAGCACCCCACAATAGTTTTGAAATCTCTCTGTAATTTTCTTTCAGAAATAGGAAATCGTTGGCAAATATCATTTAGGCTAGTATCAACTTCGTCTTGGCTTTGTAGAAGGTTCTTTAACTTGTAAATTATAATTAAATCACCATTTATAATTGGTTTTTTCGTTTCTTGTTGCCTCATATTATTTATCAATTCTTCTGTCGTTAAAAAAAATAAACGTTGAATTGTTAAATGGAAATAGGCAAGTTGAAAACCCTTATTTTCGTTATGATGGATAGTAGACACCAATTTTTGCATTTCTAAAGTAAAGGGACTGATAGTACTCCACCTTTCATTAAAAATTTTATCAAAATAGGTACTATAATCAATTGCATATTTTGATAATGCTTCATTTATGTATTCTTCAGTAATAAGAATTTGCAAAAATTTAGACGGAGTATATGCAGGGATAAATATTTGATAATCAAAAAGATGGTTGTAATAAATTACGTTGTTAGAAATCTTATCATTTTTAATCTTAATACGTGGAATAGGTAAAGATGTAATCTGAAAAATAGCATTTAAAAGGGGAGAAGGGCTAATGCTTTTGGCTTCGCGCTGAAATGAGACATCCATATTGAAATAGTAATCTCCATATAAAATTTTTAATCCCTTGGTAACTTCAATTTGTATAAATTTTCCTTCTCCTAAATAAGAGGGGATAATAAGACTGCCATTTGCTTGTAGCGGTAACTCCAAGTCTTTACTAATGTCTGCTAATGGGTTATTTAAATGAGAAACCTTTATGTTTTTCATGTTCAAAAGATTGATGAAGGAAATGTTAGAAGTAATATAATCATTTTGAGAGTGTAAGCAATAGGATAACAATTGACTTTTACGCGATCACTTACACTCTTCCTTCTTCTTTAAAGGATGCTAATTTTATATTCTAGCTTGATATTTATAAAGTTGATGATAACGCCCTTCTTTTTCAAGTAATTCATCGTGAGTACCTCTCTCTATAATCGCTCCTTGATCCATTACGAGAATTTGATCAGCTTGCTGAATTGTACTTAATCTATGGGCAATAACTATGGTAGTTCTGCCTTTCATAAGCTTTGCAAGTGACTCTTGAATTAAAGCTTCACTTTCTGTATCAAGGTTTGACGTTGCTTCATCAAGAATGATAATTTTAGGATCTGCAAGAATAGCTCTAGCAATAGCAATACGTTGTCTTTGTCCGCCAGATAATTTGACGCCTCTTTCACCAATAATTGTACCTAAACCTTTATCAAATCGGTTGGTAAACTCGCTAACATAGGCACTATTTACAGCTTCTTGAAGTGCTTCATCACTAGCAGAAGCGTTAGAGAACCTGATATTATCTTCAATACTACCTTCAAATAAGAAGTCATCTTGTAAAACTACACCTAAATGCTTTCTATAACTGTTTAAAAATACTGTACTTAAGTCCTGTTCATCGATATGAATTTTTCCTGATGATGGATTTAAGAAGGAAGCGGCTAAACTTGCAATAGTCGTTTTACCAGATCCAGAAGAACCAACAAGTGCAGTAATACTTCCTGCTTTAGCCTCAAAAGAAATTCCATGTAGTACTTCTTTTTCATCTTCGTAGGCGAATTTTACATTATCAAAAGTGATATTACCGTTAATAGCAACAGGTACTTTATGTACACGGTTTTCGTCGGCATCTTCACTAGGTATATTCATAATCTCTTCGGTTCTATCCAAACCTGCAAAAGCTTCTGTCAGCTGACTACCAATATTGCTCATTTGTACAATAGGGGCAATCATAAAACCGAGATACAAAGTAAACGCTAAGAAATCACCAATGGTAAGTTCTCCTTGCATTATTTTATATCCTCCAATACCCATAATACCAGTGGTAGCAATCCCTAAAAGAAATGTACTAGAACTTGTAATTATGGCGGTTGTTGTAAGGCTTTTCTTTACGTTCTTAAAAAGACGATCGACACCTTCTTGAAAAATCTGATTTTCTTCTTCTTCAGCATTAAACCCTTTAATAATACGTACACCATTTAAAGATTCGGTTAAACGCCCTGTTACGTCGGCTTTTATTTTTCCTCTTTTTCTAAAAATTGGACGAATGTATTTAAAGGCTTTCATGGATATAACACCAAATATTGAAATAGGAGCCAATACAAATACGGTCATCGAGGGACTAATATTTATCAAAAGTACCAAAGAGATAATTGCAGTAATAGTTCCGCCAATAAGCTGAACTAAACCTGTACCAACCAAATTTCTGACACCTTCCACATCACTCATAATTCTTGATACAAGTTCTCCAGATTTTGTGTTATCAAAATAACTAATCGGTAAAGAAAGAATGTGTTTCTGAACATCTGCTCTTAAATGCGATATGAGTCTTTGTGCTTCTACACTCAATAACCTTGTGAGAGTGAAACTAGTAGCAGATTGTATAAATATTGCAGAAATAACTACACCTACCAATTGTTTAAGTAGGTCGTAGTCTTTATTAATAACTACATCATCTATTAAGTATTTACTTGCACCAGGCAATATAAGACCGCATAACCTATTAATAATAATAAGTAGCAAACCAATAAGAAGCATATTTCTTCTTGGCCAGACAATGTCTTTAAATACTTTTTTAAGGGAGATTCGTTGTTTTGACATATATAAGTAATTAAAAGAGAAGAACGAAGCTACTAAAATTTAGACAGAAAATAAGCCTGTTCATTAGATGAACAGGCTTTTTGAGTAGTAATAAATTACTTAGTTAGTATTTGGGTTATAATATTTTAATGAGTTAGTAAAATCGGCTTATTCAAAGCTAATAAAAAATGATTTTGTACTATTCATTTTTATAAATATTCTTAGAACTGTTCAGCGTTTTCATTATATCTTTCTATTCTTTTTACAGAATTCTTCAAATTGATAAATATTGTACAATAAGACGATTAATAAACCTCCAAAGCGTGTATAATGTTGAGCGACTGAAGAGTGTGTCTATGCTCATGTGCAATCACAAATCTAAAGGTATCACCTAGTTTAAGTTTTATCATTTTAGAGATAGTAATAGGTACTCTCATGCCTTCTAAATCAGAATTTCTAGCATTTTCTAATAGTGTAATTATTCTGAGTTGTTGATCAATTCTTATCTCTAAAGTGTTTTTGTCTAATTTCTTGCCCAATGTATTTTTATCTTTCGGTGAGGGCATTTTATTTTTGATTTTCTTATTAACAGGAGCCATCAAATTGGTGAAGTAGTTACCAAGCCAACCTCCTTTATAGATATCCTTTTTCTTGGGTTTACTATTTGAGATTAAATCGGTGTTTATTTTTTCAATATAATAATCACCATAGAGGTTAAGATGTGCCATACATTCCAAGATACTCCAAGAGTCAGCACTAAGTCTTGTATTTAACTCCTCCGTTGATAAGTTTAGGAATGTAGAAGTAGTGGCCAAGTTTTCTTGAACTTGTTGAATTAACTTATCGATTAATTCGTTTTGAGCAATTTTCATAGTAATTAATTTTTAATTCATTATAAAGCTATCCAATAGAAAGTATAACTTATAAGAAAAAAGACGTATTGTTTTCTTAGACAAATATGGTTATCTACAAATTATTTAATCTTGATTGAGATCAAGATTTTAGAAGAAAAATGAAGGAGAAAGGGCTGGAAATTAAGATTTACTACTTAATATTCTACTTAGTGTCTCAGGGCTCATCCGTAAATAATAAGCAATGTATTTTAAAGGCACTTCTTGAAATACCTGAGGACTCCTTTCAATAACACGTTGTATACGTTCTGCAGGAGATACTGTAAGCAGGTCTAATTCTCTTTCTACTTGTTGCCTTACAAGATCTTCTAAAAGTTTTTGATAAGCTATGGATAATTCTGGAGATTTGTTTACTATACTTGATAGGGTTTCTTTTTTTATAAACCGAACGGTAGATTTACGGATAGTTTCTATAGAAAATAAAGAGGGAGTGTTTGTAAAGAAGGCAGGGAGAGAAGCAATTATAGAGTTTTTATACCCCAAACGAATAGTGTGTTCTTCTTCTTTGGTACTATAAATTACACGAACACAACCACTTAAAATAATATAGATATATTGCTCATTATCACCTGCAGCTAATATCTGTTCTCCACGTTGAAACGTTTTTTCTATGTATTCGATACTTTCTGTACTGTATAGGGTATTTAAGAGTGTGTTCATTTTATGTAAAGTCATCAAGAATTAGAAGACTAAATTTACAAGAACTTATTGATAAGCATTACTAATACAGAAAAACTTAATAAAAAAATGTATTTTTGGCGTCTAACATAAATTTTACAGAATGAACAAAATAATCTTACTATCTACATTTTTTATAACTATACCATTTTTTGTATTTGCTCAAGAATATGCTTTTGAAGGATTGATTAACACAGAACTAAAAGTTAGAGTACGATTTGATATAAATGAAAATAAAGCGGAAGGCTATTGTATATACATTGATTCTAAAGAAAAATCTCTACTTACAGGAGAGAAGAAAGAAGATGGCACTGTGGTATTAAGCCAATCAAATGGTGAAAGATTTGAAGGTAAAATTATAGCTTCTTATATGTATAAAGGAGAATATTTTAATGCTGAAGGTATTGATCAAGGTACTTTTTTGTTTTCAAAAACAGATGCGACAGAAAAAGAAGATGAAACATTATTAGTTGTTTCTGATTCAACAGCTCATGCTTCTGGAAAAGCAGATAGATTGCACGGTACTGAAACTGAAGTGAATGATATTTTACGTAATCACTTAACGGAATTTAAACGTTGTTACACCCAAAATATTGATCCACTTAAATGTAGACAAGCTTCTGCAATGGCAATAACTGAACTATTTCAAACCAACGATTTTAAAGATCAATATGTAGGTGGTTCTTATTTAACAATGTCAGAAAGTTATGACCACATTACAGCAAGTTCTGATTGGAAAATGTTGGGTGAAGCAAACAGTGCTACTCTAAAAGATGCACAAGCAAGAGCAAACGAAGGGGAACTAGTTATTGTTTCTTATCCTTTTAAAGGATTTATTCAATTAGGTTTTATCCGAAAAGGAGATGCTAAAATGTCTTCTAAATGGAACATGGAAGTACCAAGTATTGCTATTTTCTTTTACAATGATCCAGAAAAGTCTTCAATTAGTAAGCAAATGAACTTTATTTGGAGAAGTCCTGAAAATATCGAAGTCTGGGTTAGAAAATAGGATTATTTCAATAAAGTATTTAGAACTATCAGAGAATTAAAACTAAAATGAATTACAATAAGTTATTCCTAGTACAATAATGTAGGGACAAAAATTTGTAATTGTATGTACAGAAGAAAAGAGAAATTGTATAAATATCTTATTAATACAATTGAAAACAACAAGAATAATTTAGCAAAATCTAGTACTTTATTAAATAGAATAAGAAGATTGTTTTTAATGCCATCTGTATCAGATGAGGTATCAACAGGTAGAATATTTGAAACTGAAAGTACAATTTTTGTGATTGGAGCAAAACTACCTTTAGTTAATTATTCTGGTAAGCGCATTGTTGGCCTTACTACTGATTCTCCTTTATATAGGCTTTTTAAAGGAAAGAAAAATGGAGACGAGGTACAATATGGTAATGATATAGAGCATATCTCCTTTTTTTAATTCTAACAAATTTTAATAACCATTTAGAAATAAATTAAAATTTGCCTCATTGTTGCACGTATTTTTTATCTACATTTGCAACAATGGAAAAATTGAAGAAAATAGTAACATTATTTGTACTGTTTGTGTACACATTGGCGGTAGCGCATACCTTCATTGGTCACACACATGTCAATAATATTGTAGCGAACCTTACTTCTTCAGATTCACATTGTACAAAAGAAAGCAAGATTGTTCTGTCTAATGGAAAAGAAGTGAATGAACACTTTGAACACAAAGGACATTGCGATCCAAACATTTACGATTTCCTTTCTTGTCTGTTAGGACAGATTCCTCATAACGAAACTGTTGAATTTCAGCAAGAAAGAGAATTAAGTTTGCTTTTAATGAAAACGCCTAAAGAATTGAAATCATTAGTTGTTTTTATTTTTGTGAATTATTCTATCGAAAACTTAAAGGAAGAAGTAACCCCCTCAACGGATTTTGTTCAAAACTTACAATCCTTAATTCCACTTAGTTCAGCCTCTAGGAGAGGTCCGCCTTCATTAGCCTAACCTATCTAAAGTATAAATAGATGTGTAATAACATCATAATGTCGATAGTAAATATCGGTAGTGATTAACCGAAAATCACTTTAATTTATACACTAATATTTATTTTCACGCATTTAAAATATACACGTACATAGTGATACTTTTTATCCTTTTTTAATTTTTAAAGGGTTTAGTGTTATCTATTTAACTTGTATATCTACTACAAACAATTTCATTTTTTATGATTAATAAAATCATATCATTTTCAATAAATAATAAGCTGTTTATTGGAATATTTATCATTGCATGGTTATGTGGTGGTATTTGGAGCATAATGAATGTTCCCGTAGATGCTGTACCAGATATTACAAATAATCAGGTACAAGTAATTACACAAGCCCCAAGTTTGGGTACAGAAGAAATAGAACAATTTATTACCTACCCTGTAGAATTGGCCATGTCTAATTTACCAGAGGTAAAAGAAATCAGATCGGTAAGTAGATCAGGTTTGTCTTTGGTTACCATTGTTTTTTCTGATGAAATAGGTACCTATCTACCTCGACAATTAGTACAAGAAAAATTGGCAGAGGTAAAAGAGAAAATTCCAAAAGGTTTTGGAGAACCTTTTATTGGTCCGATTAGTACAGGCTTAGGAGAAATTTACCAATATACTTTAGATGTAGCTCCAGAGTACAGAAATCAGTATTCTTTAGCAGATCTTAGAACAGTTCAAGATTGGATAGTACGCCGTCAGATGGCCATGGTTCCTGGTGTAGTAGAAGTAAATGCATTTGGTGGGTACATCAAAGAATATGAAGTAGCAGTTAGACCAGATGTTTTAAAATCTATGGGTATTTCGCTATCTCAAGTATTTGATGCTTTGGAACTAAATAACCAAAACTCGGGTGCTGCATACATAGAGAAAAACCACAAAGCCAACTTTATTAGAGGCGAAGGGTTAGCAAGGTCTTTAGAAGATATCGAAAATATCTTGGTCGAAAATCAAAATGGTATCCCGATTAAAATTAGAGACATCGCCAAAGTTCATTTTGGACATGCTGTAAGATATGGTGCACTTACTAAAGAAGGACAAGGGGAAGCTGTTGGTGGTATGATTTTGATGTTAAAAGGTGCTAACTCAAGTGATGTAATTCAAGCAGTACAAGATAGAGTTGCTCTTATTCAAAAATCATTGCCAGAAGGTGTTCAAATAAAAGAGTTCTTAGCAAGAAATAAATTAATTAAAAAGACAACCACAACAGTTAGAAATAATCTAATTGAGGGTGCTTTGATTGTTATTTTTATTCTAGTACTCTTACTTGGTAACTGGAGAGGTGGTTTGGTTGTAGCCTCTACAATTCCGTTATCTCTATTATTTGCCTTTATGATGATGTACCAATTTGATGTATGGGCAAACCTAATGAGTTTAGGCGCCATTGATTTTGGTATTATTGTAGATGGTGCTGTTATTATAGTCGAGGCAACGGTATTTATGCTACATAAACAGATTGTAGGTAAAACAATGCTGACTCAGCAAGAACGTGACGAAACAACGTACAAGGCATCAAGTAAAATGATGAATTCCGCATTTTTTGGTCAGTTGATAATTCTTATCGTTTTTGCTCCAATATTAACATTAGAAGGTGTAGAAGGTAAAATGTTTATTCCAATGGCACTTACATTTATGTTTGCCATGGTTGGGGTAATGATTTTATGTTTAACGTATGTACCAATGGTATCTTCGTTATTTATTAAGGTAAAACCATCTACTAAATTACATGTAGGCGATAAGATTGTGAGAGCAATAGAGAATTTTTATGCGCCAATATTACAGTCAGCATTAAACCACGGGAAAGCAATCATAGCAGTATCATTAATTACGTTAGGGGGTGCTATTTATATTTTCTCAACGCTTGGTGGCGAATTTATGACACAACTAGACGAAGGAGACATAGCTTACCATGTAATTATGAAACCGGGCTCTTCTTTAGACGAAACGATAAAAGCAACTACTCAGATTGAGAAAATTATGAAAGATAATTTTCCAGAGATTGAGCAAGTAATGAGTAGAATAGGGGTTGCAGAAGTCCCTACAGACCCAATGCCAATGGATGTTGCAGATTGTTTAGTGATCTTAAAACCTAAAGATGAGTGGACTTCTGCTACTACAAAAGAAGAATTGATTGATAAAATCAAAGAAAAAATATCTATTGTACCTGGCGTAAATTATGAGTTTACACAACCTATTGAAATGCGTTTTAATGAACTTATTTCGGGTGTAAGAGAAGATATTGCCATCAAATTATTTGGTGAAGATCTTGATATTTTAGCCAATAAGGCAGAGCAGATAGCAAAAATAATAAATAATGTAGAAGGTATTGGAGATATGAAGGTGGAAGCAACTGCTGGATTACCACAAATATCTGTAAAATATAAACGTCAGAAATTAGCACAATATGGTCTTTCTATCAATGAATTAAACGTACTAATTCAAACCGCTTTTGCAGGTAGATCTGCTGGGATGATTTTTGAAGGTGAAAAAAGATTTGATTTAGTGGTACGTCTAGATAAACAAGAGCGCGAAAGTATAGAAGATCTTAGAGAGCTGTATGTAACAATACCTAATGGAAACCAGATTCCATTGTATTTAGTGGCTGATATAGATTACGAGCTTGGCCCAATGCAAATCAGTAGAGACAATACACAACGTAGAACGTATGTTGGAGTTAATGTTAGAGGCAGAGATATAGAATCTGTGGTAGAGGATATAAAAACAAAATTAGATGTAGAATTAGACCTTCCCGCTGGATACTTTATCCGTTATGGTGGTCAATTTGAAAACTTAGAAAGAGCAACTAAAAAATTAAAAATTGTTGTTCCTGTAGCCTTAGCATCTATCTTTTTCCTTTTATTCTTAGCATTAAGGTCTTGGAAAGAAACAATAATGATAAATATGGCAATTCCTTTTGCTACCATAGGTGGTATTTTTGGATTGTGGATAAGAGGTATGCCTTTTAGTATTTCTGCAGGTGTTGGCTTTGTGGTATTATTTGGTGTAGCTGTTCTAAATGGTCTAGTACTTATTGAAGGATGGAAAGAACTGAAAGACGAAGGAGTAACAGATATTAAAGAAAGAATTATAATGGGTGCAAAAAGAAGAATTCGCCCTATTTTATTGACAGCTTTAACAGATATTCTTGGCTTTTTACCAATGGCAATTTCTACATCGGCAGGGGCAGAAGTACAACAGCCGTTAGCTACAGTTGTTATTGGTGGTATGATAACATCAACATTGCTAACATTAATCGTTATTCCAATTTTATATCAAATGATAGAAAAAAGAAACAAATTAAGCGTTAGCCCAACAGTAGTGTTATTGGTTGGCGGTTTAATTGCTAGCTTTTTTATAGTTCCAACGGCTGTTCAAGCTCAAGAAACACCTCAAAATGTTATATCAACTTTAGAAGAAGCAATTCAATTAGGTGTTCAGCAAAATGGACAAATAAAAATTGCATCTGCTGATATAGAAGTTCAAGAACAGGGCAAAAGGGCTGCTATTGATATTAATAAGACAAGAATTACGGCGCAATATGGGCAGTACAACAGTTTTAATAATGATTTAGCTTTTGAAATTTATCAGACTATTGATTTTCCTACGGTGTATTCTAAACAAAAAAGTCTTGCTAAAGAAAAGGTATCTGGAAGTGAGATTAAGCTGGTAATGACGCAGAACGAAATTAAAAAAGAAATCCGTGCTGCATGGTATGAGTTGAGTTACCTCGTGGAAAGACAAGAATTATTACTATTTCAGGATAGTCTTTATCAAAGGTTTTTACATGCTGCAACTTTAAGATACGAAACGCAAGCAACTAATTTCTTAGAGAAAGCATCTGCCGAAACTCAGGTAATGCAACTTCAGAATGATTTGTTTTTGTTATCGTCTGATATTCAAATTCAGCAAAATACTTTAAGGGTATTACTCCAAGATACCGTTGGGTATGTGTTTGCTCCAAAATTACTAGAAAAAAGAAAAGTGGAGTTTACTAGGAGTGTAGAAGAGGTAACAAATAATCCACTTTTGGCCTATGCTCAAAAACAAATTGACATTGCAAATGCAGAAAAGAAAGTAGCTTCTGCAGAAATGTTACCAGGTTTAAATGTCGGTTATTTTAATAATTCTATGATTGGGTCAGCTACTTCAGATGGTGGAATTGCCACGTCATCAGATCGTTTTCAAGGTGTTTCTTTTGGTGTAGCTATCCCATTATTTTATGGGTCTAGTAAAGCCAAAGTAAATACCGCCAAGTTAAAAGCTCAAATGGCTCAGATAAGTGCAGAGCAGTACAAAATTCAATTAGAAGGACAGTACACTCGCCTTGGTCAGCAAATTTTGCAATTAACAGGGAGTTTAGAATACTACGAAACAAAGGCCTTACCACAAGTAGAACGAGTAATTGATAATGCTCAGAAAAGTTTCGAAAATGGAGCAATTAACTATGTGGAGTATTTTCAGAATGTGAATCAAAGTTTGGAGCTGAAATACAAATACCTTACTACATTAAATAATTACAATCAGGCAATTATTCAGTTAGAATACGTAGTGGGTAATTAATATTTTTTGTTTAAAAAAGTAGATGGTAACATCATCAAAAGAAATAGAGCATGAAAAAGACAGTATATATATTCAGTTTATTGGTTTTCTTCCTTTCATCTTGTGGTACAGAATCATCAGAAGATGAACATGGGCATCATGGACATGAGGAGCATGGCGGACACGAAGAACATGGTGATCATGGAGAAGAAGTTCACCTTTCTATGTTGCAATACAAAAGTATGGATATGGAAGTTGGTAAAATGCCAACAATGCATATTGGAGACTATGTTTTAACGAACGGTACATTAGAAGTTCCCCCTCAGAATGAAGCGGCAGTAACTGCTGTTATTGGTGCAAACGTAATAAGTATTAAAGTTATTGAAGGGGAAAAGATTAGAAAAGGACAAGTTTTAGCCTATCTAAACCATCCTAATTTGATAAGACTTCAGACGGATTATACAAGTAAATGGAATCAGTTGAAGTTTATGGAAGAAGATTACAAGCGTCAGAAAAAATTATTTGATGAAAATGTAGGTTCTGGAAGAGAGTATCAAAAATCTTCTGCTACTTATTATGCAATGCGTGGTGATGTGAAAGGTTTGGAAGCACAATTAAAAATGTTACGCCTTAATTTAAAGAGAATTCAAGAAGGACATATTTACGAGAATGTTCCCGTTGTGAGTCCTTTAAGTGGGTACATCAAATTGGTGGAGGTGAAAACAGGACAATATGTTGATCCTCAAAAAGCACTTTTCGAAGTGATTAATTTAGATGATATCCATGTAGACTTAATGGTTTATGAAAAAGATATAGCAAAGGTTAAAGTTGGACAGAATGTGTATTTCAAAACAGAAATAAAACCTGATGTACCAATGAGAGCAAAGATTTTTAATATTGGTAAATCTTTTGAGAATGATCCAAAAGCGATTCATTTACATGCAGATATTATCGACCAAAAAGAAGAGTTATTACCGGGTACTTATGTGAGAGGTAAAATAATGGTGAGTGACCAACTTTCATTGGCTTTACCAGAAGAAGCATTGGTACAAGAAGGCGATAAAATGTTTTTCTTTACGGCAGAAATAGAAGGCAATGAGTGGTCGTTTAAGCCTCAGGAAGTAATTGTAGGGACAAAAGATAACGGGTTTGCTCAAGTAAAGCTCTTAAAAGAGTTGAATCCAGAAGCAAAAGTAGCCCTTAATAATGCATATTATTTAATAGCAGAGATGAAAAAGTCTGAAGCTGAGCATGTGCATTAATTTGTAATAATTAGTAAAAAGTAAACCTCATAAGTTAAGTTGTAATCACTTAGCTTATGAGGTTTTTTATTAGATCACAATACCAACGCCTACATTTAGACCTTTAAAAACAACATCTGTAATTTTAGAATATTGATAGCCAACCTTTAAATAAGTATTTTTAATATATGCTTTTGCTCCAATCACTCCTTGTGTGTAATTAACATCATCTGATAAACCAGCAAAATACCAATTTGTGTATAGCGAAACGGGTTTTGCAATAAAGATTTCTGTACCAAAATTTAAGTTTGCACCAGAAAACCCATCTTCTAAAAATAGATGAGAAAAACCACCCCCTAACCATACATCTAAGCCAGTATACGTAAATAAGTGATAGGCAGCATTTACATTAAGTGTACCTATTAGATCTGCTTTTTTATCTTCAAATTTTTCTCTCATAAATAATGTATTGGCAGAAAAACTTATTTTTCTAGATAGGTTAAACTGTGCCATTGCATCTAAACCAAATAATTGCTGAGACTCGTAATAAATACCGCCATCTATGACTATAGTATTTGGTGTGTCTTTTGTCTCATTGCGCGTATATTTTCCGCTTCCTTTTTCCATATAGGGGTAATATTGTAATCCCATTGGAGCACCATGTTTTTCTGCTAAATCTCTTTCAGATGGAATTAAAGATGCTAATCCAATAAATAGTCCACCAATAATAGAAGCTCCTAGAGATGAATTGTTATTAGAACGTGAGCTAGAAGGACCATAATAATATGTAATTTTTTCTTTTTTAGTATTTCTTCTTACCTGTTCAATTTTACCTTGTCCAAATAGGGAAGGAGCTATAATTGTTGTTAGAAAAAATGCAATAAATATCTTTCTCATAATAATAGTTTTTGTGTTATTATGATGACAATTAGAGCGTAAGTAAGGACTTTTTTTATAGGAATATTTAAGATTAAAAAAACTATATATTAAAATGCGTTAACAGGTCTATTGAACCAAATTATCAGGTTTAGATATCAAAAATGTTTGTTCGAATTAAAAATCTATTTTGATATTTTAGATTTATTTGCAAGCTTTATCAGATAAACAAAGTGTAGATGATATATAAATCATGAATACTCAATTACAAACAGACCAACTCACTGAATGGGTACATCTTTATTCGGATGATCTATTTAGATGGGCAGTGCAAAAAACAAATAAAGTTGATGTGGCTGAAGACCTCATTCAAGAGACCTTTATTTCTGCACACAAGGCTATGACGACTTTTGAAGGGAAGAGTTCTCCTAAAACATGGTTACATGCTATTTTACGAAATAAACTTATGGATTATTTCAGAAAACAAAAACGCTCTTACCAATCTACTACCGAAGAGGAATTAAACTTTTTTGATGTTAAAAAGGGTACTTGGAACCCTGAAAACAACCCAACAACTTGGCACAATGTAGAAGAGAATTTATTAGATAATAAAGATTTTACAATTGCATTGGCTACCTGTATAGAAAAACTACCTGATAGATGGCAACAGGCTATTCAATCAAAATATATTCAAGAAAAGAAGGCAGATGATATTTGTAAGGAATTACAAATCACAACGTCAAATTATTGGCAAGTGATTCATAGAGCAAAATTGAATTTAAGAAATTGCTTAGAGAATAATTGGTTTAAATCTTAATAGGACTACGATGATATCATGTAATCATGCAGCAATGCTTATTGATAAAAAAGAGGCAACTTCCATTAGTTTTATGGAGAATGTGAAATTGAAATTTCACGTAATGCTCTGTGCTACGTGCAAAAAGTACAAAGTGATGAGTAAACAGATAGATAGATCATTAAAAAAGTATGTTAGACAATATAATACTATTGATTTAAACCTTTCTGCAGAAAAGAAAGACGCCATTATAAAACGTCTTAAAGAATAATGGAATTACTTTTTTCTAAGCCAATTTCTTGCCTTTACTTCTACAAAATGATAGCTAAACATAGAGAATAAGATTGTGCTACCTAGAAAGACAAATATATAGGCTAAGCGCCATAATGAGGGCATTTCATCCCATCCAAATTCGACTTTCCATTGCGGAAATTGAAACCAAAAAAAGAAGAAAACTAACCCATGAATAAGGTAAATTGAATAAGAGATTTTACCAATATATTCAAAAAATGGTTTTTCTAAAATAGACTTTACCTTAGTGTTATTATAAGCAGCGGCAACAATAAGAAGTGAAAAGAGAGGGATGAAAATTAAATCATAGAACTTAAAATGAAAGCCTAAGAATATGGTAACAAGTAAGCCAACAAAAACATAATCTTTTGATAATTGTTCTTTACCATGTTTCCAAGTGTATACTCTGTATAGATTTACTCCAATAACAAACGAGAAAAGGCAACGTAAAAAGCCATAATCCCAAGTAATGTCTAAGGAATGATTAGGGTGTAACCTCACTAAAAAGTATAACCCAAAATAGGCAAGAAGCGAAGAAGAAACTAAGGCTATTTTATTCTGGCGACCCAAATAAGGCAAAAAGAAAACGGAAAGAAGGTAAGTTTCCCATTCTGCACCTATAGACCAAGAAGGCATATTCCAAGATAGAAAATGATAGGTGTTCATGGCATTGAACATTAAGAACTGCCCCGGTAAAGCTTCTTTAGCAAAATAAGTGGTCCAACTGCCATCTTCTTTTATCTGAGGGTAGAAGTGAGCAACTACTAGGGTACCAAGTAATACAATTAATAAGGTAAACAGATGTAATGGATAAATACGTGTAAACCGACTCCAGAGATACTTTTTTGCTTTTTGAAAATCGATTCCTTCGGTAAATAACTTTCCGTATACATGATAGATAATAAAGCCACTTAATAAAAAGAAAAAATCTACCCACAAATACCCCTTGGAAAATAAACCAGTGGCATCTCTGGGTAGAATTGCTCCGAGATCTCGGTAATAAGTACTCACATCTATATGGAATAAAACTACCCATAATGCGGCTATACCTCTTAAAGGTGTTAATGACGAGATGTGCTCTACTTTCCCCATAAATTATTAAAGTGTTTTTATTTAATCTATGGAAGATAGCTTTATTCTGATAAAAAGAAAAGTGATATTTTGTGTTTCACTTTCTTACTTTAATCAATGAGTAGTTTTAACCTAAAGGAGCTTGTTTCATTTTTGAAGATTTCTTTGTGGCATATTTCTTACCATTCAAAAATTTTCCAATAAAAGTCCCTCTCACTAAATATCTGTAAGAAGTAAAACAAACCACTCCTGTAACAGTAGCTACAATTAAGAATTTTAAGGTAGATGGAATTGGGTAATCTACAATTAAACCAGGTAAAAAGGCGGAGAAGATAAGATGAACAAGATATACCCAATAAGACGCATCAGAAATGTAACGCATTCTTGCGGAGTGTTTACTTGCATATCGTATAAATAACCCTGTTATACCAAAACAAAATAACCAACCCATCAATGAATTGATAATAATTAATTCTTGAAACCCTAAAGAGTTATAATTGAAAAATTGAACAGTAAAAAGTACAATAGCTAATACAGTCGACAACCAATCGAATTTTTTTAAGCTATCAAGTTTATCTTTTGATTTAAACAACAACCACCCAACTAAATAAAAAGAAGAATAAAATAAGAAGGTATTTAAATCTGGAATATATGACGTAGATGTTTCTACTCTTGCAATACCAATAAAAAGGTAAACACCATAAGAACATAAAGGAAATAAAGATAGGCGTATAAATGGATTTTGTATTACAATAGAAAACTTCTCTTTAATAAGTTCACTAACATGGGGTGCAGTTTTAAAAAGTAAACCAAGACCTACAAAAAATAGACTAATAAGTATTAAGTAATACATAAACCATAAGTGGAATGTACTTAATGGTATAAAAGCCAATGGATTTTCGAAAATCTGAAGGGCAGATAAAAATGGTGTAACATCATTATCAAATACACCCATAGAATATTTAAAGCCAACAATTAAGAAAAAATTGAGAATTGGCAAGAAGACTAAGAAAGGAAGTACAATTCTTTTAAACCTATTCTTCAACATTCCCAAAGTTCCTTTATCATAAAACAATAAAGCACCAAAGAAACCGGCAATCAAGAAAAATATCGGCATTCTAAAAACATGAATTAGTAATCCGATGTAATCATTTGTAAAATGAGTTGTAAGTGGGTCTTTCAATCTCCAAGCACCACCATAGTCTGCACTTCCATAAGTAATAGCAGAATGAATAATGAGTCCAAGAAGCATCATTATACCTCTTAAAGCATCTAAAGAATGTAATCGTTCTGATTTTTGAATGAGATTTTTCATTAATAGTTTTTTGTCTACCAAAAACGCGCACAGTTATGGTAGTTATTATAGTTAGAGAGTAGCTGATTTATATAGTGCGGTAAATATAGGAGTGAAGAGGTGTTTTTCAAAAAAAAATGTGTAAATAACAGAATTGGTGGTGTACTTTGTTGTATTCCCTTGTAAATTAACTATCTCATTGATAATGAATGATTAATCATTTGATTATTTCAATGAATTGGTACCATTTTTTAGACCTCAATTGCTTCAAATTAGCTTTTTGTAAGTATACGTTTTTGTAGAAATAACAACGTAAAGGATAAGTGTAAAAAGAAGGATAACATCTATTTTATACCCTTTTGATGTTAAGCCATAGCGTTACATTTCATTAACTAGAACTTACTTTATTATTTAATACTTTTGCGGACCCAAGAAATCAGCAACGCTATTACTATAAAGAATTTTTATTGTACATCATTAAATTTTAAAAAATGAAAAATGGCAACCCTGCAGTAGTGGGTTTAGCTGGTTTTGGCTTAACGACATTATTATTACAATTCCATAATTTAGGATGGATAGGTTTAGGTCCTGTATTATCTATGGGAGTGATTTTTGGAGGTTTAGCACAATTTATAGCGGGCTTTCAAGAGCAAAAAATGGGAAATAGTTTCGGCTTTTCAGCATTTGTATCTTATGGTGCATTTTGGATGGGATTGTGTATTATTTGGTTATGTAATCACTACGGAGTTTACGAATCTAGCCATACAGATGTAGGTTTTTATTTATTAGCATGGATGCTTTATACAGCAATTATGTTTGTGGGTAGCTTACGTATTCATACCGCAATGGCAATTACTTTTGGAACACTTTTACTTGGTTTTTTATTCCTAGTATTAGAGCATTTTGTATCTCCAGCATTTAAAACAATTGCTGCTATCGACCTTATTATTTGTGCATTATCAGCATGGTATATGATGGCTGCAGCAATTATTAATGAGTTAGCAGATAGAGTTGTGCTTCCGTTAGGGAAGAAGATAATAAAGTAAGAAACCTCTAAGAAATAGTTTCTAACATTTATTTAAAAGTAGGAAACAGTAGTTGAGTGTAAAGCCAACTACTGTTTCCTACTTTTTTTGTCTCTGAAAAATGCATTGAAAAATTCTTATAGAGTGTTACTCATATAGAGTAATTGGGTTTATTAGTTTAATGTTAACATGTCTGTACTGAATTAATATAATTGCAAAAATACGTTAAATTTGATGTTATCAATCAACTACTCTCATCATGAATATCAATCAAAAACAATTACTTCAACATATTAGAGATAATGTAAAAGCAGAAAAAATTCCTTTAATAATTAATGGTACTACTGCTACATTAGGTCACATGACAAAAGAATTCACAGATAGAAGTGGTGAATTTATAGATTATTTTAAGGACAGAGCTTATGCTCATGGAATGTCTGCAGAAGAGTTGTATGATAGTATGCCTACTTATTCTAAAGTAATGGGAGATGAGGGGCTTACCGAGTGGCTAAAAGGAAAACATATCTCACATATAGGTAGTCAGTTTAACCATCCAGAATTATCCGATGAAATTAAGAATGTTATTTTTGAAGATGGTTCTGTAAACATGTCGAGAGGAGCATCAGACATGGAACTGAATGAAGTACTTATTTCTTGGTTTGATGGACTCCTAGATGCAATAGGTATTGATACTGATATTGCCTATGAGGTTTCTGATATAATGGTAGATATAATTCCTTTTATAGGTATCTTTTTATTGGGTATCATGATTTCTAATTACCATAACGGAGATGAAATAAGAAAAGAAAAGATAATTTCTACCATGAAGATGGTATTCGCTAATTTGTCAATACCAATTCTTATAACTGTTGTTCTTGGTTTAAAAGTGGCTGCAATTTATTCTACTGTAAAGCTAATCTTATTTATTTTAGAGATGATAGGTAAGTTTGCTCAAAAATATATTGAAGATCAAAAAGAACTTGAGATTACTTTAATTTATATCAATAAAGCGAGAACAGTTTTACCTAACAAAGTGGGGACTATTATAGGTACTCCAACTAAATATCTGATGGATCTTTCGAGTAAAGGAATTACGGAAGGGTCTGCTTTTGGGAAGAAAACATTTCAGGATTTGAAGCAAAAAATAAAAAGTAAGATAGAAGAAAAAAAACTTGGAAAAGTTATTAATTAGCTATAATTCAAACATCTTCTTAAAACTCCTAAATTGTTAATTTTTTGATTTCAATGTAGGAGTTTTTTATGTTTAAAATTAAGTCGGTAACACTGTAAAATATGAAGTATAGGTGATAATAACGTATAGAATTATAGACTACTCTAGCATGATATTGAAATACATTAGATATAGCAAATTTAGAAAAAATAGTTCTTATAGTTAAAACTTGATGTGCACCATTTTTTTGTCTTTCGCACTAAAAAAATATAGAAATGACATAAATGCACCATTTTTTAGAAGAAGAGGATTATCTTTCTATTAAACAAATATTATTTTTTGAGCTGATCTATAGATAGATTTTACAGTTTTCTTTACATAGATGGTTACCTATGTATAGATTTCTTGATTTTCTTTACATAGGTAGTAGGCTATGTAAAGGTTTTGCGATTTTCTTTACATACCATCTTAGGTTATTATTAAGACAAATTTTAGTATTACCTTAATAAGGTTACCAAGAACCTAGACAATAGAGCTTATACAATCAATACTTCTGTATCCAAGAAATAGGATAGCTTCTATGTCAATAATACGATGTGTTGCTATATTATAGAAACAATAAATAGTGTATTCTATTTTCTTTAATAATTGAACACCAACATTTTACACCCACTAAATAAATCAAAAAGTATATTAACTAATGTTATAAAATGGATTAAATGAGAACCTATTCACTTTAATATACGAATACCTAACTAACACGAAATTACTTAACGATCGATCCCAAATAATTTCTGCTTAATTATTTCTCAACTAAATAAATAATCCAATGAATAACTTAGATCTTACAGCAGCAATAAATGCAGCGAACTTAGGCAATACCGTAAAAACAGCTACTGAATTACAAAGTGTAATCGATGAATTAAGAGATATTTATCGAGCATCTTCTTTAAAGAAGTTTCAATACGAAGTAGCAAACGAAAATAAGGAAGATTTACTGGAAAATAGGATGGAAAGTATTATTGATATCCAAAGTAAAATGGATAAAAATACGCTATTCATTAATGCGTTAGATCCCGTTGATAATGCAGAAGATATTGCAGATTTAGAACATGAAAATGCAAAACTTCAGTTACAGATAAAAGACAAGCAAGAAGCAATGGAAACAACTAGTGCATCTCGATTAAAAACCATTTACGACAGTATTAAGGCAGAGGTCTTGAAAGTTCAGGAAGCGGAAGTCTTAGAGGTTTTGAAAGAAGCATTTTCTTTTGGAGACAATCAAGGTTGGTCTGTAAATGATTATGGTTTAAAAACAGTTTAAATTTATTGTACTCATTGAAAGTTATGGAAAACAGGTCGAAAGGCCTGTTTTTTTTGAAATACTTTTTTTAACGCTAATGATCATGAAAAACTTAACCTACCACCAAAGAATACAATTAGAAGTAGCCTATGCTGCTAAAATAAGTGTAAAAGGAATTGCCCATTTATTAGAAGTAGCAACCTCTACTGTTTACAGAGAAATAAAAAGAAACAGCATGCCCGAAGGTAGGTACATTGCTGAGTATGCCCAAAAGTTATCCATTGCTAGAAAAAAATTAGCTGGAAGTACAGAGAAGAAAAGTTTTATCTTCCATTACAAAAGAAAGAAATACGTTTTGTATGCCGATCGTCGTAAAATACGTTGGTACAGCGATGCTCACAGAAACGATTACATTTTCTCTCCCTATTATAAAATGAGACGTATGGGACCAAGAAAAGTATACAATAAATACTATGGTTTTATAGTCTATCATTTTATGGACAATAAACCTTTGTATGAATTCTTATATGCCCATTTGCAATTGAAACGAAAAGTGAGAAAAGCACGTCTGCTTCTTAAAAGTACATTTCAAAAATTCATTTTCATAAATCCCCAAACAGCTACAATTAGTCTTCCTACTACCAAGGCGGCTTAATGCCTTAATTGTTCTTATTTTTACCAACTGAACAAAATTTCTAACTTCATTACCCAGAAAAGATAAATGCACAACTGTTTTTATTTTATTTACCTCTTCTTTAGCCGTTTAACAGTTATTTTTTTGCCTAATTTTTGGTGTGGAGAAGATGTGTTGCGATTGCTCACGAAATTATTTGAAGGTATGTTGTTATTATCAATTAAATAACAAGAATCACCTTCTCTGTACAACAAAATTTCTTAACTTCACAAACCAATTAATTGATATAAAAGAACTATAGTTACTGGTATATAGATATGGCAAAAAAAATAGCCCCAAAGAAGCAAAAGAGCATGGAGGAAACGCTCTGGGACTCGGCAAACAAATTACGTGGTACAGTAGAATCATCAGAATATAAACATGTGGTATTAGGCTTAATTTTCTTGAAGTTCTCTTCGGATAAGTTTGAGGAACGCAGAAAGGAAATTATTGCAGAAGGACAGGAAGCATTTGTAGAAATGAAAGAGTTCTACAATATGAAGAATGTGTTTTTCTTGCCGGAAGATTCGAGATGGTCTGAGTTGATGAAGAATGCCAAGCAAGATGATATTGCATTAAGAATAGATACGGCTTTGCATACCATTGAGAAGAACAATCCGAGTTTAAAAGGGGCGTTGCCAGACAATTATTTCTCTCGTTTAAACCTTGATCCTAGTAAGCTGTCGGCTTTATTGGATACCGTTAATGATATTGATACGGTGGCTGACAATGAAAACGATATTGTTGGTCGTATCTACGAGTATTTCTTAGGTCGTTTTGCTTCGGTAGAAAAGAAAGGCGGTGGTGAGTTTTATACACCGAAGTGCGTGGTAAACTTGATTGCCGAAATGTTAGAACCATTTAAAGGGAAAATCTACGATCCTGCTTGTGGTTCTGGAGGTATGTTTGTGCAGTCCTTGAAGTTTGTAGAAAACCACCAAGGGAATACCAAAGATATTTCAATTTACGGTCAAGAATATACGGCTACTACCTATAAGTTGGCGAAAATGAACTTAGCCATTCGTGGCATCTCTGCCAATTTAGGAGAAGTACCTGCGGATACGTTTACTAAAGATCAACACCCCGATTTAAAAGCCGATTATATCATGGCAAACCCTCCTTTTAATCAAGACCAATGGAGAGAGAAAGGAGAGTTGGAAGATGATCCTCGTTGGGCAGGATTTACAACACCTCCAACGGGCAATGCCAACTATGCTTGGATTTTGCATATGCTAAGTAAGTTATCCGACAAAGGAACTGCAGGTTTTGTCTTAGCCAATGGTTCGATGAGTTCCAATACTTCTGGGGAAGGAGACATTAGAAAGCAGCTGATTGAAAACGACTTGGTGGATTGTATTATCGCTTTACCGGGACAATTGTTTTACTCTACTCAAATTCCTGTTTGTTTATGGTTTATCACCAAAAGCAAGAAAGATGATCCTGAACATGACTACAAAGAACGACAAGGGAATACGCTCTTTATTGATGCCCGAAATATGGGATCGATGGTAGACAGAACCCACAAGGAATTGACACAAGAAGATATTGGAGACATCACCAAAACCTACCATGCTTGGAGAGGAGAACAAAAAGATGGTGATTACGAAGATGTAGCAGGCTATTGTAAATCGGCTACTTTAGAAGAAATTAAAACCAATGATTTTGTATTAACGCCTGGTCGATATGTAGGGGTAGCAGAAGAGGAAGACGATGGAATTCCTTTTGAGGAAAAGATGAGTGCTTTAAATACAAAACTCAAAGAGCAAATGAAACAGTCGGAAGCATTGGATATTGAAATTTGTGAGAACTTAAAATTGTTGGGGTATGAGTAGTGAGTGGGTTAAAACAAAACTTAAGAGTCATATAGAATATAACAAAGGTTTTGCTTTTAAAAGTAAAGATTTTGTAGATGAGGGTTATCCCGTAGTTAAAGTAAAAAACTTTACAAGTGATTCTGTTGATATAACAGAATGTCAATACTTAGACTCTGAATCAGTTAAGGTTTATGATAAATATCTACTGAATGAAGATGATGTTTTGATAGCAACTGTCGGATCATGGTTAACAAATCCAAATTCTGTAGTCGGGAAAACAGTTAAAGTCCCTAAAGGTTTAGATAATGCATATTTGAATCAAAATGCAGTTAGATTAAAAGCTAAAGAAACAATAGATCAGAGGTTCTTATTTTATTTATTAAAGCATGATAAGTTTAAATATTATATTGTAGGAACAGCTCAAGGGAGTGCAAATCAAGCTAGTATTACTTTAAATGATATATTTAATTATGAGTTTCCTTTACCTCCTTTTTCTGAACAAAAACGCATAGCCAAAATCCTAGGCGACCTAGACGACAAAATCGAACTCAACCGCCAAACCAATAAAACCTTAGAAGAAATGGCACAAGCCCTTTTTCAGAGTTGGTTTGTAGATTTTGATCCCGTTATAGATAATGCCTTAAAAGCAGGAAATAGCATTCCCGAAGCCTTACAACAAAAAGCAGAAAAACGTAAAGCTCTATTAGGGAATAATCCTCATGCCTTACCAGAGACTATCCAATCTCTTTTTCCTAGTGCTTTTGTTTGGAATGAAGTGCTTGGGAAGTGGGTGCCTGAGGGGTGGGAGGTGAATGATTTAGGTGATAATCTTAATTTTAGAAGAGGTCATGACCTTGCAAAGACAAAAATGACAGGAAATGATTATCCTGTTATGGGTTCAAATGGAGTAATTGGTTATCATAAAGAATTTACTACTTCAAATCCTTGTATCACAATTGGTAGATCAGGGAATGTGGGTAAGCCAAAACTAACCTTGGAAAATACATGGGCTCATAATACTACTTTGTATATTGACAATTTTAAAGGAAGTGATCCATTCTACATTTTCTATTTAATTCAAACTCTAAATTTATCTAATTATAGAGGAGGTAGTGCTGTTCCAACCTTAAATAGAAATCATATTCATCCGATAAAAGTATGTTCTGCTCCTAATGAATTACAATTAATTCTATCTCAACACATTTCAAAGTATCATGATAAAATTGAATCTAATAAAGTAGATAATATTACTCTTGAAGGATTGAGGGATAGTTTATTACCGAAGTTGATTTCTGGGAGAATTTTATTATAAACAAAAACCAATAAACATGTCACATATAAAACTAACAGGTATACAGATAGAAAATTATCGTTCATTTAAAGCGTCTCAAGCTATACCATTCATTGATCCAAGTTATGGTAAGCCAATATCTATAATTGGTTATAACAATGTTGGTAAAACCACATTGATGAATTCAATATTATACGGATTACAATATAAATATGTATCACCAAATTCATTTACAATAGATGATTTTCATAATAGAGATATTAATAACATACCTAAGATTATTTTAGGTGTTGAAAGTTCTGTAGAATATAAATATTGCGGAGAAAAACAAGCAAACATGACTGGTTATCATAAATTAGATATTATAACAGATGGTGATCAGATTTCAGGAGGAAAAGTAGAATGTTTTTTTGAGAACTCATTTGAGGATAGAACAAAAAATTATAACGCATTTGGTGCACTTAGATACTTTAATATTTTTTATATCAATTTTCATAATATTAAAGATGAAATAGTAACACAAAAAAGTAGCTGGGGAAATATTAAATCTTTCTTGGGAAAACATATTCAAAAACTAATTTCAGAAGATTCTGAGATGAATGAAAAAAAAGACACATTTCATCAGTCTTTAAAAGTAACTACAGAAACGGTCTTAGAAGGTTCTAAAATTAAAAATTTTATTGAAGCAATAAATAAGAATTATGTTAGTAACCTTAGAAATCAAGCATGCCATATTGAGTTCGGTTTACCAAATTATGAAGATATTTTTCTTCAAATGCTATTTAAAATAGGTTTAAATGGAGATCAAGAAAATCTAGTACCTATTAATCATTTTGGGGATGGTTATATCTCTATGTTTATAATGGCAGTTATACAAGCTATTGCAGAATTTAGTGAAGACGATAAATGTTTATTCTTATTTGAAGAACCTGAAAGTTTTTTACATGAGAATCACCAAGAATATTTTTATAATAATGTCCTATGTAAGCTTGCCGAAAATGGTCATCAAGTAATCTATACTACTCATTCTGATAAAATGATAGATCCTTTTAACACGAGGAGTATTGTTAGATTAGATATGAATGAAAACAATGAAACAATTGTAAGTTACTCTAAACCATCAAATGAGTTTGAGTTTTCAAATCAAGGGACTTCAGAACCTGATGAAACAACTGGTGAGATAATAACTTATAAAGAATATAATCAGTTTATTAAATCTATTGAACCGAACCTAAATCGTATACTTTTTAGTAAAAAAGTAATATTGGTCGAAGGTCCAAATGATGTTTTAGTTTACAAGGAAATTATAAGAAAAAAGGTACTTGAAGCAGTTGAAAATAATGATACGATTATTGACAAAGATCTTTATGCTAGAACTTTTTTAAATTTTGAAAATATATCTATTGTTTGTCATCATGGTAAAACTACAGCAATTTATTTAACTGAGTTATGTAAACATTTTGGTATTGATTACTTTGTAATTAATGATTGGGATTTTGAGGAAGATGATATTTCAATTGAACACGTAGTTGAGTTAACTGATTTAAGAGCATCTCAATTATACAGAAGTCAACAAGATTCTAATAGAAAAGGTATGCTTACAAATAATTGGAATTTGCTTCAATCAGCTAGAAATAGTCAAATTCATTTTAATGTAAAAAAATTAGAAAGTGTAATTGGACATAATTCTGATAATAAAAATAGTCTACAAATTTGGAATTTGATTAAAAGTGATGATTTCGTCATTTCACATAATCTTTTTCCACAAAGATTATCTGATTTCATAGGTCTTCAAAATTTGAATATTAATAATTCAGGGGAAGAAGTTGAAGACCTACAACTAACTTAAAATAAAACTTATTGAATCATGCAATTCACCGAAGCAAAACTAGAAAACTCCTTTATCCAACTACTAGAACAGCAAAACTTCAGCTATCAAAAAGGAGAATAGCCTATTAATTATAATATAAATGTCCAGTTTATTTCAAAAAAAAACTGGACAAAAAACAGCATAAAGTACCATACAAAAACTTCAAGAATCCAACCGTATAGAGTTCAAGAGAGAGCTAACCGATAGTCTTGAAAAAGCATCTTTTAGACTTTTGAAGAATGTAAATTGGACAATAATTGAAAATTTGTCTTAGTAGCATTTATGGTTTAAATCAAAGGTTTCCGTATTTTTATAGAAAAAAACGATAGAATGACATTCGATACATTAGAAATAAAAGACTTTAAAGGTATACAATCCCTTACGGTAGAAGGATTAAAGAAGATCAACTTTATTGTAGGGAAAAATAATAGTGGGAAAAGTACTCTTTTGGATGCCTTATATTTAATTGCAAAGCAAGGCGATCCTAGGTCTATTATTGAACTTTTTGATATCAGACAATCATCATTACGAAAAGGGAAAGATTTAAAGTTTTTATTTCCTAGAGCGAACACAAAATTGTTTCCTGATTTATTAGCTTTTGATAATGAAAAATCTTGGGGTATTAGACTTCAGGCATATAGTGGAGATTTAAAAGACGGTCATCTAATAGGTTTAGAGAATATAGACCTTGAAATTGACGGAATAAGATTACTGAATGAGAAATCGACAAGACGAGAAAGTTTATTAAAACAGAATGATAAGGGTTTTTCAGGTCATGCTTCAAGTACTATTGTTGTTAGAAAGCATGAAGATACTACGTTTTATAATAGAAAAGTTCCTTTTGAATTTAAGTTTAATGATACTCAAAAAGGTATACCAATAAATTATGTACCCTCTAGTCCTACCTATCAAAACTTACTAGAAGAAACGCAAAGTGTTGTTCAAAAAAGGAAAAAAACAGAGTTAGTTGCGGTTTTAAATGAAATCGAACCACTTGTTGAAGATATAGAAATACTAGGTGAAGAAATTGGAATTGGATTAAAAGGTTGGGAAGAAATTGCCCCTTTAAAAACAATGGGAGAAGGCTTTGTCAAACTTTTTGGTTTGGTGGTTGCCATGCTCAATGCCAAAGATGGAATCTGTCTAATAGATGAAATTGAAAACGGATTACACTACAGTGTTCTTGAGAAAATTTGGAAACATGTAATACACGTAGCGAATGAATTAAATGTTCAATTATTTATAACAACACATAATATCGAAATATTGGAATCTTTCATTAATAGTGTAGAAGGCAATGAACAATTGAAGCAAACGAAGGAGGAAACAACATTGAATAGAATTCTCTTTCACCCAGAAAAAGGACATTTGGCTCAAACATATTCTTTTGAGGAGATTCAAAAACAAATTGAACTTGGCAACGAACTAAGAGGAAGATAAGATGGAGTTAGTAATATATTTAGAAGGGGATGCAGATATCCGTTTTTTAGAAGACTTTGTAGCCTATCATTTTCCAGATAAAAAAGAGCAAGTATCCTTTATCAATGTTGGAGGAAAAACAAGTCTACCTTCTAAGAAGAAAGATTTAGAAGAAGATAGCTTCAACGATAGAAAGTCCATTGTCATTTTTGATGCAGATGATGAAAGTAAACCTAATGGAGGAAAAGAAGCTAGTCTTACCTACCTTCAAAACGAATTAGAGAAAATCGATATTTCTCATATTGAAAATGAAGATATATTTTTATTTCCCAATCATAATGAAGAGGGTGACTTAGAAACTTTATTAGAACAACTTATTCCAGAAGGAAAAAGAAATGTATTAGCATGTTTTAGCGAATACCAAACTTGCTTATCTTCAATTAGAGATTCTTATACTCCTCCTTTAAATGTTCCAGATAATAAAATAAAGATGTATGCTTATGGATCTTTGTTAGGAGCAAAAGGATCAGAAACAGCTCGTTTTTATCTTACTAATCACTGGGATTTAGATGCTGAGTATGCAAAGCCATTATATGATTTCTTAGAAAAATATTTAAAATAGAGACCGTTGATTTAACGCTACATTCATTTTAATTTAGGTGGTCAAGTGTAATTTTTTAATATGGAAGAGAAATTCAACAATAAATATAGAATACCATCAGCACGATTACAATCATGGAATTATGCATGGGAAGCTGCTTATTTTGTGACAATTTGTACTGCCAATAAACAGCATTTTTTTGGTAATATAGAAAATGATAAAATGCATTTGTCATCAATTGGGAAAATTGTAAGACAGGAATGGTTAAAAACATTTGATATGCGACCTGATATGAATTTAATGATGGGGGAATATGTAATAATGCCGAATCATTTTCATGCGATCCTACACATTGGTAAAAATGAATATAATTCAGCCTCCGTAGAGACGCAATGCATTGCGTCTAATCAGGATATTGCGTCTAATCAGGATATTGCGTCTAATCAGGATATTGCGTCTAATCAGGATATTGCGTCTAATCAGGATATTGCGTCTAATCAGGATATTGCGTCTAATCAGGATATTGCGTCTAATCAGGATATTGCGTCTAATCAGGATATTGCGTCTAATCAGGATATTGCACCTGAACAGGATATACAGGAGACGCAAAGCATTGCGTCTCTACAGTGTGGAAACAAATTTGGTCCTCAACGTAAAAATCTATCGTCAATTATTCGTGGATTTAAAATTGGTGTGACTAAAAATGCACGTGTAATTCATGCTGATTTTGAATGGCAAGCAAGGTTTCACGATCACATTATTAGGAATCAGAAATCGTATGATAAAATTTCTAATTACATTGCGAATAACCCTTTATTATGGAAAGATGATAAGTTTTATGATTAATCCCCCCTGTAGAGACGCAATGCATTGCGTCTCTACGAACCATATACAAACCATGTACGGTACAAATATTTATGATGCATGTACAAACTATGAATAAAACACGTACGGTCAGTACAATTCATACAGGAGACGCAATGCATTGCGTCTCTACGAACCATATACAAACCATGTACGGTACAAATATTTATGATGCATGTAAAAACTGTGAACAAAACACGTACGGTCCGTACAATTCATACAGGAGACGCAATGCATTGCGTCTCTACAGAACCACATTATAACAAACAAAACAACCAATCATGCACTTCACCGAAGCAAAACTAGAAAACTCCTTTATCCAACTACTTGAACAACAAAACTTCATCTATCAAAAAGGAGAACAAATCAATAGAGAGAATCAGGAAGAAGTTTTAATCAAGGAGGACTTAAACGCCTATTTACATCAGCGTTATCCATCGCTTACGTCTCAAGAAATCAAGAGTATAGTAAGAGATTTGGAGAAGTTGCCTGCTTCGGATTTATACGATAGCAACAAAGCCATTATGCACAAAGTAGCGAATGGTTTTACTTTCAAAAGAGAAGATAGAAAGGAGAAAGATCTTTATATACAGCTGATTGATTACGATAACTTATCAAACAATCTATTTAAAGCCGTCAATCAATTAGAAATTCAAGGGTATGAGAACCTTCGTATTCCAGATGTGATTGTTTATATCAATGGTTTGCCTTTGGTAGTGGTAGAATTGAAGAGTGCCGTAAGAGAAAATGCCACTATACATGATGCTTACGTACAAATCACTACCCGTTACAGAAGAGACATTCCAGCACTTTTCAAGTACAATGCTTTTTGTGTAATCAGTGATGGAGTCAATAATAAAGCAGGTTCTTTCTTTGCTCCTTATGAGTTCTTTTATGCATGGAGAAGAACCGATGGAAGTGCTAAAAAAGAAGTAGATGGTATCGCATCCTTATATACCTTATTGGAAGGAATGTTTGCTCAAAATAGATTGGTGGATATTATTCATCACTTTATTTATATGCCAGACACTCCCAAAAGAGAAGAAAAAATTGTGTGTCGATATCCGCAATATTATGCGGTAAATGCCTTGTTTGAGAACATCAAAAAGCATCAAAAGCCAGAAGGTGATGGTAAAGGAGGTACTTACTTTGGGGCAACAGGATGCGGAAAAAGTTTTACAATGCTTTTCCTTACAAGAATGTTAATGAAAAGCCCTTATTTTGCCAGTCCTACCATTGTATTAATTACAGACCGCACCGATCTAGACAAACAATTGAGAGATCAGTTTGTCAATGCAAAAGAATATATAGGCGATAGTTTTGTACGAAGTGTAGAAAGCAGAACACAACTTAGAGAATACCTTCAAGGCAGAAACAGTGGAGGGGTGTTCTTAACCACCATCCATAAATTCACAGAAGATGCACAATTGCTTTCGGATAGAACCAATGTAATTTGTATTTCCGATGAAGCCCACCGTAGCCAAACTAACCTCGATCAGAAATTAACCATCACCGAAAAAGGAGTAAAGAAATCTTTCGGTTTTGCCAAGCACTTGCACGACTCCTTACCCCACGCCACGTATGTAGGTTTTACAGGAACACCCATTGATGCCACTTTAGAAGTATTTGGAGAAGTAGTAGATGCCTACACCATGACCGAATCCGTAGAAGATGAAATTACGGTACGTATTGTTTACGAAGGCAGAGCAGCAAAGGTAATTATGGATAATAGTAAACTCAATGAAATAGAGAATTACTACGGTCAGGTTTTAGAAGAAGGAGCAAGCGAATACCATGTAGACGAAAGTAAACGTCAATCTACCCAAATGGATGTTATTTTGGGAGATGAACACCGTCTACAAGCCATCGCTAAAGATTTTATTCAACATTACGAAGGCAGAGTAGAAGAAGGTGCTTCTGTAAAAGGAAAAGCAATGTTTGTGTGCAGTAGTCGTCAGATAGCCTATGCATTTTATCAGAAAGTCATCGCAATACGACCGCAATGGGCAACCCCATTAGACTGTGCAGAAGGAGAAACACTCACTGAAAAAGAAAAGAAAGAAAACCTCCCATTACCACGTATTAACATGGTCATGACCAGAGGAAAAGATGATCCTGAAGAATTGTACAATGCTTTAGGTAATAAACAATATAGAACCACTTTAGATCAGCAATTCAAAAATGCCAAATCCAATTTCAAAATTGCCGTTGTAGTAGATATGTGGCTCACAGGTTTTGATGTACCTTTTTTGGATACCATCTATATAGATAAACCTATCCAACAGCACAACCTTATTCAAACCATTTCTAGGGTTAATAGAAAGTTTGAAGGGAAAGACAAAGGATTGGTAGTAG
This sequence comes from Flammeovirga pectinis, assembly GCF_003970675.1. Lineage (GTDB taxonomy): Bacteria > Bacteroidota > Bacteroidia > Cytophagales > Flammeovirgaceae > Flammeovirga > Flammeovirga pectinis. The sequence continues at coordinate 1,394,792 of NZ_CP034562.1, forward strand.
ATTATATCGGTATCAAAAAGAACATGAACTTAGCATTGGCACAGTTCAATAAAGTAGACAGCCAAAACTTCGAAGACATACAACAATCCATTACCGCCGTAAGAGATCATTTAGACCTACTCCGTAAAGTATTTCATAAGTTCGATGCTTCCTTATATTTCACAGGAAATGAATTGGAGCAATTAGAAACCCTCAATAAAGCATCAGAATTTGTACAACTTACAGAAGCCCTAGAAAAGCGTTTTATGAACTTGGTCAAACGCCTAAAATCTGCCTACGACATCTGTTCAGGAAGTGAAGAAATCAAAGACAAAGAAAAAGACGAAATCCACTTCTACCTCGCTGTTCGCTCCATTGTTTTTAAACTGACCAAAGGAGAAGCTCCTGATACCGATCAGATGAACAAAAAGGTAAGAGAAATGATCGCCGAAGCCATAAAAAGTGATGGAGTAGAAGAAATCTTCAAACTAGGCGATGAAAACGATAGTAAAATAGACATTTTTGATGAAGACTATTTGGCAAAAGTCAATAAAATCAAGATGCCTAATACAAAGATCAAACTTTTACAAAAACTACTCGCCAAAGCCATAGATGATTTTAAGAAGGTCAATAAAATAAAAGGCGTCGACTTCACAGAAAAAATGCAACAGTTGGTAAGTAAATACAACGAACGCAAAGAAGACGATGTATTGGTAGGTGAAGTATTAGAAGACTTCGCCGATGAAATCACTACCCTCATCTACGATCTTAAATCAGAAATGGGCTCATTCGCAGATATGGGTATCGACTTCGAAGAAAAAGCCTTCTATGATATCCTCTTAGCACTAGCCCATAAATACGATTTTAATTACCCCGAAGACCAAACAAAGGCATTGGCTCAAAAGGTAAAACAGATAGTAGATGATAAAGCCAATTACACAGATTGGAACACAAGAGACGACATAAAAGCCGAACTCAAAGTAGCCTTAATCTTACTTCTCCACGAGTTTAAATACCCTCCTGTAGATAGAGATGAGGTGTATAAGGAGATATTTGAGCAGGCGGAGAATTTTAAGAAGTATAATTGATTAGTATGAAAAGACCATGTGGAACTGAAATATTTCAAAGAATATCTGAAATTATTCATTGGAATAAAGGTGATAAATTAATTAAGACAGAGGAAACTTTGGTTAAGGAAGGGCTAGATTTATTGAGTTTAGGAAAAACAAAGAAAATTGAACATTGGCGTCCTTTTATTATAAGAAAAGAAGGAGTATCCGTTTCTTCATCAAAGGTATTTGATCTATTTAGGTTATACTTTGATGATTCTCTTAAAATCTTTGCCATTGAAGGGAGTACATTATCATATTCAGTTAAGATTTTAGAAGAAAGTGGTGAGCATATCAAATTCTGGTTTGTAGCAGATCTATTATTTTATCCATATGGTGATCCAAATATTGAGATAAAAAACTATATAAAAATATTTCACGAAAATGATTTTGAAACAATTATGGAAGTGAATCAATTTATTTCAGATCATGAGATGTGGGACGAGTTCAAAGGAATTAGAGCTAACCTTACTTTTAGTAATGAAAAAAAATATAAAGGTATTGAACCTTGCTTTTATAATATAATATCTAAGTTATTAGATAATGAAATTCTGACTGAAGAGCATGTTGTGTCATGGGAGAAGTTTTAATATAACTTAAGTAGAAGAATAAACAACATAATTAATGGATAAAAGAATAGAATTAAAAAAAGAATTCCTTAAAGAATGGCCTATTAGTAGATTAGAAAAATTAAAACTTGAAGAATATACAAATTTAGATAAAAACTCTTTTTGTTATTGGTTAGAAGCTATAACATCTGAGGTAGGTAGTATATGGGGAGGCTCATCATATAAGTTTGGGATCTTTAAACGTAATAATAAAGAAAATGAAGTAGAAGGGCATAGAAAAACAGATGGTGAATATTCTTGGTTAGGAAAATATGGAAAAACTAAAGAAGAAGCTTTTTTAAAGCTTAAAAGCTTAGTATTGCAAATTTCTAAATCAGCAATCAATAATGATCTTGAAGAAATTGAGAAAATAGATTTAGGTAATGCATATAAATGGAAAATTGCTCATTTATATAGTAATTTCAATGTTTTCAATTTTTTTAAAGAGGACGCAATAAAGTTTATATTAAAGGAGAAAGGTTATAAAGGTGTATTTTCATATGCTAATGCTTATATGTTTCTGAAAACCTTGAATACAGAAAATGAAGAATTTTATACTTTTTCACAAAAACTTTGGAACTTATATGAGAAAGAACCCGAAGCTAATGTGAGCCTAAATCTTAGTAAGGGAAATAAGAGAAATGATTTAAATCAAATCTTATACGGACCTCCCGGTACAGGTAAAACATACAATACTATCAATAAAGCCTTAGAAATCATAGAAGGTAACGAGCTATCAGAAGAAGATAGAAATAATGGTTCAGCTAAGAAAAAATTTAATGAATATGTAGAAAGCGGTCAAGTTGTATTTACAACTTTTCATCAAAGTATGAGTTATGAAGATTTTGTGGAAGGGATAAAACCAAAAACAAATGATGATGACCAAATTTATTATGAAACTGAAGATGGTATTTTTAAAAAAATCTGTTCATCTGCCAAAAAAATAGAAGTTATAGAATCTTCAGATATTGATTTTGATAAGGTTGATTATTATAAAATGTCTATTGGTGGTAAGAATAGAAAGATAATGCATGATTGGAATATCAATAATGAAACGGTGAGTTTAGGTTATGGAGGTTCTAGTTCTTTAAAAGAATTTGAAGGGATTGATGATTGGAGATCTTTTAATAAAGCATTTACTGAAAAGAATCCAGAGAGAATAGAAGAATCGAAGTTTCATTCTAATGCTGCTTTCCGATTTCTTAAAATGAAAATTGGTGATATCGTTATTATTACTTTAGGTAACCTTATTATAGATGCAATTGGTGTCATTGTAGGTGACTATTTCTATGATGATACAACTGAGATTGATCATGTACATTACAGAAAGGTAAAATGGTTAGCTACTGATTTAGGTGTTGAACCTTCTAAGTTTATAAATAAGAAAATATCTCAACAAACTATCTATGAGTTTTATAGGGAAGATATAAAAATAGATACCTTCAAAGATACTTTTAGTAAAAAGGAGAAAGTTCAACCCAAAAACCATGTTTTAATTATTGATGAAATTAATAGAGGTAATGTATCAGCTATCTTTGGAGAGCAGATAACCTTATTAGAAGAAAGTAAGCGATTAGGTAATAAGGAAGAACTTAAAGTGAAATTGCCATATAGTAAAGAACCGTTTGGAGTTCCAAATAATTTACACATCATAGGTACTATGAATACAGCTGATAGATCTGTTGAAGCTTTAGATACTGCATTAAGAAGACGTTTTGTATTTAAGGAAATGATGCCAAAGCCTGATCTATTGGAATACAAAGAAGGGATAGGCATTAATCTACAATTAGTACTTGAAACAATTAATGAAAGGATAAAGGTATTATTGGATAGAGATCATCAAATAGGTCATAGTTACTTCCTTAAGGTAAACACTTTTGAAGAAGTGAAAAAAGCTTTTGCCACTGAAATTATTCCCCTTTTACAAGAGTACTTTTATGGAGATTATATCAAAATAGCCTTAATTATTGGTTTAGGCTTCTTTGAAGAACCAAAAACAATTCGCCCAAATTTATTTGCTAAGATTCAAGGAGCGGAAGGATTTGATTATACCAATCAAACTACTTATGAATTGCTTGATCCTTTTCAAATGAGTGATGATGATTTTAGTAAAGCGATAGAACTATTACTTGAAAAATAGATGAAAAAGGTAAGGTTCACATTATTTGAGCATGAGACTCTAAAAGTAGGTCAAGAAAAGGATAGTGTTGTATTTACCATGCAACATCTTCAAGCTTTGGAGAAGTTTTATGGAGATGAATGCCCTTATTTTTCTTTAATCAATAAAGGAATCAAATGTAATGAACATGTAGGAGTTATTCATGTAGGGAATATCATTATTGAAGTTTTACCTAAAGCAGATAGAAGTAATTCTGAAAATAAGTGGAGAGAATTACTTATTAGAATGCTCAAAATGGTAAGTTCCTTTAATGTATCTGCTCCAACATCATCATTTCTATCTTTACAGAGTAATTATATCTTGGATTTATATTTCGAACTTTACCTTAAGGAGATAGATCTATTATTACATAAAGGATTAATCAAGAAATATAGAAGGGTAGATAATAACCAAAAAGCATTAAAGGGAAGGTTACAATTATCAAAGCACTTACAAAAGAATATCATACATAAAGAACGTTTTTATGTCAATCATACTGTCTATGATCAAGAACATCAAATACATCAAATCCTTTTACAAGCTCTTAAGTGTATTGAATTATTAAATACGAACCCTAAATTAAACGTCACATCAGTAATTTTTAGATTCCCTGAGTTAAGTGATATTCATGTTTCAAAATATACTTTTGAAAAACTAAATTTAGGAAGGAAGTTCAAACATTACGAAACAGCTTTATCAATAGCAAAACTCATTTTGTTGAATTTTCATCCAGACCTTAGCAATGGTCAAAGTGATGTATTAGCATTGATGTTTAATATGAACAACCTTTGGGAAAAGTTTGTCTTTTTTTCACTTCGACAAAGATTGAAGAATTGTACTGTAAAAGAACAAGGCAGTAAGTTGTTTTGGGAAGGAGGTAGTAGTCATCAATCTTTTATGAAACCTGATATTATTATTGAAAAGCCAATTGATGAAGGTATAAAGACTTTCGTTTTGGATACAAAATGGAAAAACCTTTATGGTGGTAGTCCAAGTGCTCAAGATCTTCGACAACTTTATGTTTATCATCAGTTCTATGATGCTGAAAAAGTAGCATTAGTATATCCAGGAGAAAAAGATACCATTGAAGGCCAATTTCAAAAAGAAGGAAGGGAATGTGCAGTAATACAAATTAGTTATAATGATAATTTGGAGACTTTTATAGATAATATTGTTGAGGATATTGAGGGGTGGTTGTAAATTTATATTCCAACTAAAAAGATGTTTTCACCAATGTTATCCCCATAAAACAGAAAAACCCTCCTTACTGTACCGTAAAGAGGGTTTTTTGTGGAGTCGGAGGGAGTCGAAGCTATGGTAATTGATAGTATCCTAAATTATAAAAAACCTACCTAAACATATTAAAAACAAATATTTAAACTTTTGGTAGTTTACCAAAGTCTATCAAAATATAAATAAATCGCACCCATAAACGCACCCATAAACTATAATTGATTATCTTTGATAAGTAAGAGTAAAATCAAGTAACAAATGGCAACTATTACATTATTTATCAAGAATAAAACAGCAAAGCAATCTAGTGTTAGTGCTGTATTAAGGGATGGTAGTACTAGAATAGTATTATCAAGTGGTGTGAAAATTCCTCCTAAACATTGGAACACAAAGAAACATCATATTTTTGGTGTAAATCCCAATGCACAAGAATTAAACGCTCAATTAAAAGTATTCAAGGATAACGCTTTTAATATTTACAATGAAGCTAAGAACAAAGGAATACAGGCAACGGGTGAATACATTAGAGAGAAGTTAAAACCTAAAGAGATTGCTACGACTACAGATAAAGCCTTTTGGGGTATCTTTGATAATTACTTATCAATTAAAGAGCGTAAACTTTCTATTTCTTCAATTAAGAAAATAAAAAGTCTTAAAGTGCATTTAGAGGGGTTTGAGAAAAAGCGAAAAGTGATTTTTGATATTAATGAAATTGATCATGTATTATTAGAATCATTACAAGAATACCTTTATCAAGATGCAAAGCTAAATAAACAAACTACAGCAAAGTACTTAGGCTTATTCAAGACCTTTCTAAATTGGTGTAAAGAACGTAAACTAACCACTAATGAAGATCATAAGTTATTTAAGCTAACACACCAACCCGACACATTAAAGCCAGTATTGATAGATTTAGACCTAAATAAGATACGATCTACAGTATTAGAACATGAGTATTTACAAAATGCTAGACAATTGTTGTTGTTATCTACATTAACGGGTTTAAGGTATAGTGATTATAGTAAAATTAATGAGTCACACATACGAGTAAGTAATGATGGTAGTAAGTACCTTACTATTCGCCAAACTAAAACTAATGAAGCAATAGAAGTACCTCTTACTTTAGAAGCTGAAAAGATAATACAAGAATTATTAGAGGGTAAGATTCATAGTATTACAAATCAAAGTTTGAATAAGTATGTTAAAGAAGTCTGTAAGTTGGCAGGGATTGACGAACTATTTGAAGTACATGAATTCAAAGGAAACTTTACAACGTCTAAGAAAGTTCCTAAATACGAGCTTATAACCACTCATACGGGACGTAGAACCTTTGCAACAAACTTATTACTCAAAGGAGTACCAACTAATGTTGTAATGGAATTTACGGGGCATAAAGATGAAAGGAGTTTTGCAAAGTATGTGAATATTCCAAAGGAAAAAACAATGGAGATGGTTAGAAAAGCATTAATGAACTAAACATCAAATAACTAACATTTTATTATGAATCAAGAATTAATAGAGAGAGAAATATTTTTATTCGATAGCTTTATTGATAATTCTATTAATCATTTTGATGAATATTTTAGATATTTCAAAAAGTATGAAAAAGACTATTCATTAGATGAGATTTATCAAAAACTATATTCAATATTAGATCATTATGATCATGAATTAAGGAGCTTTTTTAAGCAAAAGGAAATAGAGGGTTATAGTATTTGTAATAGTATTGAAGATAAACAAGAAAGAAATAATTGTAATGAAACTGTTTCAAAAAGAGATATTAGAACTTGGTTTTTTTCAATTCCTTTTAGAATTTCTAGGTATAATGGTTCTGTAACTATACAATTTATTGATGATGTGAAGTCATCACTCAATTTTGTTTTTAAAATAGTCAAAGGTATTGATGAGAAAGAGTTACTTTATTTTATTACTGATGATAAAAAATTGTGGTTGAAAAAGGAATTTGAGAACCGAATTAATAATATTCCATCTAAATTAAATGATATTAGTGACAAATATTTTACTGAAGATTTATTTAAAAATGAAGTTGATTTATTAGTACAAGAAAAATTAAAAACTCTAAAGGAAAATTTCTCAACAAAGAATATTCTACCATCGGAATTAGATAGTTATTTATCAACATATTTTCTCAATAAGAAAATTGCTGAAACTTGGTTAAGTGTTTTAAAGAAAGTAATCCAGAATGAATATAAAATTGATAATCAAGATGAGATAGAGGGGAAAACAACTAATTATCAAGAATTAATAATATTAGATGATTCTAATGGTGATATTTTTAGGTTAGTAGAAAATACTAAGTTGATTGAAAAAAACTTGAATAAATTATTTGAAAGTGAAGTTGGTGAAAAGTTAGGCAATAGTATTTTTGATAAAGAAAATAAAGATAAATGGTTGATTAATAAATTAAACTCATTTAAAATTTATAGTATTAATCATAAGAATGAAAGTGTTTTTATAGCAATTAATTGGTGCTTATCACAATTTGATGATTGTTCAGTAAGGTATGAACATGAAATTCGACAATTAACAAAAATCACAACAAATAGTGTAGCTGAAAATTTAAACGTTCCTTTAGGGAGTTATGTTTCTAGAATACCAATAACAACAGATAAGTCAATACTTAAAGATCGTTTCATTAACCTCTATGCTCAAAGATGGTGTGAAACATTAATAAGAAATATGATACAGATTAATCCGAGTTTAGATGAAGATGTGTTGAGTAGTGAATTATCTAAAATTGACCAATTTATAGAAAAAGCTAAACAAATAGATTTTTTAAAAGCTATTAATGTTAATCAAATTGATATGAAAAGTGAGTATGAGGAGTTTATTAGAATGGATAAAGATTTTTACTCAAACCCAAATCATGATAAAATTTATTCACAAGTTTCGGGAAGTTTTCAGGCTCAAATTTATGGAAAGTATGTACTTTTTAGAAAATGGTTAGAAGAGAGGTTGAAATCTAAAAAAGTTGATTGTGTTAAGTCATCAAAGGAAAATAAAGAAACTTACTTTTTAGCTGTGTTATTAAACAATTCAAAGTATAGAAGTATTAGAGAATACTTTAAGACAAATTATAAAAATGTTGCAGGTGTTAAAGTGCTTACCATACTTAGGGCATTAATGGAAATGAATATCATTAGTGAAAAGATTAGAACATCTAATAAGACTCAATTACATAAAGAAATATCATCTTTTTTAGATGGTAAAGTTGTAGGTAGAAAAGGATTAACGGGTTCAACTTTTACTAAGATAATAATAGAAGAACATCTAGATCCAAATGATAAAGTAAGAACTGATGTAGATGACTTAAAACTTTACCTGAAAACACTTCTATAACTTCCAATTTTTACATTTTGGAAGTATTGGAACTTTTGGAAGTTCGTCAAGATGAACCTTTGTATCATGATAGTAAATAAAGATACAAGGGTTTCTTCTTTTAATAACCCTTTTGAATTAATTGATAGAAGATTGATTCAAATCGAAGAAGTACTTGCTTTAATGTTAGAAGAGCAAAAAGCAAGAAAAGTAAAGCCAGTAAACCCTAACAAAAGGTTTACAAGAAAAGAAGTGAAGGAATTATATTCTATCTCTTATGCAACAATCCATAACCTAATTAACAAAGGGTTGTTAGAATCTCAAAAGATTGGAAGGAAAACAGTATTTACCCAAGGAGCATTAAATAATTGCTTTGATAAAAAGAAAGGAGGTGCTTATGTGTAAGGACATAAACAACTCCCAATCAAGTAACGATGGTAAAGTTAATGAATTAAGACGTTATTATCTATACCTTAAAACGAATACCTCTACTAATTGTATGGCTTCTCATGATTTAGAGATACCTGAAAAACATCTAACTAGGTATAAAAGACTATTAGAAAAGGAGGGTAAACTAAGAGTTGTAAAACCTGATTACTGTGAAAGAACAGGACATCTAGCAGGTTATTTAACTACCGATGAAAATAAGTTTCCTGCAAATGATCAATTATCACTATTTTGATGATAGGGATTGATTATGTAAGAAGCTATACCACTAACCCACCAACTACTTTAATAGTATTATCTAGGGGAGGTGGTTGCTTTTTATACAAAGGGTTAACATTCTTACCTCAATACAAGACAGAAAACCGTATTTCATTTTCTTGTATGTACGATAATTTTAGAATCTCATTAGATACTGATAGGTTATATTTTCAAGGAAGTTTGCATAAATTCTGTAAAGGTGAAAACTATTCTCAATTTACTTTTTTCGAATTAATAGAAGCTATAAAAAGGATTGATGAAAAATTTGAAGGTAGTTTTTCTAATTCAAAAATAACTCTATTAGAGTACGGTATAAATTTAAAATTAGATTACAACCCTGCCAATGAATACTCATCTTGGGAAATGTATTCTTCTAAAGAGGTTACTAAAATGATTCATCATGGAAAAGTTTATGGAAGTAAGTTCTATCTATCCCAACATACAATAAAGGGTTATGATAAAACTTTTGAATCAAAACTATCAGATCAAAATGTATTGAGGATTGAATGTATGGTTAAAGGTGCTTATTTACAATCAACGAAAAGGTTACATTCGATAAGATGTATTACTGATTTGTTGAGTCTTAATAATTTACAGTTACTAAATGAAGATTTAAAAATGAAGTATAAAAAAATAATACGTGATACTATTAAATATGAAGATTTAGATAAATTAAGTGTAACAGAATTAAAAATTATTTCTGCAATGCGAGATTCTGTAGTAGAGAAATTACTTAAGAAAAAATATAAAGAGACTTATAAAAAAAATAGAAGGACTTACCTTAAAGTAGTAAAAGAATCTCAAAAGACTAATGAAGGTATTTATCCTTTGTTACAAAGTGAAGAATTGGAATCAGTTAAAAGAGAAAAAACGGAAGAATCGGACTCTATAAAAAAGAGATGGCAGAAATAATATTATGTATTCTACTTTTTAGACGTTTCAGAAGAATCCGACACGCTAAAAAGAAAGAATCGGACGAATCGGACTCCTAAAAAGAACAATTAGATAAAATTCTCCTCGTATTCGAGATTATAAAAAAGGGTTATTTTTCCCGTTTTGGAATCTATAAAAAAGAGGGGTATTACAAACTTGTTGTATAGTATGAATTAGGGGTATTATATTACCTTTGTTTAAATGTCAATAAAAATTTTCTAGTATCATGTTAAAGCAATTGTTTTTTATAATCTTACTTAATTTTCTTTCTTTCAGTTTATATTCTCAATCAAATTATGATAGCTTGAATAACTTTAAAATAGAAACAAACTTAATTGGTGAAACTCTTATTATTAAAGATTTAAAAACTGATGTAACGGGTTTCTATTTAGATCCAATGAAGCCATACGATAAGTCGAAAAATATTTATCTTGAGAATGGTAATTTATTGTCAAATGGTAAAGAGCTTTCAAAAAAAAGATTTATCGTATTAGATCGAATTGAATCAAATAATAAGAAAAGGTATCAAGGAGACTACTATTTAAAATTAAAAGATTCAAATACTAATACTAATGTTTACTACTTAATTACTAGTAATACACTTGGTTTAAGTGGTGATAATGTTCCTTTTATTGTAGAAGGATATTTAGAGAAAATGAAATCAATATGGATTGATACAACTTTAGTTTTAATTTCAGATCCATTTATTATTGACAATAATAAAATACTAGTAAAAGGTAAAGAAGAAATTGTAAGATGTGATTTTAATGACCTTACAAAAGATTCAAAAATATCTATAGTGAATTTTGTTATTCCAAGTTATTATTATAAACCTAGTAATAACACTTTTGGAACACCTAAAATAATTTCTAATAAGTTAGAAGTTTTAATATCAAATAGGAATCAGGAATTAACAGTTCCAATAACCTTTATTGAACGTAAGAATAATTTTTATTCTGAGAGTGCTTTACAATCGAAGATGAAAATTGATAAAGAAATCGAAGAATTAAAGAATAAAGATAAAGGAGACTTATCAGGTATTGATTTGTCAAATTTTAAAGAGTTAGATTTTTTTAAAACGATTAGTTCTTCTGATGGAGGTATCTACTTGTCAAAGTTAAATATTAGAAATAGTAAAGAATCAGAAATTTCATTTGCAATCCTAGATGATAAGTTTTTAATTCTTGGGAAACTTAAAAATTCATGTGTAAAAGAGTATTCTAAATGTCATTTTAATTATAAATCATTTTTTGATCAACCTGATAACATAGTAGAGGGAATAGATTATGATGTATTTTCATCTTATAATAAATTTAATTGTAAAGGTGATATTACTTTAAAAGTAACAGATAAAATGGTTGAAAAGATATTGAAAAAAACAATAGAAGCAATATGGATTGAAGATTCATCAGGGCAAGGACAAACATTTTCTTTAAAAGAATCGGATAAAGAAATTTTGGAGTATTTTGCTCAGTTGTATATTTTTAAAAAGGGTTATAAATAATCTAAAATAGATATGAATAGATGGCATTAGGAAAAAAAACAGGTGGCAGGGTAAAAGGTTCTGTAAACCGATCAACAAAGAATATTAGGTTTATCTTAGGTGATTTATTAGAAGAATCTTTAAATGGCTTACAAGAAGATTTAAAAGCATTAGAACCAAAAGAAAGGTTAGAGGTTATGATCAAACTTTTACCTTATGTTTCACCTAAGATAGATTCAGTTAAATACAATGACCCTGATAGTGCTTTTAATATTGAAGAATGGGATAATACTTAATTCATAAATCGAAGTTTAATGCTTTAATGAAATTTTCATCTACCATTGGTTCATCTTTAAAATTTATATCAGAAATTTCAAAAATAAATTTATTAATTGACGCTTTAATAAACTCAAGATTGTTAAGAACTTCATTCTGTGTTAAGTTATTTATTTCATAATAGCACTGGACAGAAAAAGAGTATTGATTTCTTATTGAAATGGATAAGGATTGTTTCTTAATTTCTGAGAAATTAGAAGTGTATTCTTCGAAATTTTTTAAATTATGTGGAGTATGCTCGTAATCAAAAATAGAAAGGATATCTCTATACGAAAACTCGAAAGAACCATTTATTCCAGAATCCTTCAAAAAAAGAATTTTATTTCTATCAATACCTAATTTAAATCTTTCTTTTAATCTATTTATTTTTTCTTCTTTATTAAGCATAAAGGAAATTATTTTAAATATTTGAGAGTGTCAATATAAATCGCACCCATAAACGCACCCATTAAAAACGAAAACCCACTCTACATGATTATAGAGTGGGTTTTTGGTGGAGTCGGAGGGAGTCGAACCCTCGTCCAGAGAAGGACAAAGACTAGCCTTCTACATGCTTAGTTTTACTTAAATTTTCGAGAAAAGCCAAGGCGAAAACAACCTCAAACTTAACCTTATCTGCTTTAGCTTCGCTATCAACCCACAGCAGGTATCAAGCTAGATCGATGGTTTCGGCACTCTCGGATCTTCGCCCAAAGATCAAGGCAAAGGAGAATGTAGCTCGGAAACGCCGTTAGGTCAGTTCCATTTAAGCCCAATGTCTACAACCCTAAGGGAGACTAGGCAGCCATAGCAAATGAATTGCCAACTGAGTTTTGGAACTATCTTTTAAGGCTCTCATCCCATGAGCCTGCATGCTTATACTAGCAAAATCACAGCCTGTCAAAACCAGTCGACCCCAAGTAAACTGGCCGCCCTCATTTGAGCGGACTACAAAAGTAGTGAATTATTTAAATTCTCAAAATATTATTATTCGAAATTTAGTAAATAATAGCTGAGAGTCGTTTTTTATTCTCTTAAGTACAAAATTTTGAGATAGACCTTTCGTTAATTCACAATGATTTTGTGCGTACTTTTACTCTTGCCGTTTTGTACTTCTACCATCAACATACCTTTACCATAGATCATTTTTAAAGTTGCATGGTTTAATTCGGTTTCAAACTCTGTATATGTTCTGCCTGAGCTATCATAAATTCGAACACTCATGCCTTCATGGGTAGAGAGAATATTTAAATTTTTATTAAAAGCAATTGGGTTGGGATAAACCAATACTTCTTGGTCTACTTCTTTTAAGTGGATGGCGTTTGGACCATAAATTTCTGTTCTACCATCTAAATCAAGCTGATTTAAACGGTAATATACAATAGCTGTATTTGGTAATTCTTTGTCGGTATAGGTGTAATCTATCCTTACATTACTATTTCCTGCAGCTTTTATTTCTGCTATGGTTACCCAATTTTTATTGTCTGTTGAACGTTGTACTTCAAAACTTTTACTGTTACTTTCAGATGCTGTAACCCAAGCCAATTGTGCAGTGTTGTTGACTAAGTGAGTTGTGAAAGAAACGAGTTCAACAGGCAGGTCTAAGTCATTATCAATACAGCCTTTGCTATAAGGTCTTGAATTGTCATAAAATGGCCAATGTATTTGTGGATTATCTCCTCTAATAACTTCAACGGCACAATCATTAGGATTGCTTTGTATGTCTACATCTGCAGAAGATAAATCTAAAGAAGAAGTATTGATCTCTAATTTACCACCTTCTTGCACATGAAGTTTTGTACCAGGAAGAAAACCTCCGTTACCATTTAATTTAAGTGTGCCTCCTGTTTCAACCAAAATATCTTGATCGTACCAACCGTGAAGAGTTTCTACATGGTTCTTGTTATGAGGAACTATAATGTCATATGTTTTTACAAGTTCAACAGGTTCAAAAGATAAAAGTTCTTCTTGAAGGGTAGTACATGCTGTGAGTAGTAAAGGAAGTAAAGAGGTGAAAATAAATAAGTATCTTTTCATGATGTTTTTTTAAGTATTGTCACTCTAACGTTCTATAAGGTGTGTTGATTTCCGAAAGAGTACCAATGAGTTCTTAAATAAGGTATTTTCATAAAAAAGGTCACTCTGACTATTCAGAGTGACCTAATGTTAATTGTTACTTTTGCTTTAAGTAGAGGAAAGTTATTTTTTAATTAACTCAATACCTTTTGAACTAGAGTAAACACCTTTGTAAGAAATCCATTGATCTACGGTGTTAAACTGATTAGAAGAACCAGCATCGCCACGTTGTCTTTCTACAGCTTCTTGGTAGTTTGTTGCATTCGACGACATCTCGTTATTAGGATAGTCGAATCTTCTTGAACGAACAAAAGATGTACTACCTGGAGAGTGGAAAGGAATATTTTTAACACCAATTGGCGTTGGTACTGGTTTTCCTTCTGCAACGGCCTCTCTTGGGTCTGTTGTGTAGACAGGAATATCGATTGTTTCGTACTCGTTTTTATCTAAAACAGGTGTTACAAAAGAAGGAAGATGTGTTCTGTTCCAAAGCGTAAATGTATTCACACCATTGCCAATTTGAGAAACCCATGCTTGGTAAATGATATTGTCTAATTTATTTGCTGATGCAGAGAACGCTGAAACTTCATTGGTAATGTATTCTTCTTTTGCCGCATCGTAATTAAATCCAGCTCCTTCATCAGTTGTTTTATAAGCTGCAATTGCACCTTGTACATAATCTTGACCAGGGAAGAAGGTTGGGTACTTTGTAAAAGCATCTCGCATTCCTGCTTCAAAATATTGAGAAGAATTACCACCAATTAAACCTTTTTCAATGGCTTCTGCAATCAAGAAATTCACCTCGTCAGAACTCATAATGATTGTAGGAGACAAAGGGTGCATAATTGTCATGTTGTTTAAAGATGCTAACGTGAATTTATCACCAGCAGCAGAAAAAGGAGTCTCACTCGGAATAGCTACAGGTTCACCATTAATAATTCTACCAAAGTAGTCTGCATTAATAATTTGTGCACCATCAATATCATTATCTTCAGCCATTGCAAATAGTGCAATTTGCCCATCTTGATCTCCCATTCTAGTTCCTCTTAAAGAAACAGGCTTTACAGATTCACCCCATCCTTCAGCCATTTCAAAAGGATTATAGTCTGCCGTAGGGATAATCATTGTACTTGGAGATGATGTGTAATCATGTACTCCGGTTACATAAAATAAACGAGGGTCTTTTCTAGATTGCATTGATTTAAGCGATGTTTCACTCATATAACCATACGCAAAACCACCTACTTGAGACGTCATTGCTGCGCCTAATCCATTCATATGTTGTCCCCAAGCACCACCATTTAACGAGTGTTCTAATTTTGCTGTTTCAGCAATGTTAGAAATATATCCAGCCGAGTGATTAAATGCTTCACCAAATACTTCTTTTGCACGCTGAGGGTTACCTTCCGACATGTATAACGCTACTTTCATTAACATCGAGTTGGCTAACCTTTGCCATGCACCAGCTTCGCCTCTGTAATAGAAATCGTCTGTAAATGTTTCGCCATTTTTCACCCATTCACGACCATTTTTCAAGTCTGTGATCATTGCTTCAAGAGCCACCTCTTGTGCATCGTATTTAGGGTACAAAATGTGTTCAACATATCCTTTGCCAGCTTCTGTGTAAGGAACGTCTCCGTACATAGAAACAACTTTCATCATATCAATCACTTTTGTAATTTCTACTTGGCCAAGTTGAGCGCTAGATGCAGGAAGTTTAGATTCTAAATCAGTTACGTTTTTTAGTATATCTTTATAAATGTTGTTCCAAGCCCACTCTTTATAGGCTGTACTGAACGACTCTCCAGAAGCATATAAATTACCTGTTGCCTGAGACATCGGTCCAGTCATAATAATTTGTGTTCTCCAAGATTCTCCTCCATCTGTATATGGTTTATTTTGGATATGCGTGAATTGATACTTCGGATCCATTTCGTCTGATGACCAAGGATCTTTGTTCATTTCCTCAAATTTGTCTCTACAAGAAAACATGCTTGCAGCTAAAGCTACACCGATAATATATTTGTTTGCTTTCATATTGATCTATTTTTTGGCCATTTGATGAAAGACATAATCTGCTTACATCAAATGGCTGGATAATCTTTTTTAATTAAAATTTAGCATTAAGCTTTAAACCGAAAGTTCTTGGTAGAGGGTAAGAACCCACTTCCATACCTTGTGCATTTCCGTAAGAGAAACTAGCGGCAGGGTCTATGTTTTCAGTACTTTTCCATAGGTAACCTAAGTTAGAGGCCACAAACGAAAGTTGAAGGTTTTGCATTTTTGCATTCGCAACCATTGTTTTAGGGAAAGTGTAGCCAATAGAGATTTCACTAATTCTAATGTAAGAAGCATCATAAACATGTTGCTCATCTACACCTGCAGTTGCTTGGTAGTAGTTTTGTAAATCCTGATCGTTAGTAAACCCGTTAAATGATTCTCCATTTTCGTAAACTAAGTTGCCAGGGTTGTATACACCTGTTTCGTGCATAGTATTTCTACCATCTGCAGTATCTTGATGTTTACCGTTTGAGTACATATTTGCATTTGTAGAAGAGTAGATGTCTCCGCCAAATTTAGCATCGATTACCATCCCGAACGTAATGTTTTTGTATTGGAAACGGTTCACCCAACCTACCATAAAAGGTTGTACACCATTACCAATTTGTTGGTAACCATCTTGTACTTGAGGAATGCCATCTTCGTTTACGATAATATTGCCACTGTCATCTCTTTTGTAAGCAGTACCCATAATAGTACCATAAGATTGTCCCGGAGCAGCCACAATATTTACAGGACCTTCGCCTACTAAGTATTGGTCAACACCTTCTGATAAAGAAACTACTTCGTTGTAGTTGTAAGCAAAGTTAACTTGTGTATGCCAGTTTAAATCTTTCTTTCTAATCACGTTGTAACCTAAAGAAATTTCAACACCCTTATTTATAATCTCACCTGCATTAATAATTGCATCTTCATAACCAGAAGATTCAGGAATTCTTACTTTCATAATTTGGTCTACAGAACTAGAGTTGTAGTAGGCCATGTCAAGGTTAATTCTATCATCAAACATTCTTAAGTTCATACCAATCTCGTAAGATGTTTGCATAGATGGTTTTAAATCACTGTTGTTGATTGTATTGCCATAAATATTACCTGTCTGTAGTCCATCTTGCGATTGTCCATCAATTTGATAATACTGTTGTAACATATAGGGATCTGTATCAGAACCTACTTTTGCCCAAGATGCTCTTACTTTACCAAATGTCAACCAGTCTGGTGTATCCCAATCCATATCAGAGAATACCCAAGAACCACTAATAGAAGGGTAGAAGTAAGAATTATTATCTAAAGGAAGTGTTGAAGACCAGTCATTACGACCAGAAACATCTAAGAATAAATAGCCATCGTAACCAATAGAAGCCGTTGCATATACAGAACCAATTGCTTTTTGATAAGTATCATAAGTAGCAAATCTATCTGAGCCAGACATTGGATTTTGTTGCAATGGATCTGAGAAGTTTGAAGAACCTGTATCTGTGTACTTTCTTTCGATGTGCATATAAGAAGCACCAAAGTTACCTACAACATCCCATTTTCCGAAACGATTAGAGTAAGTGATTAACCCATCAAAGTTATCTTCTCTATCTAATTGTGTTCTTTCATAAGCTCTACCAGACTCGTACCAAGGAGTATATAATGGGTCTAAAACTTCTGCTCTCCAAGAGGTGTAATCTGTACCTGCTCTACCTTGTATTTTTAAATGATCTGTAAAATCATAAGTTAAAGATGCCATCCCCATAAACCTATCTTTCGAATCTTCGAAACTAGTTTCGTACATCGTCCAATACGGGTTTTCATTTATAGTGTTATAGCCAACAGGTCTTCCGTCTTCATCTTTGTAATCTTTCATCCAATTTACATCGTATGTGTTAGGAATCGAGTTCATGTAACCCATGTAGTTGTTGACACTATTACCCATAGAAGGTCTGTTTAAGGCATCTTCTTTAATGTAGTTCATTCTAGCATCAAGGTGTAATTTGTCTGATAAATCAGACGTACCTCTTAATGTAAAAGTGTTTCTTTCATAACTTTGGTTGTCTACATTACCGTTGTTAGACATGTTCGAATAAGAGAAACGGACAGAACTTTCATCAGTTACTTTAGTTAAAGAAACGTTTGTTGTTGCTGTGTAAGAAGGTTTAAAAAATTCATCATAGTTATCATAGAATTGAACTGTTCTTTCTTTTCCATCATAATATGCATTAGTTGTCATACCAGGTGTTACTTTTGGTCCCCACATCCCGTAATCTCTTTGAGGATCAGAAGCAAAACTTCCATTAGTACCATGTGCGTAAGTTTCTTGGTTATCAGGAGTGATCCCTAAAGTACTTACAGAAGAGGTATGAGAAAAATCTACACCTAATCCTTTTTGGCCACCTTTACCACTTTTTGTAGTAATCATGATCACACCGTTAATACCTCTAGAACCATAAATTGCTGTAGCAGCAGGTCCTTTAAGTACCGACATACTTTCTATATCTTCAGCATTTACGCCAGACATTCCGTCACCAGTATCTATACCACCATTGTCGGCGTCATTCGCGTTGGCAATGTTACTGTTATTCATTGGTATACCGTCAATTACATATAACGGCTGGTTAGAACCGTCTAACATAGCATTACCACGAATAACAACATTAGAAGATGATCCAGGAGAACCACCCACTTGATTAATCTGAACACCTGCAACTTTACCGCTAAGGTTATTCATTACGTTAGAAGAACCAGTGATAGCACCGAGTTCTTCGCCATTTACAGATTGTACTGCATAGCCCAATGATCTCTCGTCACGTTCTACACCCAAACCTACAACAACAAGTTCTTGCATTTCAGTTGCATCAGAAGCAAGTTTAATTTCGATTGTATTGCGGTTGTTTACATTAATTTCTAAAGTTTCGTAACCAATGTAAGAAATTTGAAGTTCAGCAGTAGGAGACGCTGATAATTTAAATTTACCATCGAAATCAGTAATTGATCCATTCGTTGTTCCTTTAATTTTTACAGAAGCACCAATTAAGGCTTCTCCTGTCATAGAGTCTTTTATAACTCCGTTAATAGTTTGCTCTTGTGCATAGACTGTGCACGTTGTTGATAGTACGATAAGTATACTAACAATAGCTCGTAAGAATTTATACATATGATAGGTAGTATTAAAAATTTATGTTCGCTTTATTGTTTGCTCTAAAACATTATTAAGTGTTTTTCTGACGTAAATGTATTCATAGAATTAATAACGAAACAATAATTGTTGCGTATTTGGGTGTTAATGTGAGTGAATAACAGCATAAACATGCATGAAAACTATACTTAAATGCATATTTACGCATGTTTTAGTACTGTGTTAAATAAATACAACAATGTTACATAATGTGAAAAACTAATAATAACATTGATAACTACTTAAAAACAAGCTGTAAACGGTGTTTTATTTAAGTCAATTTTAGAATAGTTCTTTTTGTCTTGATTTTAGAAGTATTTGTGGTTGTTTTTGCCTGTTTATGCTTGTTTATTAAAATATGCAGTTGTTTTTAACAGTAATTACGTTAGAATACGTCAAATAAATTTAAAAAAATCATTTTACTTGCGCGTTTTTGTGCGTGTAGTTACTATTGTAATGTAAACAAGACACTTAATTAGCTCTTGTAATATTGTCAATGATCTAACAAAATAATATATGAAATGAAATTACTGTTTATTACACAAATGAGTTACCAATTATAAAAACTAAAACAACTCATTTAATTTCTGAAGTTAATTTTTAGGAAACCAATTAAGTCCTAACCTAACAATTTTTATTAGGCCAGAAGCGCCTTTACGTACTTTATAATTACTACACTAATCTATACTAAATCATGAATAAACTTTTCTTGATGTTGACAAGTATGTTAATACTTTCAGCAGGGTATCTACACGCCCAAGAAAGAACAATTACGGGTAACATTATTGATGCATCCGATAAGTCGCCATTGCCAGGTGTAAATGTTGTTATTAAAGGAACAACAACTGGAGCAGTAACCGACTTTGACGGTAATTTTACAATTTTAGTTACTCCAGGCCAAGATGTTCTTACCTTTTCATTCATCGGTTATAAAACCACTGATATGAACATTGCGAATAGCGATAACATAAAAGTAAAATTAGAAACAGATGCTGAAGAACTTGAAGAAGTTGTTGTAACAGCATTAGGTATTAAAAGAGAAGAAAGATCTTTGGGGTATGCAGTTTCTGAGGTAAAATCAGAAGATTTAGGAGAAAACTCTTCTGCAAACTTAATGAACTCATTAAATGGTAAAGTTGCAGGTGTGCAGATTACGCCCGTTTCTGGTCCTGCTTCATCTTCTAACGTAGTAATACGTGGTAATGCAGTATTAGCAGGTAGTAATCAACCGTTATATGTTGTTGACGGTGTACCAATGAGTAACTCAAATTTTGATAATGCATCTGATGCAGACAATGGTGGTATTGATACGGGTGATGGTCTTTCATCAATTAACCCAGACGATATCGAAGGAATGTCGGTACTTAAAGGACCTGCAGCAACAGCTTTATATGGTACGCGTGCAATAAATGGTGTAATTTTAATTACAACAAAATCAGGAGCAGATAGAAAAGGATTAGGTATAGATTTTTCTACAGGTGTAAATTTTGATGTTGTGGGTATTACACCAACAATGCAAAATCAATATGCACACGGTACAATGGGAGCGTTTCCTACAGACCCAACTTCTACGGATGGTAACAGAATGTGGGGTCCTAAAATTACTCCAGGCATGAGAACTGATGCATATTATGATGGTGTAGAAAGAACAGTGCAACATTATGATATCTATGATCAATTCTACCGTAATGGGGTAACATTTAATAATAGTGTGTCTTTAACGGGTGGAAATGAAACATCTAATGTGAGATTCTCTTACTCAAACATGTCGAATACAGGTAATGTAGAAAATTCAACTTTTGATAGACATACATTTAACGTTAGAGGTAGCACTAAGCTAATGAACGAGAAATTAACATTAGACTCAAGAGTTACTTATACACATACAGAAGCAAGTAACAGAATGTCTATGGGTAGTTCTATCTATAATTACCAACGTGCATTAATGGGTATTCCGAATACAATTAGCATGGATTGGATGAAAAATTATAAAGATGCTAATGGTAGACCAATAGGGTATAACGATAAAAACGAAAACCCTTATTGGACGATGAACGAGGTGTCTAATAAAGATAGACAAGATAGAATGTTAGGTATGTTGAGCTTAAATTATGAGTTTAACGAGAACTTAAACCTTATTGTAAGAGGTGGTACAGATGTAACATCTTTTAGACAGAATACATTAGACCCGTTATATACTCCTTATTATGAAGAGGGTCGTGCGTATGAACGTACAAACTTACAAACAGAAAACAACATGGATTTCTTATTACAATACAGTAAGAAATTCGGAAATTTTGATATCAATACAACAGTTGGTGGATCGTACATGTATCAATTGCATGATATGACAGATGCAGGTTCTTCTAGATTTACATCTCAAGATCAGCAACATCCAGCGGCAGGTTCTGACCGTTTCTTATCATTAAGTAGATACGAAAGAGCAATTAGTTCTGTTTATGCAACGGCATCTGTTGGTTATAAAGGGTTCTTATTCTTAGATGTATCTGGTCGTAATGACTGGTCGTCAACATTGCCAATGGGTAATAATTCTTATTTCTACCCATCTATTAGTGGTTCTTGGGTATTCTCTGATATGGATTGGGATACACCAGAATGGTTATCATTTGGTAAGTTAAGAGCATCTTGGGCACAAGTGGGGTCGGATACAGATCCTTACAGCCTTTATTTACAATACAATGTTGATGGTAACCAAGGTGGATATCCTGGTATGGGATGGAACATGGGTGGAGTTGAAGGTTCTACAATTCCTAACTACAACTTACAACCATCTATGTCTAGTTCTTACGAATTTGGTCTTGACTTAAGATTATTTGATAATAAAATTGGTTTTGACATTGCTTACTACAAACAAAGTGCAACAAATCAGATACTTGGTGTAGATGTTTCTCATGGTTCTGGGTATAGCCAAGCTTTAATTAATGCTGGTGAAATTCAAAACCAAGGTGTAGAGATGATGATTAATTTCTCTCCTGTACAAACAGATAATTTCCGTTGGGATATGATGGTAACTGCCGCTTACAACCAAAACGAAGTTGTTTCTTTAACAGATGGTGTTGAATCTTACTTATTAATGCCAACTTCTGGTTCAGTATCTGTACAAGCTATTCCTGGAGAATCTTACGGTGTAATTATGGGTAAGACGTATGAAAGAGATGGTGCTGGAAATGTTGTTGTAGATGAGAATGGTTTGCCATTAGTATCAGATGATGTGAGTGAAATAGGTAATTCTATTCAACCTTGGATGGGTGGATGGAGAAACACATTCTCTTACAAAAATGTCTCTTTATCAGTATTAATTGATGGTAAATTTGGAGGTGATATCTACTCTCAAACAAACGCATCGATGTACAATAATGGTAAGCACGAAGAAACACTTGTGGGTAGAGATGATTACTACAATGGAGGTAGCTGGAATCCAGGGAATTTAGTAACAACAGATGGAAGTCCTTATACAGGTTCTGTAGATCCTGAACAATATTATAGAAGAGTATCTCAGATAGATGAGCAATTTGTTTACGATGCATCATTTATTAAGCTAAGAGAGGTGTCTATTTCTTATAGATTACCAGCAAAAACGTTAGATAGAACGCCATTTAGAAACTTATCGGTAACGGCTTATGGTAACAACTTAGGTTACCTATGGAAAAGTGCAGATAATATCGATCCTGAAGCATCATTTACAAGTGGTAATGGGCAAGGTATTGAAATGTTTAACATGCCTTTACCGAGAACATTTGGTTTCAAATTAAACGCTAACTTCTAATCTAGACAACAATGAAAAAATTATTAAAATATACAGCATTAGCAGGATCGATCTTATTGGCTTCGGCTTGTACGAAAGGTTTTGAAGAGATGAACGATAACGATTATACGAGTGGAGACATGGATCCAAAGTATCAGTTTACGTTTATACAAGCAAAATTATTTTCTAGCGGACACGAAGGGTACAGAGGTAACTTGATTATGGCTGGTCCTATGTCTGGAATTTCTATGAACCCACAATACACAACAGGTGCAGGTTTTAATAGAAGTGATGCCTTTACAGAAGCTACTTTTAGCTTGATATACAATGATATTGCTAAAAATATCGATGATATTCAAGTAAGAGTAAGTAAAGATATGGAACTGAATGGAGAGGAAAATGGTGCTAAATTAGGTCAGATTGCTATAACAAAAGTAGTGAACTATCTAAGAGCAACCATGATGTACGGAGACATTCCTTATTCTCAGGCAGGTAAAGGGTACTCTCAAGGAATTCTTTACCCAGAATATGATAACCAAGAGTTTGTTTTTGAACAAATGGTGTCGGAGTTAAAAGTGGCTAGAGATCAGATAAATGATGGGTCTACGTATAACGAAGATTTTTACTATAATGGTGATGCTTCAAGTTGGGCAAGGTTAGCGAACTCGTTGCTTATGAAAATCGGTATTTTTATGTCGAGTGCTGACCCAAATAAAGGTAAGGAAATTTTTAACGAAGCGTATACAAATTCAGCAGGTTACATTAGTTCTTTAGCAGAATCTGCTGTTTTAGGACATAATGAATCTGGTGGTCCTTGGGGACAAACAGTCAATGGATCTGGAGCTGCCAACGAAGGTAGAGTAGGTGGTGTTTCTTACCATTTCTTCTCGGATATGTCGTTAGAATCTATGCAGAAAAGAAAAGATCCACGTTTATTTTGGGTGGCTTCTCATATAGATAATTCGGGTTCTTCTACAGCTGCATTTACAGATGTATCTGCTTACACAAATTATAACCCGTTTGCTTACGATGATTCTAATGGAAGTGAGTTCAAAAGAATTCATTACAGAGGTGCAAAATCTGGCGATAGACCTGATGGTAATAGAGGAGTATATCAAAAAGGTGATCAAGTAATGTATTCTGCGTTTACTATTCAGTCTAGAGATGATGATGGTAATTACATTAATAATATGGGCTATTCTTTCCAAGATGGAGGACAATATGCTCAATTAGTAGCAGTAAACCCTAATACAATTTTAAACGCAACGTCGCCATCTATGATTATGGGTTCTGATGAAGTGCATTTTATGATTGCCGAAGCAGCAGAAAGAGGTTGGATTGGTGCAAGTTCTGTAGATCACTTTAGAATGGGTATAGAACAAGCCATTAAAAAGTACCCTCAATTTTATGCTGGTCAAGATTATGTAACTGCTTTTGTAGATTTATACAAAGAACAAACTGAGCCAGGTTATTTATGGGATGTGGCAGTAGAAGAATATATCACACAAGAAGTGAATGCATATTCTAGCTCTGCAAATAAATTAGAGGATGTAATTTACCAACATTGGTTATCACAAATTGGAAATGGTTACAATGCTTTTGCAATTTGGAATAGAACGCATCTTCCTTCAATTGTTCCTGTAAATATGAACGGAGAGAATAAAGATGTAACGTTACCTGTTTATGATAAAGACCCAATAACAGACGAAACGGCAACGCCATCAGGTACGGTATCTGTAGAACTTCATACAGGTGGTATTACAAATGGAATTAGACCTTCTCGTTTTCCTTATCCAAACAGAGAATTTACAGTAAATCCAACAAATGTTGGTAAAGCAGTATCTAGTCAGGAGGGTGGAAATCCTTCTTCAGACTTTATCTCTGCTTACCAATGGATGAGCTTTAGATAATAATAGATTTCTTTAAGAAGTAGAAAGGTTGCTTTTGTTTATCAAGAGCAGCCTTTTTTTATGCTTTTTACTATTGTTTTTAAGTTGTGTTTTATTAAAATATTCATTCTAAAATCCATTTTAAGTTGCTGATAGTCAGAAAATAAGAAAACATGGTATTAATCAGTAAATTCTAAACATTTCAGAAGCTTTTTTTGTAGACTTATTGAAACCTAGAATTAATTATTATCATGAAATTACTATCATATCTTTTAATTGCTTGTACTACTTTTTTATTATCGTGTGAGACTTATTCAGATCCTTCAATTTTAGAACTTGAAAACACCAATATAATAAGCAGTGCAAATTGGAGCATATCCAATGTTACCTACACTACTAATTTTGACCCAAATACTCGTGATGTTTCATCTACAATGAGTTATGGTCCAGGAGAAGTTTCTGTGGATTACTCAGTTACCGCTCAACTTAATGGGATTGTTAATTGGGAAACAAACCAAGCTTTAGATAAAGGACATATTTATAGATATTTTAGTGTAGAAGAATACCAATTATTTACTGAAGGATTACACGAATCGGAGTGGGGATACAGAGAATCTAATGTTCAAAGTACAAGCACCAAAAATTATCAATTGGCTGTATTTGTAGTAGACAATACTAGATTTAGAATACGTATTTATGATGATGAACCGGATAGGTTATTTTGCTATTATGATCGAAGTGAAAGGTCTGAAGGGGTTACTTATAAATTTCATTTAGAATTTTGGATGGACAAAGTAGATTAAAGAAAATACAAATAATTATTTTCTTATGTATCTCAATTCTATAATACCTGATTGATATTGTTTACTAGAAATTAAATCAAAAGTTGTTTTAGTACCAATTGGCTGGAAAAGAGGTATACCGGTACCAATCACTACAGGAATAATAAATAAACGGAGTTCATCAATAAGTCTATGATCTTCTAAAAGTGCATTCACTTTCCCTCCGCCAACAAGCCAAATGTCTTTCTCGTTCTCTTCTTCTTTTAGCACTTTAATTTGTTCAATAATGTCTTCGTGTAAAAAAGTGACGTATGCATCGTTATCACTTTCGCTAGATTTAGTAATTACAAAGTTACGTTTACCAGTATAAGGAAATTCTACATCTAGGCTTTGGATTTTCTGATAGGTCGAATTGCCCATAATTGTGGTGTCAATACTATCAAAGAATTCTTGATAGCCATAACGTTCTTTTTCGGGGTTTGTGAAATCGTCTAACCATTCTATACCTCCTTTAGAATCAGCTATTTTCCCGTCTATACTTGTAGCAATGTAACAGATTATTTTTCTCATGGGTTGTTAAATTTTTAGATCAGTATTTGTAGAAGTTAACAAAATAAATCTGACTATACAAAAAGTTGTAAATGTGTTTTTAAGTAGTAATGTAAATAATTATTTAATTTAAATATATTGTTTTTAAGGTAGTTAAGAGGGTTTTTGACACGATTGTAATTGAATTATAAAAAGATGTGATTAATTGTAGAAATTACAATAATTATTAAACAATTTTGTGTCTTACTCGTATATAGTTAGTATATTATTTAAAAGGAATCTATCAAATTTATACATATAATATGAAGCCAATCAAATTAGGATCAATACAGCTTATGCCAATTGCTCAATTAGGCATTTTATTAACAATAATATTATTAGGTGCTTGGGCAGTTATTAAAACGCTTTTAGTGTCTAAAGGAATAGATGTTCCGCAACGTTATTACGTATATGTACCGGTGCTGATTTTTTCTAGTGTTTGGCCTTTTATGATTAGTAGAGGAATAGAAGAAAACCCTGAATTTGAACCGGAAAATAAATAGAAAGTATATAATTTGAATAAAAAAAGGTGATACATTACTAAATGTATCACCTTTTTTTATTCGTCTTCTTTATAAATAGAAGGTAGTGTTATTTCTTTATAAACTACAATTAATCTTAGTACTATAATTAAAGCAATAGGAAGCAATTGATAGATACCGTCTTTACATTCAAAATGTACAAGAAGAATGTAGAAACCACCACCAATAATACTCACTGTAGCGTAAATTTCTTTCTGGAAAATTACAGGTATTTCGTTAACTAAAATATCTCTTGATACACCGCCAAAAGCTCCAGTAATAACTCCTAAAATAATACAGATTGTATAATTTAAATCAAACGATAAACCAACCTGAACCCCTATAACGGTAAATAAGGCCAGACCTATGGTATCAAACAATAAAAGTTGAACGCGTAAAATCTCTAATCGATCTTGGAATACCATGGCAAAAACTGCCCCTCCAAGAATAAAATAGATATAATTGGGGTCCGTAATCCAAAATATATCTCTCCCTTCGATAAGGATATCCCTTAACGTTCCTCCTCCCACAGCAGTTACAAAGGCTACTATGAGAACACCAAATGGATCAAGTCGCTTATTCATAGCAACTAGCGCCCCAGAAATTGCCAAGGCAAAAGATCCAATAATACCTATATAGTAAAATATTTCTTCCATGTGCTTAAAAATTTGTGCGCAAAGATTAAAAAAAAAATATAGCACACAATACTTCTTTAGTGAAAAAATGTAAACAGTTTAAAATCAGTTGCTAGTAAAATTAATAAACGGTCTTAGTTGCTAGTAGTCAGCTTGTTGGGTACTCAAAATTTGAAATATTTTAATACTAAATTAGATTAAGATTTTGTGGATAATTTTTCTATTTTTGTAACCTCAAATTTAGAAAGACATCCTGCAATGGCATATATCATATACGATACGGAAACCACAGGTTTACCGAAGAACTTTAATGCACCAATAACAGATCTAGAAAACTGGCCAAGAGTGGTTCAACTCGCATGGCAGTTACACGATGATCATGGTAAATTAATTAAGGCGCAAAACTTAATTGTGAAGCCTGATGGATATACCATACCATTTAATGCAACAAAAGTTCACGGTATTACTACAGATCATGCAATTGAACATGGCCACGATCTGAAAGGGGTATTAGAAGAGTTTCGTATTGACCTAGCCAAAGCAGATAGACAAATTGGTCATAACCTACAATTTGATATCAATGTAACGGGTGCAGAATTTTTACGTTGCGACCTAGAAAGTGAAATAATGAGTGTTGAGGTAATCGACACCATGATTTCTTCTACAGAATTTTGTGCATTGCCTGGTGGTAGAGGTGGTAAATTTAAATCACCATCACTAACAGAACTTCATAATAAATTATTTGGAGTTCCGTTTGCAGACGCCCATGATGCGGCGTATGATGTTGATGCTACAGCAAGATGTTTCTTTGGATTAATAGAGCATGGTGTTGTTGTTCCAATTCATGATGTTCCCGTAGAAGAAGTTGTTTACGAAGCTCCTGACTTAGACGAAGCCAATTTTGCGTCTAAAACGCAGGCAACAGAATTAGGCAGAGGTAAGGTGAGCAGGGAAGAAGGTTTAGCACGTTTAAAAGATGTGCAATTTACCCATTTACATACCCATACTCAGTTTTCTATTCTTAGAGCTACCTGTACTATTGCAGATTTGGTGGCTAAATCTCAAGAAGAAGGTTGCGAAGCAGTTTGTCTTACCGATCATGGTAATATGTATACTGCCTATCACTTTGTTCGCGATGTTTTAAAAGCAGAATTAAAACCGATTATTGGTTTAGAATTTTACATTGTAAAAGAGCATAAGAAAAGGAAATTTACAAGAGATGATCCAGACAGAAGAGCATCGCAGGTATTGATTGCTAAAAACAAGGCAGGATATCATAACCTTGCAAAATTATCTTCTCAAGGATTTATTGATGGCGCATATACAGACAGAGATGGTACATATGCTAGAATCGATAAAGAACTTCTTTTAGAGTATAAAGGAGATTTAATTGCAACGACTGGCGGATTACAAAGTCCTGTAAATAACCTTATCCTTAATGTGGGAGAGGAACAAGCAGAGCAAGAATTTGTTT
This sequence comes from Flammeovirga pectinis, assembly GCF_003970675.1. Lineage (GTDB taxonomy): Bacteria > Bacteroidota > Bacteroidia > Cytophagales > Flammeovirgaceae > Flammeovirga > Flammeovirga pectinis. The sequence continues at coordinate 1,423,603 of NZ_CP034562.1, forward strand.
GGTGGTTAGAGAATTTTCAAGATGATTTTTATATAGAACTTTGTAGACATGGCTTAGAAGAAGAAGACCATGTAAATGAAGTTTTATTACGTTTTGCAGAGAAATATGGTGTAAAGTATTTTGCAGCAAACAACGTTTATTATATAAATGAGGAAGGATCTGATGCACACGATATTTTATTATGTGTAAAAGATGGAGAGAAAAAATCGACCCCTATTGGTAGAGGAAGAGGTTTTCGCTTTGGTTTTCCTAATAGCCAGTTTTATTTTAAATCTGGCCAAGAAATGAAAGAGTTATTCTATGATTTACCCGAAGCTATAGAATGTACTCAAGAGGTTGTAGATAAAATTGAGCCTTATAAGTTACAACGCGATGTACTTCTACCAGCTTTCGATATTCCAGAAGAGTTTGTTAACCCTGAAGATGCGATTGATGGAAAGAAAAGAGGTGAAAATGCATTTTTAAAGCATTTAACATACGTTGGTGCAGAAAAAAGATACGGTACAATTACAGAAGATATAAAAGAACGTCTTGATTTTGAATTGGCAACAATTGAGAATACGGGGTATCCGGGTTACTTCTTAATTGTACAAGATTTTACTACGGAAGCAAGAAATATGGGTGTTTCTGTAGGTCCTGGTCGTGGTTCTGCTGCAGGTTCTGCTGTAGCTTATGCAATTGGTATTACCAATGTTGATCCTATTAAATATGATCTTCTATTTGAGAGATTCCTTAATCCAGACCGTGTATCTCTACCCGATATTGATATTGATTTTGATGATGAGGGTAGACAGAAGATCATAAACTGGGTAGTTGATAAATACGGTTTTAATCAAGTATCTCATATTATTACTTATGGTACAATGGCGGCAAAATCGTCTATTAAAGATACCGCAAGGGTAATGGATTTACCTTTAAGTGATTCAGACCGTTTGGCAAAGCTTGTTCCAGACATGAAGCTGAAAAAGCTTTTTGGAATGAGTGATCAACAGTTAGAAGATAAATTGAATTCTGAACAAATGGAAATGGCCAATCAGTTAAAAGCTGTTGCCGAAGAACATAGTTTAGAAGGTCAAGTTTTAAATACAGCAAGGGTATTAGAAGGATCAATTAGAAATACAGGTATTCATGCCTGTGGTATTATTATCACACCAGATGATATTACAAAATTTATTCCTGTAACTACCGCCAAAGATGCAGACTTGCTTGTTACTCAGTTTGATAACTCAGTAGTAGAGAATGCAGGAATGCTAAAAATGGACTTCTTAGGATTGAGAACTTTATCGATCATTAAGGATGCTATTAAATTAATTAAATTAAGACATGGAATACAAATCGACCCAGATGATATTCCATTAGATGATAGAAAGACATACGAACTGTATCAACGTGGAGAGACCAACGGTACTTTCCAATTTGAATCAGCTGGTATGCAAAAGCACTTAAGAGCACTAAAACCCGATGTTTTTGGTGATTTGATCGCCATGAACGCCCTGTATAGACCAGGTCCTTTGGAATACATTCCTAACTTTATCGCCCGTAAACATGGTGATGAAGAGATTGTATATGATATTCCAAAAATGGATGAATACCTTGCAGAAACGTACGGTATTACGGTTTATCAAGAACAGGTAATGCTCTTGTCGCAATCTTTGGCAGGGTTTACCAAAGGTGAAGCGGATATGCTTCGTAAGGCAATGGGTAAGAAAATTTTCGCCTTACTAGAGCAACTGAAACCTAAGTTTATTGAAGGGGGAACAGGCAATGGTCACGACCAGAAAGCACTTGAAAAAGTATGGACTGACTGGGAAGCCTTTGCAGCCTATGCATTTAACAAGTCTCACTCGACATGTTATTCTGTAGTTGCCTTCCATACTGGGTATCTAAAAGCAAATTACCCAGCAGAATATATGGCATCTGTGCTTACGCATAATATGAGCGATATCAAGAAGGTAACGTTCTTTATGGAAGAGTGTAGTAGAATGGGTATTCCTGTTTTAGGACCAGATGTAAACGAATCGGAGTACAAATTCTCTGTCAACTCAGAAGGAGCCATTCGCTTTGGATTAGGAGCTGTAAAAGGAATTGGTTCAGGGCCAATTAATGCTATTATTGAAGGGCGCGAAGAAAAACCTTACGAATCTATTTTTGATTTTGTAGAGCGTGTAAATCTAAAAGCTGTTAACCGTAAGGTAATGGAAAGTTTAGCATATGCAGGTTCTTTTGATAATTATGAATTTCATAGAGCACAATACTTCCATATTCCTGAAGGAGAGAAATATTCTGGTATAGATCTTATTTTACGTTACGGAAACAGGGTGCAAGCGGATAAACTCTCTGCCCAAGCCTCTTTATTTGGTAGTTCAACTGGTGGTTCTGTGCCACCTCCAAAATTACCAGAATTAGAACAATGGTCTAAATTAGTAGAGCTTAGATTCGAGAAAGAAGTTGTAGGTTTCTTTATTTCAGGGCATCCTTTAGATATGTACAGAATGGAATTAGATAATTTCTGTATTCCTGTTAAAAATATTGATTTACACAAGCAGCAAGAAATCAAAGTCGGAGGTATGATTACCGAAGCAAAAATTCTTGAAAGTAAAAACGGTAATAAGTTTGGTATCCTTACTTTAGAAGATTACGAACAAACCACGCAAATGGCAATGTTTGGAGAAAACTTCAACCTTAACAAGCACTTCTTAAACGAAGGTGATTTTGTATGTATATTAGGTCAGGTAAAAGAAAATTATAGAACTCCGGGTCTTTGGGAATTAAGCCCCAAAAAGATAATGCCGTTATCTTCTGTAAAAGATCAATTCTGTAAAGGAATAGATTTATCTATAGATGTTGTGGCTTTAACAGACGATACTATTATGGAATTAGTTTCTATAGTTTCTGAACATCAGGGTACTAGAGAAATGTCTTTAGAAGTAATTTCTAGAGAAGATAATATGGTAGTTAATTTATTCTCAAGATCTTATAAAGTTGATCCTTCTACAGAGTTACTAAATGAGCTAGATCAGTTAGAAGGGATAGAATACAGAGTATTTTAAGCCAATATTTACCGTCTTTTTGAAAAAAATATTAATGATTTTAATCAATGCGTATTTGAAAATATTATTGAAATACCATTTTAAAGTGTAAATTATAAAAAAATTATATTTCAATATTAACAGTTAAGTCAATATATAATTTTGTTTTAATTGGTAAATGTATCTGATACGTTTATTATTTAACTGTATTGCAACTAATTAGAATGTGTAAATAATTTGCAAATTGAGATATATACATTTATTTTTGTACCATTAATAATACAAGAATTTATATCTGTTGCAATAATTTTAATAATCATGAGCCAAATAGCAATCGTTGCTGCAGCTGAAGCTGCATTAGACAAATTAACTAAATTGAATAAAAAAGGGGAGTACGATCAACAAGTTAATGACTTGAATTGGGTACTTGCTAGTTTTAAAAATGATGGCAACCCAGAAGGCGTTTATCAAAAAGTTGCTGAAGCACAAACAGTCCTTGCTGCTTTAAAAACAAAGAAGCCAAGAAGCGTAGCTAAATCTTTAATGGATACATTAGCAAAAGCGTTGGCTTAGTCCAAAAATTCAAAAAGATTAGAAGGTTACTTTTTTTAGTAGCCTTTTTTTGTGTCTAATAAATCATGAAATAATAAATAAGGATTGTGATACTATCTTTTAAAAGTCGTATTTTCATGTAAATTATAATTACCGAATATGAAAAAGATTTTATCTATAATTGCAATCTCAGCAGCATTAATGTTTGCAGGTTGTTGTACTTCTTCTGATACTGCAGACAATAAAGCATGTTGCAAAGACAAAACAGAAAGCTGCTGTGTAAATAAAGAAGGATGTGCTTCTTGTGAACACTGCAAAAATGGTGATAAAGAAAGTTGTAAAGTAGCTTCAGAAAAAGGTGAAGCGAAGGCTTGCTGTAAAGAAAAAGTAGCCAATGGCGAAAAAGCTTGTTGTAAAAAAGAAGCGTAGATACTTTACTTAAGTGAGCTTAAATATAGCCTTAGAATAAAAAAAGTGATACAACTCAAAATTGTATCACTTTTTTTTGTGTTACTTTTTATTTCATATTTAGAATATCAACCGATTGAACTATCTTAGTATACTATCTCTTCAAATATTACATTAATGCAAATACTTAAAAAACTACTTTCAATCTTAATTCTAATTTTACTTGGGCAACCATTATTTGCACAAGAGCGTATGTTCGAGTTTCATTCCTACGGTAGAGTGGGTGTGTCGTCTTCTCTTTATGAGGATAAAGTGGGAGCTCGGTTAAACCTAACTGGTCAAGGAGCCTTAGGCGGTAGATTAGAAGAAAATGATTATATAGAAATGACAGGTGTTGCAAGGATTGATAAAATCTTTAAAATGACGCCAGACAAACCGAAGATAAAGTTTGTACTTACCACTCAATCGTTCTCTGGTGATAATACTTTTATAGCGAACAATACAAAGACCAACTTTGTAGAGATGTACCTAGATATACAAGACACTTTACTTAATGTTCCGTTTCACCTTTGGGTGGGAAGTAAATATTTTAGAGATAAGAATATTGATATAGCCGATTATTTTCAGTTTAATAACCTAACAGGCCAAGGATTTGGATTAACTGTAGGTAAAACAACGGTTTCATTAATTAAAGCATTGGTTTCTCAAGACCAACCCAATAACCCTTACGGTGATTCTAACTACGAAGATGGTAGACAAAAACACGTGTTATCTATACAACATGTAGTTGATATAAATGAGTACAACAAACTTAATTTTCTTGGAGAATACCACTTCACAGGGTACGATTCTCTCAATGATCCTCAGTTTATAATAGATAAAGTAAGTGATTATGGGTGGTTATTAGGTGTAATGCACAGTTATAAAAAAGAAAATTTCTTTAATAATGTCACTCTTAGGTATGGAAGTAGAATAGCCAATGGTCCCGGTGATGATGGGTGGTCTTCTCGATCGTTTATCAACTTTGGAAACCCAAATAATAAAGGGCAATATGATGGAGCGCGAGGTATTAATATTACAGAAAACTTTGTTTATGACGTAAATAAATTTTGGGGTGTTACAGGTTATGCCGTCTATAGGTATGCAATGGGGGCAAAACTACCAGTTTATATTTCAGAAAATAGACCAAATCAGAAATGGGATTTATCTATAGGAGTTCGACCTATGATTTATCTAATGGATAAAATTCAATTAATGTTAGAGTACAATTTTCAACTGAGGGATTTTGATGAGTTTACCAATGGAATTGTAGGTGTAGATCCTGGGTTGGGTCAGATGAATAAATTTACTTTTGCACCTGTGTATGTACCAACTGGAGAACGGTCTGTAATGGCAAGACCTCAAATTAGATTAGTGTATACAATAGCTGTTTATAATGATGTTGTTAAAGATTATCAGCTTTCTCAATATTACGAAGCGGGTAACGCCGGCAACCTAGGACATTATTTAGGGTTGAAAACAGAATGGTGGTTTTAATCAAAAAAGGCTTATTTGAACAACTTCAAATAAACCTTTTTCATAAATCATCACTTTCTAAGTAGAATACATTTTGTATTTATGAAATCTAGAAACCAATAATAAAATAAGTACTGCAATTACGCCATCTTATTCACCATCATTAATGTGAGTAACCCTGCACTTCCGTAATAAATAATCTTGGTGCTTTTCTCCTATTATATCGTTTGTCCTACACTTGGTAATGTAAGGTGCTTTCCACTACTTTTAAATAATGAAATAGCTTTTTCGTGGTCTATTTTGATAGGAGGGAATGTGTCAAAATGATACCCAATAATGTTATTACATTCAATATATTCCGCAGCAAAAAGTGCATCTTCATAACCCATCGTGAAATTATCTCCAACAGGTAAAATAGCAACATCTAATTTAGGACATGTTTTTGGAATGAGTTTCATATCCATTGTTAGAGCTGTATCTCCAGCAATATAGATCGATTCATTATCGTTCCATAGTACAAAACCTCCAGGGTTTCCACCATACGTTCCATCAGGAAGCACACTAGAGTGAACTGCATTTACATACTTAACTGTACCAAAATCAAAGGTAAACTTACCTCCGTGGTTCATAGGGTGTCCTTCAAATCCTTTTTCACCATAATAAGAAACAATTTCGAAGTTAGAGATAATAGGTGCTTTAGTGCGTGAAGCAATTGCTTCTACATCAACAACGTGGTCTTGATGGCCATGAGTAACCAAGATATAATCAACATCAAGGGTGTCGATATCGATGTCTTTTGCCAATTCATTGGGTGTAATAAATGGATCTACTAAAAGGTTCTTACCTCCAAACTCTATTAACAGAGAGGCGTGCCCTAGAAATTTAATTTTCATTTTTAAAGAATTAGTTAATTGTTCTAACGAATATAGAAATTCTGAGTGTATAACCCTTTTAAAAAGTAATGCTTTTTTATTATTTATTGTGAATGAGTATTCATTAAAGGTGCTTTGTTTGTTATTTCTAGGTATTAAGTCTATTTTTGTCTTTTAATTTTTTAAAGAAAGAAGTGTTAGGACTTATGTTTTGATTCTTCTCTTGAACCAGATTTACAAAAAATGAAGTTTCTATTTATCTACGATGCGTTAAATTATTCTTTACTATTAACTGTCGAAAAAAGGATACAGCTAAAAAAAGAATTAGATATTACCCTCAACTCAAATAAAGTAAAATTATTGAAAAACGGGGATCCTGTAATGGTGCTATCAGGAAGTAATAATACGAAAAGGCCACTGTTTGTTTCGTCTCTTGAATTAGATGAAGAAGCAATCGAAGAATTGTTTTTAAAATACCAATTAGATAAATTCTATGAGGTTAATGAGGAAGAAGAAGTCGGGGCTTAAGCAAGAATTTATTTATAAATACTTGGGTTAAATGCTTTTGCTGCTACTGTGACTTTATCTCCGATTGAAAAACTATCAACTTCATCTTTATCAAGAATTACTTTTACAAGGTGGTTACCAATAAAAAGTGTAGCCACATGTAAAATATCATGTTTCTCTATTGCTAATATTTCTGCTGTAAACTTAAACTTTCCGCTTAGATCTGCAGAAGAGAAAAACTCTTGAGGAGATGCAATTTTTGCTACTTTCCCATCATTAATTCCAATTACTTGATGTGTTAGTTTATAAAGTTCACCAATATCATGGCTTATCATAAAAATGGTAGGCTTAAGTTGTTTATGTAATTCAATAAGATAAAGTTGCAGTTTCTGTCTCATTTTTGGGTCTAGGGCAGAGAGGGGCTCGTCTAATAATAACACTTTAGGAGACTGTACCATTGCTCTTGCCATTCCCACTCTTTGCTTTTGTCCTCCAGATAGTGTTGAGGGATATTGGTCTATCAAGTCTGATAATTCCATAATCTCAATCAATTGGTTTATAATTGCTTTGTCTGTTCCTTTTTTAAGAGCATATTTTAAATTCTCATGAACAGTCATGTTTGGGAACAATGCAAAATCTTGAAATACCATTCCTACTTCTCTTTTTTGAGGAGGTAAATCAATTTTTAGATTTGAATTAAACCACTCTTTTCCACCTACCTTTAAATACCCTTTATCTGGAGTTGATAAGCCAGTAATTAACCGTAATAACGTAGTTTTTCCTGCTCCTGAAGGTCCGTATATACCTACAAAATCTCCTTCATTTACCTCAAAATTGATAGCAATAGAAAAGCCATCTTTTTTATTTGGGAATGCTTTCTGAATAGCGATCTCTATCATTATAATTTATTTTTTGAGGAACGAATTGTTAATGAAGTAAAGAGAAAACAAGATACAAAACGAAATAATAAACAACACAATAGAGTAATTACCAGCACTCGTATAGTCTAGCCTTTCTACTTGGTCATAAATAGCAATTGATGCTACCCTAGTTTTATTAGATATATTTCCACCAATCATTAGTACTACACCAAACTCTCCGATTGTATGTGCAAAAGACAAGACAATACCAGTTAAAATTGCAGGTTTCATGTTAGGGAGAAGTACTTTAAAGAGAATATTAATTTTACTCTTCCCCAAAAGGATAGCAGCTTCAGACAACTGTTTGGGCAAACTTTGAAAACCTGCTTGTACAGGCTGAACCATAAACGGAAGGCTGTAAATTAAACTACCCACTACTAAACCTGTGAAAGAAAAAATAAGGCGTAAACCAAAAGTATCGTCTAACCATTTTCCAAATATATTATTCGGACTAAAAGCCAATAAGAGGTAAAAGCCGAGAACTGTAGGGGGTAACACAATTGGTAAACTAACAATACTTTCTAAGATTGCTTTGATATAAGATTTTTGACGTGATATAAATAATGCCAAAGGAATACCTATAAATAACAAGCATAATGTAGTGATGCAAGCTAGTTTGAATGTAAGCAGTAAAGGAGACCAATCAATCATATGCAATCATAATTTCATTTGATTTAATACCAAGGTAGACATTTGTATCAAGTGATAAATTTAAAACATTTAATTGTTGGGAAGTTATTAAGGCCTTTATATTTCCAATAGCAGTAGCAATAATTAAATTGCACATGATTTTCCCGTTGTCAATATCAATAATTTTTCCTTGAAATGAATTTTCAATACTACTTACTTCTAAAGAAGTTGTACTTATAATTACTTCGGTATTTTTAAAAAGTATACAAACTGGGTAATCAACTTTCAATTTCTGATTTGTCTCTTTATTATCTAAAACAACAATCGAGAAACTGATAGAAGAACAATTTACGTGTACTAAAGAAGCTATTCCTTCAGATATGACTTCTGTAATTTTACCTTTTAACGAATTCACTCACTTAATTATTTAGCGGATCAATTATTTTTTGGCCTTTTTCACTTAAAATAAATTGTTCAAATTGTTGAGCTAATTTAACCCTATCACCTTTTATAGTGACAATACCCTGTTTGATGGGTTGGTATAAACTGTCCTCAACCATTATCCATTTTCCTTTATTTTTTAAGAAATCTGAATTTACAATAAAAAGTGAAGTGAAACCGAAGTCAGCAGCTTTTGATAAGATAAATTGATTAGTTTGAGATATGCTTTCTCCTTTTACAATTTTTTGATTGATAGTATTTCCGAATTTTTTTTTGATTGTTTCAGCTGCTGCAATACCGTAAGGAGCAGTAACTGGATTGGCAATGCAGATATGCTTTACGTTGTTATTTTTAAGAATATCGAGCGTATTAAAAAGGGTATCTTTTAAACTCCATAAAACAAGTTTTCCTTGTGTATATATTTTTGGTCTGCCTAGTGTTTTATTTTCGTTGAAAAGTATTTCTGGATACTTCATGTCTGCAGAAATAAAAATATCGAAGGGAGCACCCGAAATAATTTGAGCACATAACTTCCCTGAAGAACTTACAATCATTTCACATTCAATATTAGTTTCTTGAGTGAAAGCCTCACAAAGTTTTTTACTTACAAATTGCATGTTTGATGCTGTTGCGATTTGAAGTTTATTGTTGTTTTCTGAAGTACAATTAGTTAGTAATACTACTAGAATTAAATTGGAAAGTATATATCTCATCTTGATGTTTAAATAATAATGCAAATTACGTTAAAATGGTTAATATTAGACATAATACTTCTCAATTTTTCACATCAGTCATCCTGTAACAATGCATAAAATGGATGATTTTTATTTCGTATCGGCAGATATTTTTTTTAAAAGTAATATAAATTTGTAACTTATTGTAGTCAAATCTCCAAACTGTGTCACTCTCTGTCTATGTACTATCAATGCCTTTACCAACAAAATTCGAATTTCTTCTTTACATGTTATTTTAAATATTCTCAAGCACCAATACTTTTAGATATATTTTCGAAGTATTTTTCTATAAAGAGAATAAGTGAAGAAGTTTTACCCGAATTGCCTTCCAATGTATTTTATTACAATCGGAAGAAATTATATTATACCTATGTAGATAAAAAAATGCATAGGATATCGAATTATGATGAATTTTATAATATGCTAAATCAATCTTCAACACTTAATAAAAATTCATTTTCTCCCATAATAAACAAAGGATAACCTTGTTTAATATATAATTCAGCATTTTTCATTTTTGAGGAGACAAATCCTTCTCCATATTTTTTAAAATCTTGAGCACCAACAACTAAAAAATCTGTTTGAGGAGTTAAGGTATCTGGTAACACATGTCCACCAATTGATACAACATTTTGCATGGCTTGTTTACGAGTAAGATGGCTTAACCTTCCTGTAAATACCACATGTTTATTGTAAAACCTATGATTAGGTTGTGGATTTTTAGGTGCTGTAAACTCATATTGCTTTACTTTTTTCACGGGTCTACCTGTTCCAAAAGCAGAGTAAGTACCATTACTTTTTAGTTTTCCAATCTTAGTACCTAGTTTATCAGAAAGTTCGTAAAGAGAGTTTACCGTATGGTGTTCTTGCATCTTTATTGCTATTAAAGCAGCTGCTTTTGCATCACTTTCTGCATTATGATGGTCTAGTTGAATACCAAAATAGTCTGATAAGGCATTTAGTCTAAAACTACTAAGATGTGGAAGTGCTTTTCTAGACATCACTAAAGAACAGAAGTAATCTAGATCTGGAGAGGGCATATGGTAAGCCGCCAAAGTTTGTCTTAAAACACTTAAATCAAAAGCAGCATTATGAGCAATTAATGGGTACTTGGTTAGTAATGCATTCAGCTCTTCCCATCGAATATCGAAAGTAGGAGAATTACGTGTCATTTCAGGAGTAATTCCATGAATACCAATATTCATGTCTACATAATAATCTGGTAGAGGTTTTATTAAATGATGTTGAGTTTCCACCACTTCATTGTTTTCTACAATAGCAATACCGATTGAACAGGCTGAAGTTCTTTTTGCATTAGCCGTTTCGAAATCAATTGCAATAAAATTACTCATAGCTATATCTGTTTGATTAGAGAATAAAAAAAGGTGTCCATTTTTAAATGAACACCCTTTATTCGCTAAATATAATTAATTATTTTTTAGCCTCAGTTACTATGCTGAAAGTATCTCTAGCAATCATAACTTCTTCGTCGGTTGGAATTACACAAATTCTAACTTTAGATGAATCTGTACTGATATCTGCTTCGATACCCATTACGGCATCATTTTTAGCATCATCAATTTCAATTCCGAAAGCTTCTAAACCACTACAAATTATTTTACGAGCAACTTTTGCATTTTCTCCAATTCCACCAGTAAAAATAATACTATCTACACCACCTAAAGTAGCCATGTAAGTACCAATGTATTTTTTTACATCATAATGGAACATATTTAATGCTAGTTCAGCATCTTTATTGCCTTTTTTGGCAGCACTAGCTACATCTCTATAATCAGAAGAAACGCCAGAAATACCAAGTAAACCAGATTTTTTATTAATCAAGTCTGATAGATCAGAAATTTCTAAATGCTCATGATCAGCAATAAATGGAATTGTACTTGGGTCAATAGCACCACAACGAGTACCCATCATTAGGCCATCAGTAGGAGAGAAGCCCATAGATGTTTCTACAGATTTCCCATCTAAAATTGCCGCTAAAGAACTACCATTTCCTAAGTGACAAGTAATTATTTTTGATGTTCTATCATCTCCATAAATTTCTTTTGCACGAAGAGTTATATATTGATGACTCGTACCATGGAAACCATATTTACGCAAACCATACTTTTTATAGTATTCAATTGGTAATGCATAAACAGCTCTGTCCTCTGGTATAGTATGGTGAAAAGCAGTATCAAATACAGCTACCTGAGGAATATTTGGGATTGCAGCTTCAATTGCTTGAATACCTTTAATATTTGCAGGATTATGTAAAGGAGCTAATTCAACACAAGCTTCGATACCATGCATTACATCATCATTCACTAAAACACTCTTAGAAAATGCTTGTCCACCGTGTACAATTCTATGTCCAACAGCAGATAATTCTTCTAGGTTATTAATAATATTAAGTTTTTCGTCAGTGATGACACTTAATAAAAATTCAATACCTTTTGAATGATTTGGAATGTTTAGCCTAATTACTTCTTTCTGGTCCTTACTGTTTTTAACTGTTATTGAAGCATCTGGAAGACCTATTTTTTCAATTAATCCTTTACCTATCACTTTTTCAGAAGGCATGTCAATTAGTTGGAACTTTATAGAAGAACTTCCAGAGTTAAGTATGAGAATTTTCACAATATTAAATAAGTATATTTTGTATGATAATTTTTCGTTGCTACAATTTGAGAATTTACGTCTAAAATTTTGGCAATAAAGATCACCATTTTACAATCGTTAAAATAAACTGTACTAAAATAGTGGAATTATGATATTTAAAAATACCTATTTTTTGGTTGGTGAAACTTTAATTCCCATTAATAGTATATCGTCAAGTTGTTGAGACGACAAATTATTATTGGTATTCTTCCATTGCTCAAAAAAGTTAATAAAGGCGTTTTTTTGCATTGACATTGGCTTAGAAGAAAGTAAGTGAATAAGTTCTCTAAGGCGTTTACTGCCAATTTTTTTATCTTGGTCTCCACCAAATTGATCTTGATAACCATCCGAGAAGAGATAAAAACTAATAGGCGATTTTATTGGAATAATATGCTCTTTTATTGATATGTTCTTATTGTCAGAGCCTAGGCTTAACCTTTCACCTTTTAATTGAAAAATTTTCTGTTGAGTAACAAATACCAATGGAATATGTGCCCCCGAGAATTGAACAACGTTTTTAGATTTGTCCCAAACTAAAATACCCATGTCCATACCGTCTTTGATATTAGAATCGTCAGAAGAAAGCATGTTTTGTAAATGTGTATGCATTTCTACAAGTATTTTACCAGGCGAAGTAATACCTCTTAAACGTACTATTTGTTGTAGGAAGCCATCGCCAACCATAGACATCATTGCACCTGGTACGCCATGTCCGGTACAATCTGCAACAACTATAATTACTTTATTTTCTTTTTTATTTTCTATTGCCCAATAAAAATCACCAGAAACGGTATTTTTTGGTTGGTACATAATAAAGTACTCTTCTAAAAGAGAATCAAGAGTATGTTTAGAAGGTAGTATTGTGTTTTGAATTCTCTTGGCATAATTGATACTGTCTTTTAATCTTTTTGCCGTCTTTTCAATTTCAACATTTTTAGATTCCACCATATCACGTTGCGTTAGAATTTCTTCATTCTGTTGTTCTAACTCTTCGTTTTTGTCAACCATATTGTTGTTCATTACAACAAGTTTTTCTGATTGTGTGGTAATTTCTTCATTTTTTAAAGCAAGCTGATTTGCCTGTGTTTCTAGCTCCTCAGTTTTCTCTTCTAATTCAGCAGTAGCTTCTTGTAATTCTAGGGTGCGTTCCACTACCTTTTTTTCGAGTGTTGATTTAGCGTCTGCTTCCACTTGTAACATACGCTCTACCGCTATATTTTTCTGATCTCTGTAGATCGCATATTTCTTACTTAGCGCTGTAAATAATAAGGTAACCATAATAATATCACCATATTCTAATATTCTAGATGTAAGTAAATTATCATCAATAATACCTTTCATTCTACCTACAAAAAGAAGTAAAGCGACTAAATATATAGAGAAAGAAGCAACATAATATCTAGAGAATTTATACCCACTTCTTAAAGAAATTATACCTAGGGATAAAGATAAAACTGTAAAAGGAATAGAAGTAGCTGTTACAATTTGAATAGCAGTATAATAAGGTAAGAATAAGCTGCCAAACATAGCAACAATACCAATTGCTAAACCAAATATATTAGCCCTGTGTGTTTTAAGTCCTATTTTAACTGTTTTCAAGAAATAGAAATTAAACAACGATATACCAACCATCCATATACCAATGGAAAGTGGTGTAATCTTATTTGCTAAAAAAGTATTTGTAGGGAATAAGAATTGGAAAGTATGTCCAGATAACGAAAAAGTGAATAAAATTTTTGCAATAATCGGAATAGGGAAAAGTAGGTAACTAATGTCTTTCGTAGGAATATATGTAATAACTCCTAAAACAGCCATCATTAAAAGAATACCAAAGAATAGCCCGTATCCAACCTCATATTTAGAATTAATTTCAGCAAATTTCCAAGGACGGTACAGGCGTAAAGGGATTTTTACAGAACCATCTGTTTTTACTCTCATGTATACAGTTGTAATTCCAGAGCCTTCAACTTTTATAGGAAAGATAAAATTATGATGCTGAAGTGGTCGGTTTTTAAAATCGACATGATCTCCAGTAAGCACATGGTCTATCAGTTTATTATCTTTTACAGCAAAAAACTCAACCTCATCTAATGGCGCATAGTTAACTTCTAAAAGCCAATCTGGGCTCATTTGTTTGTTTTCATTTTCAAGATCAAATCTTACCCAATAAGTATATTTTCCATACTCAAAACTGACGTTCGTAGTGTTATTCCAAGCTGTAAATTTCGAGAATTTAGGACTTGAAACTTGGTCAAATTGTGATGAGTTTGCTTGATCTATATAAAAATAAGATTTACTTGCTGCATTAACATACGGTACTTTTGGGGATAAAGTGAGCGTATGTTCATTAATTGATGCAACAGAACATAAGGATATGATTATCCCAATAGTTATGAGTATGAATTTTTTCATTACGTAAGTAAAAAGGAAGTTATAATATGAATTGTTCTGTTCTATTTAATAAGAGTGTTAAACAATATGTAGATTATATGTAATAATTCAAAGTAAATATATAAATATTTGATAAAGTGTACTTCTCTAAGCTAGATTCGTGATAATTACATATCATTTTATATTTAATGGCTAATTTATTTTACTTCAATCCTTCTTGTGAACTCTCTGTTTTAAAAGAGCAGAAACACTTTACGCCATCAAAAGCATTTATTGTACTTCAACAAGATTTGTATCTTTTAATGTATTGGTTGTTACGAGATGGTGATGTTTTGTATACGAATCAAATTTTAAGTGATAAAATTCAAAAGAACCTGTTTTCTATTTGTGAGAGAAAGGTATTGACTGTAAATCAAATTAAAGAAGATAAGAAACTTTTTTTTGATAGGGGAATACCTTGGGGGGAAACACCGAGTTTTGTAATTGATTTAAAACTAATACAACATAAATTTAAACAACCATCTGATTATAATAAGCAGTTAAAATCCCTCTACCATAGAGCTTTTGGTTTTGATGTGTTGACTAAATGTCTTGATATAGAATTGCCTAACATAATTTCAAAGGAAGAGATTGGAGAATTTTATACCGAAAAAAAAGAAGTAATTACTGCTATTAAAACGTTCTTTAATGAGGGGGCAAATGCAGTTGTTTTAAAACTACCTTTTAGCTCTTCTGGAAGAGGGCTTTTAGTTTTAAAAAGAGATGAAATAACAAAAAGTATTGCTCTTTGGATTGAGAGTGGTTTGAAAGGACAAGGAAGTATTTATGTTTCAATATGGCTAAAGAAAATAAAAGATATTTCATTTTTATTTTCTGTCAACAATAGGAAAATCACATACAAAGGGTCTACTATTTTTAAAGTGAATACTACAGGGCAGTACCAAGGTGCATCATTAACTAAGATCGAAAATCAGTTACCTTTAAAATTACAGCAAACAATAAAAAGTGTTGTTGAAAAACTTATTTTAGAGATGAGTAAGAGTGAGTTACTTTTGTCTTTAAATACTAATTTCGGGGTAGATGCAATGCTATATTTATCAGCAGAAGGAAAAGAAATTCTTCATCCCTGTTTAGAAATAAATCCTAGAAATACAATGGGGCATGTAGCCTTAGCGCTTCAAAGGGTCACAAATTATAAAGGTGATTTTAAGATTATATCTAAATTGGAGTATTCCTCATTTATTGATTTCGAAGAAAAAATGAAAAAAGAACATCCTTTAGAAATTAATAATAGAAAAATACAAAAAGGTTTCTTTCCTTTGACAGACGTACAAAATGCAAAGCAATTTTATGCTTATCTTTTAATAGAGTAATGAAGAAATATAGATTAAAACTATCAACAATAGACTTTAGGTTTTTACAAAGTGTTCTTTTAAAATTAGCAGAAGCATATAAACATCAATTGCCAAAACATATAGAACACCAGCTTTTAATGGAGTTGTATGATAGCAAATTTAATGTTTCTGTGGTTGAACAAAACTTACAAAAAACAATGATTTTACCAAGATCTATGGTAATGGCTTTGCATACTTTATTAAAAGAAATCCCTTTAAATGGAGAAGCCAATATTGTGAGAAATAATATGTTTAATGATCTAGATGTTTTTCTAGATACCCTTTAATTGTACTTCTTTAAGAGAGCCTCTGCAAAATGATGTATACTACTTCTCATTCCTTCGTGAATTAAAGAGTGTCCACAATTATCAAGAATATTCATTTTACTATTAACCGTATTCTTTTTTAAGCTGATAGCTGATGCAGCAGGGGTAACTAGATCGTTTCTTCCGTGAGTAATATATATAGGGAATTGAAAATTAGCCTTTTTAACTGCAATCTCTAAATCATCTTTTTGATTCATTTTTAAGGGAGCATTACTAAAATAATGATGCTCGATTTTAGCACAAGCAATTGCTTCATCAGTAGCAGTCCAATCGTCAAATTCATCGTAAATAGGGTGGGGGTGTTCTGCTGTAAAAGCTTCCCAAAGTAGCCATCTAGTAGCAAATTCTCTTTCCGTATCTTTCTGATGTAAATAAAAATAATATATTTCTAATAATTCTTTTAAGGAAGAATGGTTAATTCCATGATTCAAATCTGAGAAAATATCAGAGTACATTAATGGAGCTGTGGTATGGAATAGCCATTCAATTTCTTTTTTTTGACAGTAGAAAATACCCCAGAGATTAAGTCCTCTAATATTTTGAGGAAATTGTACACTATAAGCCAATGCTAAAGTAGAGCCCCAACTGCCACCAAAAATATACCAAGAAGAGATGTGTAAATGTTGTCTCAGATATTCAATATCTGCAATAAGGTGGTGGATGGTATTGTTTTTTAAAGTGCCAAGTGGTTTACTTTTACCTGCACCTCTTTGATCTATGCCTATTAGACGGATATTTGAAAATGTAGAAAAAAGTTCTCTATATTCGTTGCCTAAACCAGCTCCAGGACCACCATGAAGATACAATACGGGAACACCCATTGGATGTCCCGATTGTTCAAAATATATTTCTTGACCATCAGTTGTGTTAAAATACCCAACATCATATGGTGTGTACGTCTTAATTTGGTTTAATTTCTTCGAGTTCATCAACTTCCATTGTCCATTCTTCCCATGTTTCAGTAATCTCTTCGAGACTTTCTT
Organism: Flammeovirga pectinis; assembly: GCF_003970675.1. GTDB lineage: Bacteria > Bacteroidota > Bacteroidia > Cytophagales > Flammeovirgaceae > Flammeovirga > Flammeovirga pectinis. The sequence continues at coordinate 1,440,963 of NZ_CP034562.1, forward strand.
TTACTTGGGCATATTCGACATTTATTTCTGCTAATTTATCAGGATTACCAAATATTTCAGGGTTAGCTAACGAGCTTTCTATTTCTTCTTTCTTTTCTTCAAGTTCCATTACCTTTTCTTCGGCAGTCTCCATTTCAGATTTGGCTTTTTTGTATTTCTTTTGCCAATCTTTAAGGTCTATATTAACTACTTTTTTAGTCTTTTTACCTTTTGATTTTGGAGTACTTCCGTTGTTATCAAGTTTTTCTAGAAGAGCCTTTTCTTCATTTTGTCTTGCTTTCCATTCTTTCCACTCAAAGTAAGTACCTGGGTATTCTTTAAGTTGAGCATCTTCTATGTACCAAATTTTATTGGCAACTTTAGAAATAAAGTGTCTATCGTGAGATACTACTAAATAAGTACCCAAATATTGCTTTAATGCTTGAATAAGAATATTTACAGAAGGAATATCAAGGTGGTTAGTAGGTTCATCAAGCATTAAAAAGTTGGCTTCAGAAATCAGTGTTTTAGCTAATGCAACACGAGATTTTTCCCCACCAGATAATACTTTAATTTTCTTGAAAATTTCATCACCATGAAATAAGAAACAACCTAAAATTCCTCTTAATTCTTGTTCTGTTTTATCAGAACCAGCTTGTTTTAACTCTTCAAGAATTTCATTTTCTACAACTAAATCTTCTAATTGATGTTGAGCGTAGAAAGCTGTAATTATATTATGACCTGGTTTTCTGCTTCCTCTATCGGCTTCTTCTCTACCACTAATTAATCGTAATAAAGTTGATTTACCTTTACCGTTTGCACCAATTAAGGCTACTTTATCACCTCTCATTAAGGTAACATTGGCATTTTTAAAGATTACTTTATTACCGTAAGCTTTGTCAAAGTCTGCAATTTCGGCAATTACTTTACCAGGTTGTTGTTGGAATTTAAAGTCCATATTGATTTCCGGATTGTCGCTACGTACATCCTCAATAAGGTCCATTCTATCCAATTGTTTTACACGAGACTGTACTTGCTTTGCTTTAGATGCTTTTGATCTAAAACGTTCAATAAATTTCTCAGTATCTTTTATTTTCTTTTGTTGGTTTTCGTACTCACTTTTTTGTAATTCAGCACGTACTTCCTTTTCTTCTAAATAGAAAGAATAATTTCCAGAATAAGAAGTTAATCTACCATTAGAAACCTCAACTGTTTGATTTATTGCTCTATCTAAAAATTCTCTATCGTGAGATACTATTAACACAGCTCCCTCGTAAGAAGAAAGATAGTTTTCTATCCATTGGATAGAAGGTAAGTCCAAGTGGTTGGTAGGTTCATCGAGCATAAGTACATCAGGTTTCATTAATAATAATTTACCTAACATAACACGCATTCTCCATCCACCAGAAAAACTATGTAATGGTTGCTCTAATTCTTCATTTTTAAAACCAAGACCAGCTAAAATTGCTTCGGCCTTAGATTTAATTGAGTACCCATCAAGTGCTTCGAATTTTTCCTGAAGATCTGCTAATTTCTCAACAAGTTCTTCTTTATAATCCGTTTCCATTTCATGCAAGATTTCTTCCATTTTTTCCTGCATTTTAAGCACAGGTCCGAAGGCTTCCATAGCTACATGAAGTATAGAGTCTTCTGTTTGGTAGGAAAGTAAATCTTGATTTAAAAACCCAATAGTACAGCCTTTAGGCATAGAAATTTGTCCTTCATCGGGAATGTGGTCGCCATTTATTAGTTTAAGCAGCGTTGTTTTACCTGCACCGTTATGACCAACTATCCCAATTCTGTTTTTAGGATAAACAGTTAAAGTGGCATTCTGATACATTGTTCTGCTACCAAAATGGAAGGAAACATTACTTATTGCTAACATGCTAAAAAATCTATAAAATTGGATAATGAAAATACACTTTTAGAAAAAAAGACCTATAACATGAATGCTATAGGTCTTTTATTGTATGAGGCAGTTAATTACTTAACTTTCTCAATTACTGCTTTGAATGCTTCAGGGTGATTCATAGCAAGGTCTGCAAGAACCTTACGGTTCAATTCGACACCAGATTTATGAAGATTACCCATGAATACTGAATACGACATATCACCGTACATACGAGTAGCAGCGTTGATACGTTGGATCCATAAACCACGGAAATTTCTTTTCTTTTGTTTACGACCAATGTATGCATAACCCCACCCTTTTTCAACAGTGTTTTTAGCAACAGTCCAAACATTTTTACGTGCACCGTAGAAACCTTTTGAAAACTTAAGGATTCTTTTTCTTCTAGCGCGAGACGCTACGGAGTTGACCGATCTAGGCATTTTTTTCTAATTTAATAAGTTTGTAAAACAATGTGGTTGATTTTGATTCTGTGAAAGCAATGGCTTATAACCAAAGCATTTTTTTCACGTTCACAATATCAGCCTTGTCCACCTCACCCATCAAAGTTAGGTTACGCTTTTGTTTAGTCGTCTTCTTAGTTAAGATGTGACTTTTGTAAGCGTGCTTTCTTCTGATTTTGCCAGTACCTGACAACTTGAAACGTTTTTTCGCTCCAGATTTAGTTTTAACCTTTGGCATTTTACCTTTCAGTTATTTAGAACCTAAGCCCTAAAGGTGAAACATTTATTTTATTGTATGGTTACCTACGGCAGCCAATTAGCCCCGGTATGCCATATGCACTTTCTATTTATTTCTAAATAAAAAATGCACACCTGAAATAAATCAAGCGTGCAAATTTAATTAATTATATCGTAAGTTCAATACTCGATAAGGAATATTTACTTTTTTGGAGCGTTTGGAGAAATAAACATGATCATTCTACGTCCTTCGATACGCATTGTCCCTTCAACTTTACCGTATTCTTGAATATTTACAGCAAAGTCTTTAAGTAACTGTTTACCTCTATCTTTGTAAATAATCGTACGACCATGGAAGTGCACATATGCTTTCACTTTGTTTCCTTCATTAAGGAATTTGATTGCGTGCTTCGTCTTAAAATCCAAATCGTGCTTATCCGTATTCGGACCAAAACGAATCTCCTTAATAACAGTTTTAGAAGCTTTCGCCTTAAGTTCTTTTTCTCTCTTTTTTTGTTCGTATTTGAACTTAGAGTATTCTGTGATTTTACAAACAGGAGGTTTAGCATTTGGAGAAATCTCTACCAAGTCTAATCCTAGCTCATTTGCCATACGAAGTGCATCTTCTTTTGAATATACTCCGTTTTCTACATTATCACCAGTTAATCGAACTTCTCTGACTCTGATTTGGTGGTTGGTTCTATGAGAGTCTCTTGCCATCTAGGTCTGAATTATGTTAAAATATTCTATACATTGATAATAATAGACTTTGTACTTGATTATTATTTTATTTAAATCTTGTACTAAGTGTTAAAATTATCTTTACTATTTACAAATAGAACAACAAAATCACTTACATTTATACTATAAATTGATTAGTTGATCATACTATATCGCTAAGGTAATAACTTTATTACTGTTTTGATATATATTCTGCTATAAAAATTACAAAACCATAATTTTTTTATTTAAACACACAAACATTAACAAGATATGTTCTCACTAACTTCAAGAAAATGGCTCTTAATAATGCTGTTTAGCCTAATCTCTATTTCATGTGAAAAAGAAGAGAATTCTATAGCACCATCTACTGCCTCTAATAAAGAATATTTAGCCAATTTAATGGATCAATGGTATTTGTGGTACGATCAAGTTCCAAATGTTAATCCTGATGATTATAGCTCACAAAATGAAATGCTCATTGCAATGCGTTATGAGAAGGATAAATGGAGTTATATAGAAGATAAGGCTGCTTATGACGCCTATTATAATTCAGGACTAGTGACAGATGGAGACCAAGGTGCACACGGTATTTATTTAAAATACATTACCGAAGATGAACTGTATATTAGATATTCTTATCCCGGTTCAAGTGCTGCAAATGCTGGCTTGTCGAGAGGTACAAAAATCAATCAAATAAATGGTGTAAATGTTTCTTCACTTACCTCTGATGAAATTAATGCATCGTTAGGAGAGAATGTAATAGGAATAGAAAATACATTTGGTATAACAATCCCTGCACGCATGACTTTTGAAAATGGGGTAGAAGTACTTTCTCAACCTGCAAAAGATACTACAATAGTTATTGCTAAAGAAGCTGTGGTAATTAATCCAATTCTTCACTCAGAAATAATTACAACACCTAACAATGTAAAAGTTGGACATGTAGTTTTTAAATCATTTATAGAACCCGCAGTAGAACCTTTAAATAAATTATTTACGGAGTTTAAAACAAATGGAGTAACAGAAGTTGTTTTAGATATGCGTTATAATGGTGGAGGTAGAGTAAGTATCGCTTCGCAGTTGGCAAGTATTCTTGCACCAACTTCTGCAAAAGGAAAAGACTTGTTTAGATATAGACACAATGATAGACAGGTTGATCAGAATGAAGATGAGATTGTAGAAATTGCAGATAATAATTTGAACTTAGATCGTTTATTTATTTTAGCTTCTGAGGGTACGGCTTCATCAAGTGAGTTAATGATTAATGGTTTAAAGCCATTTATGGATGTTCAGGTAATTGGACAAAATACATATGGAAAACCTGTTGGTAGTTATGGTTTTGAAAACAATGGCTTTATCTATTCTGTAATTTCCCTTAAAATATTAAATGCAAATGATGAAGGGGAGTATTTTGATGGCTTGCCAACAAATCAAGAAGCTGTAGATGATGTATTTTTCCATTGGGGAGATATTCGTGAGCCAATGTTACATCAAGCATTGTATATGATTATGAATGGTAGTTACGATCAGTCTGCTAGTACAGCAAGAGTAGGTCAATTTGAAATCAATGACCTCAAAAATAAATCATTTAAGTTGAAGGAAGATAGAGAAAATAGGTTTGATCAAATTATAGAAATCAAATAATAAAAAAGCGTTACACTGCAATTTGGTAGTGTAACGCTTTTTTTAGAGCTCTAATTCTATAGACGGATCCCAATAAATGTTTTTCATATCTTGTATCTGATTGTCTTTTACAACAATCCCCTCTGCTTCTAATTGAACCTGCATTGGGTTCTTTTCATCAAAATGATGTTTACCAGTAAGTAAACCTTTTCTATTTACTACTCTATGTGCTGGAACGGAATCATCGCCATGAGAAGCATTCATTGCCCAACCAACCATTCTCGCACTTCCTTTTCTTCCTAAATAAGCACCAATTGCACCATAAGATGTTACTCTGCCTTCAGGAATTAACTTAGCGACATCCCAAACATCTTGAAAAAATGATGACTTATCATTATTCTCCTGCTGCATCATTTTCTTTAACTAAAATCTGATTATAAGTGGCTTTATATATGGATTGTCCATATTGTTTTACCCAATTTAAAATATCTTCACCATTATTGGTACTGTACTTTACATATTCTATGTCTAAAGATGTAGCTCTTTTTTCAATTTCATCTTCAATTAATGGTAAATTCTGAGCCATATTTTGAGATAAATTTTTAAGTTCTGCAATACTAGCTTCTGCAGCTTCTCTAGCATTTTTTTCAATTCGTTTTTTATCGTCTAAATATTCCGAACCCAATAATTTTTCTGCAGTCATTTCTATAGAATCTGCTTGAGCATCAAAATTAGCTTCAAAATCATCCCTCTTTTTTTGTTCAATAACTGCTAAATGTTCAGTAATTTCTTTAGTGTATCTGTTTGAAAGCTCAGTAATTTGTTCTTTTTCAAAGATTGTCATCGAGTTCCAAGATTTTCCAACATAACATTCCCACAAAAGTGTGTCCTTTGGTTCTAGCATTAATCTTTCTAAAACTTCGTCTTTATTGGCAAGTTCTTGTGCAGATACAAGGATTGGTAGTAATAGAGCAGTTAATAAAAATAAACTATATTTCATTCGTATTTTTGATAAATTAGATAGGGGTCTTTTTAAAAAAGTACCTGTTTATGTTTTCTAAACAAAAATTTGACCATTATATTCATATAATTATCATACTCATTCTAAAAAATCTGCGAATAATGAAAAGAGAACAGAAAGAAGGAGCGTGTGAATTATGTTATAAAAAATCATTACTCACTTTTCATCATTTAATTCCTAAAAGTACACATAGAAATAAGTGGTTTAAAAAGAAATTTACACTTGAAGATATGAGGACGAGAGGGATCGATATTTGTAGAAAATGTCATAGTCATATTCATAAAACGTATTCTGAAAAAGAATTAGGAAGAAATTTCAATACTTTAGAGCTTATATTAAAGGATGAGCCTATTATGAATTATGTGGAATGGGCAAAAAAACACTGAAGATGCTTAAAAAAATTAAATATATACTCTTAACAATTTTAGTAGTAGGAACAACAAATCTTTTTGGACAAGATGTAATGCCGAAACCAAAAAGAACACTCATTATAGGTGGGGCTCTAGGTTCTTATAGGGGAGATTTATCACCTAATTATTCTAAAGTGAATGGGGGAGCAAATTTAGGAATTGTCTTTAATAAGAAGAAAAGGTTCGACTTGCGTTTTGACCTTAGCTATTTGTATTTACAAGGGCAGAAATTAAGAGGTGCAGATTATATACCCCCACTTACAGAACCATTTCCTAACGATTATTTTCAATCTCATACTTTGAATACAAGTTTGTCTGTGATGTATAATATCATCAACAAAAAGAATTTTAAATTGTATATCGCTCAGGGTATTGGGCTATTTTATTATAATCCTTTAGATGAAAACGGGGAAGAATTGATTGATAATATTTCTGATAATAGAAATGGAATCTATGAAACTAGGAACGAAAACGAGGTGTATTCTAATTTTGCTTTTTCTATGCCAACTAGATTTGGAGCTACATATTACTTAAAAAATAACTTTGGAGTAGGAGTAAGCTGTACATTTGCAAATCCCTTCACAGATTATCTAGATAATGTATCAGACTTTGGAACTGTAAAGGGAAATGATAATGCAATGTCGATTAATTTTAATTGTTTTATACCTCTAGCTTATTCAAAAATTAAGAAGTAATTATTTATCCATATTTTTTAATTGATCATTTTCAATTTTTCTATAAAAGCAAGATTTACGAGCTGTTCCGCTAGCATTTTTAGTATGACAGGCTCCACTACCAACCATTTTCACTTTATACAAAAGAGAATCTTGATCACAATCCGTTAATATTTCTACAATTTCTAGGTAGTCACCAGAAGTCATTCCTTTGGTCCATAATTCATTTCTAGAAGTACTCCAGAAAGTAGCTTTACCTAGCTCTAATGTAGTCTCAAGGGCTAATTTATTGCACCAACCTTGCATAACAATCTCCATAGAATCTACATCCTGTACTATAACAGGAACAAGACCACCTCTTTTGTCAAATTGAATTTCAATAGAATTCCCTTCTTCTAATATTTTTTTATTCATGAGTTTCGTATTGTAGTTTGAAATGTTGTTTAGGCTGTTTCTTTCTAAAAAAGCAAAGACCTATATGAAATAAGTCAACTGAGATCCCAATTGCATCATCTTTAATTATTTTAAGCCATGCTTTTTTCATTTCTTTAGACCAATAGATGTCGTCAAATATGAAAAGTGTATTCTCGTTTGCAAATTTCTTACAGCGCTCATAATAATCTATTGTTGGTTCAAATTTATGATTGGCATCGAAATAAACAACATCCAATTGGGGTAATTTTTTGATGGCACTTTCAAGTAAATCATTAATATCGCCTGTTAAAGGAGTAATATTAGTGTCTGGAAAATCTTTAAAAATAGTTTGAGCTTCTATTGATATGCTTTGACAACCTTCAATAGTTACGGTATTAATATCCTTTGCAGAAGTACTTAAATATAAAGTAGAGATACCAAGAGAGGTACCTAGTTCTAGTATATTTTTATATTTATACCTCGAAATTAATTCAAAAAGAAAAGCTCCAGTTCGTTCCGAACAAAGCGATGTTTTTGCAATATTTTTTATAGAGCGACTTTCGAAATTATTTTTTCTTGAGCCAGCTCCTAAATCAGTAACTTTGATTTTAGTACTGTTTCCTAATAATTGTTGCCTTTTCTCTTCTATTTTATCAAAAATATAATATTTCTTATTGGGCTCAATTGCTTGAGTATAAAGGTCATAAACAAAAGGGGAGTGAAGCCCATGTGCATTACCTGCTTGAAATTTATACTTTATAAAGTCTAAAACTTGCATATACCTGTATGTTATAGTTCATTATTCCGCACTTTAGATTATCTTTGCGCGGATTTAATGCAATATTTATTGCAAATATGTAGAAAGAATTAGTCTTCTGAAATAAGAATATTTATATCAATGGGATTGAAATGTGGAATCGTTGGATTACCAAATGTTGGTAAGTCAACTCTTTTTAATGCTTTAACAAGTGCAGAAAATGCTGAATCAGCTAACTTTCCTTTCTGTACAATCGACCCTAACGTAGGTGTTGTAATAGTTCCTGACCCTAGAATGAAGGTCTTGGAAGAACTTGTTAAACCGCAAAAATCTTTGCCGACTGTAATCGAAATCATGGATATTGCAGGTTTGGTGAAAGGTGCAAGTAAAGGTGAAGGTTTAGGAAATAAATTCTTAGCAAATATTCGTGAGGTTGATGCAATCATTCACGTAGTTAGATGTTTCGACGATCCAAACATTATTCACGTTGCTGGACAAGTAGATCCTGAAGAAGATAAATCAGTAATTGATATGGAACTTCAGTTGAAAGACTTGGAGTCAGTGGATAAGAAATTGCTGAAAAATACTAAAATGGCTAAAACAGGAAACGCTGAGGCGAAAAAGACTGTTGCTGCTTTAGAAAAATTCAAGGCACATTTAGAATCTGGTGAAAATGCTAGATCTATTGATGCTACTGAAGATGAATTGGCAGAAGTTGCTGACTTAATGTTATTAACTGGTAAGCCTGTTATCTATCTAGCAAACGTAGACGAGGAGAGTATCCATACGGATAATGACCTTGTTAAGCGTATGAGAGAAATTGCCGACTCAGAGAATGCTGAACTTATTAAAGTTTGTGCTTCAATTGAAGAGCAAATATCATCTTTAGATGATGAGGAGGAAAAAGAAATGTTCTTAGATGAATATGGCTTAAAAGAGTCTGGTTTAGATCTTTTAATTCGTGCATCTTACAAACTTCTTGATTTAGTAACTTACTTTACTGCAGGTGAAAAAGAAGTGAGAGCATGGACAATCCATAAAGGATGGAGGGCTCCTCAAGCTGCAGGTGTTATTCATACAGATTTTGAGAAAGGATTTATACGTGCAGAAGTAATCCATTATGCGGATTATGTAACATATAAATCAGAATTAGCTTGTAAAGAAGCTGGTAAACTTTCTGTAGAAGGTAAAGAGTATGTTGTAGAGGACGGTGATGTAATGCACTTCCGTTTCAACGTATAATTATAGATAAAATACAAAAGAGTCCCACTATTTTTTATAAAGTAGTGGGATTACTGTTTTAATGTGAAAAAGGGTTTCCTATTTATAATCGTCTTACTGATAGTAGTAATAATTTGTTCAGTATCAATACGAAAGAAGATAGGATACGCTGTTCATGGTATTGATGTGTCTTATTATCAAGAGGATATCAATTTTAATAAAGTAGTGAACGATGGTTTCTCTTTTGTATTTATGAAAGCATCTGAAAGCCATTTTTTAAAGGATAAACAATTTGATGAAAATTGGAAAAATGCAGCCAAGTCAAATTTAATAAGAGGAGCGTATCACTTTTTTAGAGCTGATAAAGATCCTGTTAATCAAGCCAATTGGTTTGTGCGACATGTTAAGTTAAAACCAGGTGATTTACCGCCTGTTTTAGATTTAGAAACTACAGAGGGTAAATCAATTGGTGTTGTGAGAGAAAGGGCGAAAGTGTGGTTAAACCTAATAGAAAATCAGTATAAAATAACCCCAATTATCTATACAAATAAGTCTTTTTACGAAGATTATTTATATGGTAGAGAGGCTTTTAAGAAATACCCAGTTTGGATAGCAGCTTATAGTTCTTTTACTGATCCAACATTGTCGGATAAATCAAAAAAATGGATATTTTGGCAATACACGGATAATGGTAGTGTAAAAGGAATTAAAGGTGAAGTAGACTTAAATGTATTTGATGGAACATTGAGTGATTTAAAACGAATGTGTATTCAAGGTAAATACAATTTAGAGCCATTAAATAAGACAACGCCAAAATCATTACCTCAAATTGGTAAAATGAAGTAAAAAAAAGTATGTTTAAATTCGATTTACATCTATTTACTTCGTATTTTCGCATACAATTATTTGACAAAAAAAGAAATACAAATATATATTGATGGATAGTGTTCAAGTTAAAAAAGATAAGCCCACTGTACTATATGTAGATGATGAACAACAAAACTTAGTCTCTTTTAGAGCGGGTTTTAGGAAAGTCTACAAAGTGTTGATCGCAAATAGTGGTGACGAAGCTTTGGAAATCCTAAAGGAAGAACATAATAATATTAGTGTTGTTATCTCTGATCAGCGAATGCCTAAAATGACAGGTGTTGAGTTGTTTGAGGAGGTAAGAAAGTTATATCCAGATATAATGAGGATTGTACTTACTGGTTACAGTGATGTGCAAGATATTATCAATGCGATTAGTAAAGGTGAAGTATATAGATATATTACTAAGCCTTGGAATAGAGACGAATTAATGGTGACAATTGACAATGCCATTGAAGCGTTTAATCTAAAAGTAGAAAACAGACGTCTATTCTCATCTTTACAAGAAGCAAATGAGCATCTTGAAGAAAAAGTAAAAAGTAGAACGAAGGCACTTCAGGTTCAGAACGAAGAGTTAATTGAACTTGATGGTGAAAAAAATCATTTAATTGGTATTGTTGCTCACGATTTAAAAAGCCCTCTAAGTCAAATTGGAGGGTTAATTGAATTGATGAAATTTGATATGGATACATTTTCTTCTGAACAGAAAGAATATATCACTATGATTCAGACGTCAATCAATAAGCAAGAAGAATTGATTACACAAATATTAGATTTAAATGCCTTAGATTCTAAAGCATCGAATTTAAATATTATACCTAGAGATATATCAAGAGCTGTAAAAGATAGTGTAGAACGTTTTGAACTTACTGCTAAGAAGAAAAATATCACATTTGATTTAGATGTGAAAGAAAAACTTTATGCAGCTGTAGACGAAACTTATTTTGGACAGATTTTACAGAATTTGATTTCTAATGCAATTAAATTCTCAAATAACAATTCTATAGTTAAAGTTTTCTTACAGGAAGAAGAGACAACGCTGCAAATACATGTGAAAGATCATGGTCCTGGATTAAACGAAAACGATAAGAAAAAATTATTTGGAAGATTCCAAAAATTATCTGCTCGCCCAACTGGTGGAGAACACAGTACTGGTTTAGGTTTATCTATTGTTAAAAAGATGGTAGAAGATATGAACGGTAGAGTTTGGTGTGAATCTGTTGAAGGAGAGGGTGCAGATTTTATAATTGAATTTAAGAAGGTTGAGGCCTAAAGAATGAATTCAATTTCTCAATGAAAAATTAAATCTTTATCAATTATGAAAACATAGTAGGTAAAGATTTAGTTTTTTATAAAGTTTTGAACAAATTAATATTCTATCTGTTTTTAAAGCAGAAGAAAAAATATAAAGATGAAAAAAGGCGTATTACTCGTTAATCTTGGAACTCCTGATAGCCCTAATACAGGAGATGTTAGAAAATACCTTAGAGAATTTTTGATGGATGAAAGGGTAATTGATATACCTTTCTACAAAAGATGGCCTTTGGTAAATTTAATTATTGCTCCTTTTAGAGGACCTAAATCAGCCGCTGAATATAAAAAAGTATGGACAGAGAATGGTTCACCTTTACTTTATTATGGTTTAGAGAGCCAAAGATTGTTACAAGATAAATTAGGAGAAGGATATCATGTAGCTTTGGGTATGCGATATCAAAACCCAACTCTTAAGAGTGCATTAATGGAACTAAAGCGAAATGCTGTAACAGAAATTGTTGTGGTACCTTTGTTTCCTCAATATGCATCTGCAACTACGGGTTCTGTAACACAAAAAGTAATGGAACTGGTTAAAGGGTGGCAAATTGTACCAGACGTAAGTTTTGTACAACATTACCATAGACATCCATTATACATCAAGACCTTTGCAGATATTGGAAATAAATACTTGCGTGCAGAAAAGTTCGACCATGTAATATTCAGTTTCCATGGTTTACCAGAACGTCAAATTCTTAAGGCAGGTATAGATTCTTGTTGTAAACTAAGAGGTGAGAATGGATGTGTAAGGAAAGCTTACCCTAGAAATACATTCTGTTACCGTTCGGCTTGTTTTGAAACTGCAGACTTAATTGCAAAAGAATTAGGTTTAAAAGATACTGATTATAGTATTTGCTTTCAATCAAGACTTGGTAAAGACCCTTGGATTCAACCCTATACTGAAGATACTATTATTGATTTGGCTAAAAGTGGAAAGAAAAGCGTATTGGCATTTTCTCCAGCTTTTGTCTCAGATTGTTTAGAAACGACAGTTGAAGTAGGTGAAGAATATAAAGAGATTTTTGAAGAAAACGGAGGTGAACATTGGCAATTAGTAGAAAGTTTAAACGATCATCCTATGTGGATTAAATGTTTAGAAGATCTAGTTAAAGGCAATGAAGCTCATGTTCCTGAATTAGATGCTTAATCTTTTAATTCTATATTAATATTAAGTTCCTTATGCCCAGTTTTAAAAGCTAGTATATGAGACTTTAAAGTATCCTCAGTAATTTCTTTCGAATTGGAAGTTGCTGAGGATTTTATTTCATTAATACTTTTAATAAAAGAAAGGTCTTTTAAAAGTTCTTTAACAAGATTAGCGTTTTTATCGTCTTCAATAGAAATTAAAAATTGTTTCATAATAATTTGAAATTTAAGTGAAATGTAAACCTAATAACATTACGGAAATCAGAACTTTCTGTTTACCTTAGACAACTATATTAATAACTTCGACAGTTTATTAACATTATTAGAAAAATAAAAAATGTCAGACCATACGAAATATAAATTTTTAAAATTTATTTTACGTACCCATAAAACAATAATATCTGAAAGAGAAGAGTGGATAAGAAAACTCAAAAATAAGTTAGATAAAAACCTCCCTTTCTTCGAATTAATTATCGGTGCATCAGCATTTATTTCTTTAGTATATACGCAAGGCTTTAATCTTTCAGAATTAGAAGTAATTAGTTGGATTAAATACGATAGGTGGATTGTAACGTTTTATGCATTCTTAATTATTCTCAAATTATTGCTTGTCAAAGAGAAAGTGTTTACAAAAGAACACTTTATGGATATTATTTTCTTGTCCATGATTCTAGGAATTTTATATTATAGGCTATTTATTCTCCATAATTACGATCATCCTGTTTATCACAAATTAGGATGGGAAGCATATATTATTAGTGTTCAGGTTACTATGATTATAGCGAGTTTGGTCTCGTTGGCTAATAATAGATCGTATTGGCTGTTTTTTACAGCAAATAGTACAACAATGATTATAGGTTCTTTGCTAATAATTGTAGTTTTAGGAACGATTTTATTAAAATTACCAGAGGCAACAACTCAACCAATTAGTTGGGTAGATGCATGGTTTACAGCGATGTCAGCTGTATGTGTTACGGGTCTTGCTCCCTTTAATATTGCGGAGGTATTAACCTTTAAAGGACAACTAATTTTAATGTTTCTTTTTCAGATTGGTGGGTTAGGAGTAGTATCATTAACTACTTTTATCGCATTAGCAATACAGAAAGGAGTAAAGACAAAAGAAGAATTTGTTATCCAAGATATGATGGAATCTGAAAGTATAAGTTCATCAGCCTTAATATTAAAACGAATTGTTCACATTACTGTTATAGTAGAATTAATAGGAGCAGTGTGTTTGTTCTTTGCTTGGAGCGATTTAGACCTTCTATTAGATGATTTGATTTTTAAATCAATATTCCATTCAATATCAGCTTTTTGTAATGCTGGTTTTTCTAATTTCCATGATGGATTACAAGATGAACGTTTAGCAGTAGATTGGTTCTCAGGTTCAATAATAATGTTACTTATTATAATTGGAGGCCTTGGTTTTAGAACATACCATGAGGTTTTAAGAAGGAAAAAGAAATTTCAACGTCATTTGTCATTACAATCTAGGTTATCTTTACAAGGGACTGCAGTTTTAATTGTTGTAGGAACAATAGGGATCTACCTTACAGATATTTCATATTGGAATGAGAAATCATTCTCAGATGGTTTATTACAAACTTTATTTACGAGTGTAACATGCCGTACAGCTGGTTTTTCTGTTGTAGAAATTGGCGATTTATCAGTGGCCACTGTCATGATGATGATTTTATTAATGTACATAGGTGGAGCACCAAACTCAACTGCTGGAGGAGTAAAAGTAACAACAGTGTATGTTCTTCTTAAATATTTTTTCGCTCAAATTAGAGGGAATGATCATGTACATGTTGGTTGGAATACGATAAAAGAAGCGAGTATCCGTAGAGCAATTATTGTATTTATGATGTCTATAATGCTTTCTTTTATTTCTCTTTTTATTCTGACAATTTCAGAGGCAGGAGTACCTCCAGAAGATATTTTATTTGAGTATTTTTCCGCATTGGGTACTGCAGGTTTATCAAGAGGAATAACAGGAGAGTTGTCTGTTTTAGGCAAGTTTTTAATATCATTTGTAATGTTTAGTGGTAAAATCGGATTGTTTACTTTAGTTTCATTGTTAGGTGAAAATAACGACAACTTTAAATACCGTTATCCAGAAGCACAAATATTAGTAGGTTAGATGAAAAAGATTAATAAAAGGTTTGTTTTAATTGGAATGGGTGCATTTGGTATCGAAGTAGCCAAATCTCTAAGAAACAATAATGAAGATTTATTGATAATTCTTCATAACGATTATGATAATTCTAAAGATACTAGAGATGGTCTAATTACATTAAAGCGTTTGCGCGAAATGGGATTTGAATACCTTTATGAAACAGATACTACAAATCCTTTAGCCCTTAAAAAGCACATTAAAAGTACAGATACAATAATTCTTTCTCATGGTAAAAACTTTGAGACAAAATTATTAACTATCGAAGCTTTGAAAGAGCTTGGCGTTGAAGAGATTTATGCTCGTGCTACTAGAGATATGCACGCAAAGGTTTTAAACAAAATGGATATTTCTAGAGTGATATTCCCAGAAAAACAAGAAGGGAAACGATTTGCTTTAGAATTGATAAATAAATCTGTGAAAGCAATGGATGAAGTTGCTCCAGGTGTATTTATCTGTGAGATGAGAATACCTAAGGAATTTTTAGGAGAAAGTGTTCGTAAATTACGTTTCCGAGATCAATTTCATGTATCTGTAATCTGCCTTAAAGAATTAATTCCTACTGGGAAATTTGATGATAGAGGTGAAGAACTGGCTGATGAAAAAGTATATATACAAGACTTTAGAGATGTAACTCTCTGTAAGAATCATACATTGGTTATTGCAGGTGGTAAAGATAGATTGAAAGGTGTAACAGATTTAGTTGTTAAGGAGTAAGAAATTAGCAATTAGAATATAATTTTTGAAGTTGATCTTCTAAAATTTGGAACTGTTTGTCTCTGTCATAAAACTGAAGGCAAGCAGTTCTTCCATTTTTACCCATTTTTTCTCTATCAATACTATTCTTGCTTAACCGTTTGATGTTCTCTTTGAGTAAAGAGTAATTGGTAGGCAGAGAAGTTAAACCACAAGTGTGTTTTTTTACAATGTCGGCCCCTTCGCCATCCCCATGAAATAAAATAGGAATACCCATACTCATACTTTCGTAGAGTTTAGCAGGGAGCGTTCCTTTTACATAATTTTTCTGGGAGATAATTGCAGCATCATGTTTACCTAATATATTGTGAACTTCGGTGTATGGTACAGTAGAATGTAAAACCACATTACTTAACTTTTTTGCTTTTATATATCTATCTATTTGAGTGTACTCTACACCATTTCCATAAATATGTAATATTGTATTTATCGATTCAAAATCAACTTCTTTGATTAAATCTAAAATACCATGAGCAACTCCTAAAACTCCCATATAGACAAGGTTAAATGAGGTAGAAGAGTTACTTTTAATTTCAGAAGGTGTAAAACGTTTTAAATCTGCCCCAATTCTATATACCATAGAAGTATTAAACCCAATACTGTTAATATATTCTTTAGACTCTTCTGATTGAGTAAGAATCATATCAGCATTTTTATAGTAATATTTTTCGAGTTTGTGTAATATTCTATAAGCAAAAGAATCACGCTTAATACTCTTTAAATTGACCATAGCTTCAGGCCATAAATCAGAAACATTGAGAATTAATTTTATACCAAACCTTTTCTTTGCAATAACACCAAGTAGCGGTAAACTAATAGGAGGTGTTTGCACAATAACTGTATCAAACTTTTTTTCCTTTAAAAAGGATAACGATGTAAACATTGAAATAAACATTGTAAACATACTAATCAACCTTAAAAGAGGGTTATTCTTCTGAGATGGAATTAACCAATGTCTTTTTACAGGAATTGAGTTGATGTACGTATTGTGTTTAAACTTAAACCAATCTGAAGTAGTTAATTTACCAGTAGGGTAGTAAGGATGAGATGTGAAAATGTGCACATCATGTCCCATTTCCTTAAATTTTAAAGCCATATGCTCATATTGATGAGGTGCCGCTCCAAAATCTGGGGATAACAATGTGTGATGATACAAATTTTCAGTTTTGAACCGCTTTCTAAAGTACCGTCTATTTTATTTCTGTTATTTGATTTTAAAATCATTAATTCTTCACTCACAAAACCTAACGGTCAACTTCTCCCATTACAACATCAATAGATCCAATAATAGCAATTAAATCAGATAAAAGAACACCTTTAGAAATTTCTTCTAAAACAGATAAATTACAGAAAGAACAAGCTCTAGCTTTAACACGTTCAGGAATATCAGATTTTCCATTTGTTCTAAAGAAAAAGCCAAGTTCTCCTTTAGGATTTTCTGCTCTACTGTAAAAATCCATAGCCTTAGGTCTAATTTTTTTAGGTACTAATGCTTGTGGGTCAAAAGTTCTATCTCTTTTGTGATCTGTAGTTAATTGTGCTAAACATTGTTTCATAATCTTTAGAGATTCCCAACATTCTTCTACACGTACGTTAGTTCTGTCCCAACAATCACCAACAGTACCCATTTTACCTTCACCTATAGGGATATTAAAATCAAGTTCTGGATAAACTGAATAACCGTCAACTCTTCTTAAATCATGCGCTAATCCAGACCCTCTTAAAACAGGACCTGAAGTACCATAATCAATAGCAAGATCTAATGGAAGAACACCAACATTTGCAGTTCTTTCAATAAAGATCTTATTGTCCATTACTAATTCTTTAAGCTCTTTTAATTTAGGCTCAAAGTAGGTAATAAACTCAGTACATCTTTCTTCAAAACCAACAGGAAGATCGTAATATAAACCACCCACCCAAATATAATTATAGAGCATTCTAGCTCCTGAAATCCATTCTAAAAGTCTTAAGATATGCTCTCTGTCACGCATCATCCATAAAAATGGAGTAGTTGCACCTATATCTAAACCATAAGTACCAATGGCAACAAAATGAGACGCCAATCTATTTAACTCAGCAACCAAAACACGAATATATTCAACGCGCTTAGGTATTTTCTCAGATATTCCCATCATTTTCTCAACACCCATTGCAAATGCATGTTCAGAATTAATTGCCGCCATATAGTCCATACGATCTACGTAAGGAATGATTTGTTGAAAATTTAAATTTTCAGCATGTTTTTCAAAACAACGATGAAGATAACCGAGATGCGGAGTTAATTCAACAACATATTCTCCATCAGTTAACACTTCTAACCGAAGTACACCGTGTGTAGAAGGGTGATGGGGACCAAGGTTTAGTACCATCTCTTCCGTTTTTAATTTAGAAGGGTCATAGAAATTCTCAGAAGAGTTCTTTAAATGAGTATCTTCAAACTGATATTGAATTTGTCTTTTTTCCATAAAGTTGTTTGTACTTCGATTTCCCAAAATTGACAGTTTTATATCAATTATTCAAGAAAATAGGGAACGAGCTATTAAGATTAAAAAATTAAAGTCAAAAAACCTCCCAAATATGCAGAATAGTTATTAGAGATGTAAATTTTAGTCTATTTTTGTCACTGAAAATTTCTCTTAAGCAGAGAAGTAAATTAATGCTTATGGTCCATCTCATTTTTTAGCGAGATGGTCAGTTGTAATTATTGACGCACTTTTAACCGTTTTTTAAGATGGGTACTCCACAAGACGAAAATCAAACTAATGAGTTACAAGAATCTAATGTAACAGAAAATACAGCATCGCAACTTGATGATGTAGCTGACATGGACGATGTAGCAGATTTTGGTGATGATGACGCAAAAGCAACAATCGAAGAAGAATTACAAGAAGACCAAGATTTTTCGGGTCTTTCTAAAACTGAATTACTAAAAGAAATTCAGAAATTAGTAGGTAATACTGACGTTGTTAAAGCAGAACGTATTTCTAAAAAAATCAAAGAATCTTTTGATCCTATTAGAATTGCAGAAGAATCAGCAGCAAAAGAGCAATTTAAAGCTGATAATGGAGATGTAGAAGGTTTTGAATATACGGATTCAGAAGTAAAAGATTTCTACGAGGCATTCCGTACAATTAGAACAGATCGTCGTCAACATTTTGAGCAAATGCAAAAAATGCGTGATGATAATTTAAAGAAGAAACGTTCTATTATCGCTCAAGTCAAAGAGTTAATTGAAAACACTGACGACATGGGCGTAATGACCAAAGTTAAAGAACTTCAGAAAGAATGGAAAGCTACAGGAGCTGTACCACAACAATTCGCTGAAGAAATCTACAAAACTTATGGTGCGTTGCTTGACCGTTTTTATGATCAGATGAGTATCGAATTCGAATTAAAAGAATTAGATAGACAGCACAATCTAAAAGCGAAACGTTCTTTAATTGAGAGAGCTGAAAAACTTATAGAAATGGAGAATATTACTGAGGCTGTACAGCACCTTAATGCTCTTCATGAAGAATTTAGAAGTATTGGTCCGGTTCCTAAAGAGGAAAAAGACAATATCTGGAATAGCTTCAAAGAAATTTCTGATAAGATTTATGATATAAAAAGAAAGCACGCTGAAGAATTTAAAATTGTGTTAGATGCTAACATGAAATTAAAGCAAGCATTGTGTTTAAAAGTTGAACCTTTCTCTTCTTTCAATACAGATCGTATTAAAGAATGGAATGAAGAAACTAAAAAATTATTAGCTGTTCAGAAAGAATGGGAGACAGTAGGTCCTGTTCCAAGAGAAGTAGCTAATGGAATTAACAAACAATTCTGGGCAAACTTTAAGCAATTCTTTGCTAACAAAAATAAATTCTTCGAAGTTTTAGAAGCAGAAAGAGCTATAAACTTAGAAAAGAAGAATGCATTGGTTAAAAAGGCAGAAGAGCATAAAGAAAGTACAGATTGGAACGGATCTTCTGATGCATTAATTTCTTTACAGAAACAATGGAAGAGCATTGGGCCAGTTCCTGAGAAGTTTAGAGATTCAGTTTATGCTGAATTTAAAGCAGCTTGTGATGCTTTCTTTGATAGAAAACGTAACAAACGTAACGAAGACAACAAGGAATTTTTAGAAAACTTGAAAAAGAAAGAAGAAATTTGCCTTGAGATATCAAAATTAACTGCTGATAAAACAGCATTTGATCAAGCTATTATTGAAGAAAAATCTTCTGCATTCTTTGAAATTGGTTTTGTACCAAGAAAAGAAAAAGATGCAATTGTTGATAAATTTGTTGCTGCTATCGAAGCATTTGTAGAAACAGCAACTGATTTAGACGAAAAAGGTAAATTACAAGCATTAGCAGCTGTATTTAACCATATTCCTGGTGGTGGAAATAGATTCCGTAACCAAGAGCAAAATATTAGAACTAAGGTTAAAAACTTAGAAGATGATATTGCTTTATGGCAAAATAACTTAGCATTCTTTGCAAACTCTAAAACGGCAAACAAGTTGTTAGAAGAGTATAATGTAAAAATTGATGATGCTAAAGTTGAAGTAGTAAAATTGAAAGATCAATTAAAAGTTATTCAATCATTGGATAACTAGAATTGTTTTTTTTGAGATATAAAAAGCCATCGTAGAACTATTCTATGATGGCTTTTTTTTTATGCACTACAAATTTTTGTTTTAATGTGAAATACATATATTGAAATAAGAATTTGATTAAATTGTTATTTTCTTAATAAAGTTAACAACTTTAGGAATCAGACCCGTGTTTTGCTATTTTTATAGAGATCAAAATATTTTTATGTACTAGAGAAGTTATTGGCCTTAAATTACTATGAGATTTAATACCATAAACATGTAGGTTATAACACCTCAAAGCCTTTCTATCTATTAAGGACGAACCTTAAATACAACCGTTCGGTTATTGCCTCTAGTATTTCACATTGAGAGTTATGTTAAGCTCTCGAAACAATCAATATGAGTAGAATTAGGAGTGACGAAAGAACTTTTATGGGTTTTAAAGCAAATGGACCTGTGTCTATTACATCAATTTTAGTTATTGCTACCTTGGTAATAACAACTTTGGTTGTTGGGGAACCCATGGAAGCCTGGTTTAAAGAAACTCAAAATACAGTTG
Organism: Flammeovirga pectinis; assembly: GCF_003970675.1. Taxonomy (GTDB): domain Bacteria; phylum Bacteroidota; class Bacteroidia; order Cytophagales; family Flammeovirgaceae; genus Flammeovirga; species Flammeovirga pectinis. Next base: position 1,461,762 of record NZ_CP034562.1, read on the forward strand.
CTAACAATGTAGGATGGTTATTTATTCTGTTAGTTAATTGTGTACTTATTTATGCAATATTTCTTGGTTTTAGTAAATTTGGAAAAATACGAATAGGAGGTAAAGATGCTAAACCTGAGTTTACTACAACAGCATGGTTTTCTATGCTTTTTAGTGCAGGTATGGGAATTGGATTATTATTTTGGAGTGTAGCTGAGCCTATAAACCATTTTAAAAGTAATCCTTTTATAGCTGCTGGAGGTGATGCAGCTCAGGCTGCAGAATATGCAATGGGTATTACATTTCTACATTGGGGTGTTCACGCTTGGGCATTATATGCTGTTGTAGGGTTAGCATTAGCTTTCTTTACTTTTAATTTAAAGTTGCCGCTTACTATCCGTTCTATCTTCTTCCCATTATTTGGAAATAAAATTTACGGAGTATTAGGCGATATCATTGATACAATTTCTGTAATCGCTACGTTATTTGGTCTAGCTACATCACTTGGGTTTGGAGTTCAGCAAATAAATTCTGGTCTAACGTATTTATTTAATATTCCTACAAGTAATACAGTTGAACTAACCCTGATAGTAATTATCACAGGTTTGGCTACATTGTCTCTTGTTTTAGGGTTGGATAAAGGTATAAGAATGTTGAGTGAGTGGAACATGAGACTTGCTTTAAGTTTAATGGTTTTAATGTTAATCATTGGACCAACATTATTCTTATTAAAATCATTCGTTCAAAATGTAGGTTACTACTTCTATGAATTTTTTGAATTAAGTTTCTGGACAAACTCTTATAAAGGAGTTGGACAGGAGAAGAATTGGCAAAATTCCTGGACGGTATTCTATTGGGCATGGTGGATTTCATGGTCTCCATTTGTAGGTATCTTTATTGCTAGAATCTCTAAAGGTAGAACTGTTAAAGAGTTTATTTTAGGTGTATTAATTATACCTGCTTTACTTACATTTTTGTGGTTAACAATATTTGGAGGTAGTGCATTGTACCAAGAATTGATTGGAAATCATGCAATTACAGAAGCTGTAAACAAGAATGTCTCTACGGCAATATATTATTTATTAGAGCAATATCCGTTTACAACATTTGCTTCAATTTTAACAATAATCTTAGTAACATCTTTCTTTGTTACATCTTCAGATTCAGGATCTTTTGTAGTTGATACATTAACTTCTGGAGGAAGACATGATGCACCAACATACCAAAAAATATTTTGGGCATCAATGGAAGGGTTAATTGCTGGAGTACTATTAATTGGAGGAGGTTTAACAGCCTTACAAACGGCATCAATATTAACAGGCTTACCTTTTGCTTTAATTATCATTGTAATGTGTTTTAGTTTCTATAAAGCACTTCGTGATTATTACGAAGAAGAGTACGCTCCGAAAAAACCAACAAAAAAGTTATCTGAATAATAACTTTCCAAAGCCATCAAATTTAAAGTTTGATGGCTTTTCTTTTATCTAACTCTCTTTTATACAAAAAATTCATAAGGATATGAATAAAAACCTACTCGTCTTAACTGTCATTTTATTATTATTTCATCAATCAATCATCGCACAAGACAAACCCGAAGTATCTATTGATGGGGCTTTGCGTTTCAATTATAATTATTCTAATTGGAAAGAAGGGCAACAAAAAAGAGGTGGAGACTTTGGTTATGATGTTTTTAGAATTAACCCAACGGCAGCTTATAAAGGAATTACATTAAATGCAGAATTTAGATGGTATTCTGACGCATTTGGCGGAGCTATGCTTAAGCAAGGTTGGATGGGTTATAAATTTTCTGAAAGTGATGAAATTCAACTTGGTTTAACTCAAGTGCCCTTCGGTAACAAAGGATACAACTCTCATAACTGGTTTTTTAGTATCAACTATTACGTTGGTTTAGAAGATGATCATGATATGGGTGTAAAATATATTCATGATAATGATAAATGGGATATTGCTGTTGCCTTTTTTAAGAATGCTGAAGAATTACAATTTGGAAGTAGTACAGATGTATCAAATAGCCGTTATGGATACGATATTGGATCTATTGATGAAAGTGGTGATGGTACATTACAATATCGAAATAAAGAAGTGAATCAACTAAATGCACGGGTTATCAGAAAGTTTGGTGATAAAGTCAAACATCAATTAGGCGTTTCTGGTATGTTTGGTGGTCTATACAACTTAGACACTGAAGATATGGGTAATCATTATGCCGGAGCATTACATTACGATGTAGATTATAAACGTTGGAATCTTAAAGCACAATTATCTTATTATAAAAAATCTCCAAATGCACCAGATGGAGAGAGAACAGATGTTGTTGCCATGACAGCATATGGAGCACCTTATTTAGTTGCTGCAGAAGGAGCGACTTATACATTAGGCGTAAGTTATGACCAACCTGTAGAATGGGGACCTATTTCTAGTTTACTCTTTTATAATGATTTTGGTATGCTTGATAAAACCGAAGAAGAGTTTTATGATTCTTATCAAAATGTAACAGGTTGTATGATTTCAGCAGGTATGGTTTACATCTATATGGATGCCGCTTTTGGTAAAGATCAACCTTGGTTAGGACCTGTGTGGAATGATGCACTTGCTTACGGAACTATGGATGCAGAATGGTTTATGAGATTTAATATCAATTTTGGCTTCTACTTCTAGAAACTCAATCTCTGTAGTAGAACATTTGATAAAAAAATACACAAAAAAAAAGAGTTAGAAGATACTTCTAACTCTTTTTCATAACCCAAAAACTAACTATTACTCTTAATCTTTATATTTTTAATTCAGTGTAATACTGAATGTTTTTCCTAACTTATATATTACTTAACGCTATTTTTTGCATCTAGTTTCGTATATATTGTGAACGAGATATAATGTAATTAATCAAATATTAATACACTCAAAACTATCTTTTATGGATGGTTCTTAAAGTGATAATATAGTTGATGCTATACATTTTTGGACTAGTAATTTTTAAAATTAAAGGTGTCTTAGTGTAACTACCTTTAGATATCGTTTTCTAAATAATGTTAAAAAGGTGATGGTGGTCACCTTTTGTGTGATTTATAAAGAACACTTTGCGTTTCAATTTAAACCTAACGAAATAATTAAAATGAAAATTTTTATTTACTCTTTGTTACTATTAGTAACTATTTTCTCATGTAATAAAGAAACAGTTGAAACTAACGGTAGTTCAATTCCATTACAAACCTTTAAAGGTATTAAAGCTGGATCTTTAAGATGTAACGTAACTGTTGAATATGGAGATCAACAACAAGTTTTGATTGATGCTGATCAAGATATTTTAAACGCTTTATCATTAGATATTACAGATGATGCTTCTGCTGTTTGGGAAATCAAATTAGCAGAAAACGTAGCAAATGATTTCTATAATAATCCATTAGAAATCAATATTAAAACTCCTGATTTTCAAAGCTGTGATATTAGTGGTGATGTTACAGTGAAATTAGTAGATCTTTTATCTTCTACAGGTGATCTTGACCTTGATATTGAAGGGAATAGTTCTTTAGAAGCAGAGAAAATTACTCGTTATACAAATGAAATTGAAATTTCCGTAAAAAATAGTGGTAGTGTAGTATTCGATGAATGGACAGTTATTAAAGATCTTGATATTGAAGCGTCTGGAGCTACTACATTGGAACTAAAAGGTGTTGCTAAAGAATATGATGCAGAAGTAACAGAGTCTGGTAATGTTAGTTCGGAAGAATTAGTTACAGAAAATGCTGATATAAATGCTTCTGGGGCATCACATATTAAAGTAAATTGTACGAAAGTATTGAATGCAACTGCATCTGGAAGTGGCGTTATTGAATATGTACAAAACCTTACTGTTACAGTTAACGAAGATGTTTCTGGTGGAGCATCAGTTAGACCTATTTCTAACTAAGGAATATACTTAAATCAAAAAGCCTAAGTAAGTAGATTTTAACTCTATTTACTTAGGCTTTTTTTATATTTTACATATAACTTTTTCTATCACTATCTTCATCTGGATAATTCTCTAAAGAATTAATTACAGGAGGCTCGTCTTCAAAAACATCTACACTCAGCCCATCTTCATGAGATAAACTAATTTTAAGTTGATTGTCGTTTTCAAAAGAAATTATCATTTCATCATTAGCATAAAAATCTTCTTTTATTTTAGTCAGTTTTACCTCCGTAATTTTTTCATTAATTACATCTGCCCAAATATCCATTTTTATTACTCTAAAACTTTTGATATCAATTTTACCTTGAAATTGCTCAAGTAGTTTTTTTCGTTCTTCAATAATATCAAAAATTACAATCTTGATACCATCACTTTCTTCTCCTGCCGTAAAAGTAAGACGAGATTTATCTTCAAAACGTAATTCTAACCAATCAAGACATTGGTATTCCTCATCCTCGTTGGTATTATTACTCCATACGTGATAAACTACATCATTAATTACTGCTCCCTTAAGAGAGAGTAATGTTTCAATTTCTTCTTGCTTAAATTTCTGAATTTCCATAGCTATAAATTAAAAAGCTCCCATCTAAAGTAAAGATACTAGATGAGAGCTTTTTTATATGTTTTTAATCTATTAATAAAAGTCTACAGTAACATTTGGCATGCTACTTTTAAATGCATTTACCTTTTTAATAGATAATTTTGTCTTGTAACACTTCAATGTTTTTAAATTAGACAACCCAATTAATGGCTTTAAATTGTTTACACTCGTGTTGTAACATTCAAAAGCGATAAGATTTTTCATGTTTGCACAGTACGATATGTTTTTCACTTTAACTATACCAGATACTTTTAACCTTTCAAGGTTAGTTAAGCTATTTAAGGCATCTAGTTTGGTAACCAATGTGTTCGATATATTGAGAGATGTTAAACCATTTAACGAGGCTAAAGGTGTAATATCTGATACCGGTGTATTATCACAAGAGAAACTAACTAGTGATGACATTTGACTTACAGCAGAAATTGTATTGATTCTAGAAAACGAGATATCTAGTTTCTTTAACTTATAAAGCACGGTTAGTGGTGATAAATCACGTATTGATTTATGGTTACTTAAGTCAATTTCTGTAATTGTGTTTATTTGATGTAATTCAAATTTAGTAGGTATATCACCTTTAACTTGAGCATCAAAAATAGATTTCCAATCACTATTAAGTCCATTCCACCAAGCCGTTAATTTATCAGTTCTAAAGATAATAAGTGCGTTAGACTTTCTAGAGAATTGAATTATACCAGCTTCACTACACTTTGTATGGTCTGCTTCTATTGTTTTAATAGAAGTAATGCTTTGTAAAGGAGTGATAGAACTAACTAAAGAATTAGAAATATCTATTTTAGTAAGCGTTGTAGAGGTACTTAATGCAGAAAGGTCTGACACTTTTGTTCCATTTAAATCTACTTTTCTTAGTGCTTTTAAAACACCAAGAACATCAATATTAGAAACGTTTGTTCCTTGCACATTTAAAGTTGACAAATTAGGGCAGTTTTTAAGAGGTTCTAAAGTTGTGATCCCAGTATTTGCTGCATTCAGTCTTTCCAAGTTAACTAAGAAACTTAGAGGCTCTAGGGTTTGTATACCGTTAGAAGTATGAATATCAACCTGCTTAATATTTGCAATCTGTTGTAATTGTTCTTTGTCTGGTGATCCAGATAGTTTAGCTTCTGCAAGTAAAATATCTTTCCATTGTTGAGAAAGTCCTTCCCACCAAGTCTGTAATTGTTCAGAACCGTAAATTACCAATGTTGATGGCTTTTTACGCATGAATGATTGTGCAATACTTGTATTAATTCCAGTATTATCGCAATAAACTCTTTCTAGGTTTTCTAGTTTGGCTAAAGCTGATAATTTATTGATTTGAGTATTGTCTGCAGAAAGTGTTTTAAGGCTAACTGTAGTGGATAATGGAGAAAGGTCGTCGATCGAAGTATTATCAATTGTAAGTTGTTCCAATTCACCTAATCCCATTAAGGCATCTAAAGAACTAATTTTAGTATTTGATAAATCTAGAGAACGTAATTTCTTCGCATTATTAAGAGCATCTATTGCCTCAATTTGGGTATCATTAGCCCATATAACTTTTAAATTACTTAATCCATCTAAAGACGTAATATCACTAACAGTAGTATTAAAACAATACAACTCTTCTAATTCAGAAAAGTTTTCAAGAATGCTTATGTCTTCAATTTGGGTATCGTTAATCATTAACATCTGCATATTAGTACAATATAACAGAGGAGCTAAAGAATTAATACCAGTCATCTCACAACGTAAAACTTGAAGATTCGTCAATGTACGTATAGGAGAGAGGTCGTTAACACCAGTGCCAGAAATATTTAAATCTTCTAGATTACGTAATTTACTTAGCGGACTCAAGTCTACAACTTCAGGGTTAAGTGATACGTCTAGCTCAGTACTTTTTAAGAAGCCTTCAATATGTTTATAAATACTTTCATCTAAAGCAATTGTACTATCATTTTTAGTAATCATTACAGAATCAATAATTGATAAAACCTCATTCATAGGTATATCATTCTTTAATGTAATGTTATTACTAGCAATATTTCTCCAAGTATCATCAAGTTTATTCCACCATAAAGCCATATCTTCTTTCTGACTTAATTTTGTGGTATAAATAGATGCAATTTTTAATTCTTGTAACTCTTGATTGAGGTTAATTTCAACATAACGTTCCATAGAATTTTCAATAGTATCACCCATTACAGTAATTCCATTTAATTTTCTTGTCATGGTTACTGTAAAGTACAACTGACCATCGTTCGTGACGTTGTGAGCAATATTTTCGATGATAAACTCAAAATTAGCTTCCTTAAAGAAGAAATCTACATCTTTAAGGTAGGCTTGAATATCTTTATTAGAAACTACCTGACGGTTTGGATCTAAATCATCTTCAATTTGTGTTTTGTCGGACTGGAATACTTTTAAGTAAGTATTGTTAATCATTATACCCTTTTCTTGATTGGTATAATCATCTCCAGCAATATCATTCAGCATACCTTCAAAATACATGACTAAATCTTTTGAGTCTTCTTTGTATTCCTGAAGTTTTTCTGCTGGTAATTCATTTTCTTCGTTTTGAGCAATAACAGTTGATGTTAGCCCTAAATAAAGAATTGAAATAAGTGTATATAGATACAAATTGCGCATCTTGATATATTTTAATCTAGTTTGAATCAATTTTATAGTAGGCAAAGATAACGACTATTTTTTGTGTAGCACGTATCTTCGCATGGTTTCAATATCTTCTGGTTTTAAAGGCATTAGTGAGGAGATAAGCCATCCAGAATTATAAGAATCCCTTTCAAATTTTTCTACAGTGAAGTACCAATTTTCAATTTGGAAAATATGAAATCTAACATTTGTAACGGTTACAAATTTTAAATCTTCTGTTTTTAATAAATAGAAAAGGATACTTATATAATCTATTTCATGCCCTTTATAAGCATAATCTTCAATTTCATCTTTGTCGCCAAAAGCTCTATGTAAATTCATAAAGTCAATTTCGTGGCTCATAGGGTGGAGGAAGTTCTTTTTAGGATTGTTATTCTCAAATAAGCCTTGTAACTGTTTTGAATAAACATCAGAAATAGACCATTTGTAGCCTAAACTATCCTGTTCCAATTGCATATATAAGGTAACATCTGTGTTTTTTCCTTTATATAGAAACCTCGTAGATACTTCTGCAAAATAGCCCCCTTGGTGCTTTTCTATATATTGGGGAGTTTTTTTATCAGTAATCTCGTCAATAAAATTCTTTTTCATTTGCTTAGAGATATTAGTATTCTCGCCATCAAAAAGAATTTCTAGATATTTTTTACGGTAATTATTTTCCCGGTATTTGTAAGAGCCTGTTGAGTAGGGTTGACCATTACGATCTTCTTCGTTATTAAAACGCTTGATAAATTGTGTAAACTGTTTGGTTTCTGCATACAGTTTAGATTCATCTCCTTTATAATTGCCTATTGTTTGTTGTGCTTGCGAAAGTGAGATTCCACAACAAAAAATTAACAGCGTAAATACTATTTTCTTCATCAAATAATAAATAAAGCTTGATTGATATGTTTATCATAAAGAGATAATAACATACCAATCAAGCTTTTATGTGTTATATAAATTAACCTTTTTTCGTTTCAGAAACTCTGATATCACCTAAAAGGACATCCCAGAAACCAATTTCTCTACCACCAATTTGTGTTGTTTTGCGTTCAACATAAATAGTGATATCCTTTTTGGTAACATCTTTATATACTAAACCGTCTTCTGTTACACCTGTAAATTTTTGATAAACAGTGATTACACCAACGTATCTACCATCAGGTTGTTTTTCTAAATCAGAAATGTACTGAATATCAAACCAATCTATATTTACAGATTTGTAGTTTAATTTATTTAATCTCTCTAAATACTTACGGATACCGAAGTATTTAATTTGTTTTTTACCTAATGTTGAAACACCCATTTGAGCATCTTCAACAAAAAGCTCTAAAGCTCTTTCAATAACTCTATTTGCTTCAGAAAATGATGTTTCTTTATCACCAATTTTACTGATATATTTACTTAAATCATGTACTTTTTCTAAAGCCAAAGAGTCTATTGCTGCTTTTCTTGCAGGAGGCATTGGAGGCTCCTCTTTTGTAGTATCTTGAGCAAATACTTGAAGACCAATCAAGCACAAGAATAAAACACTTAAATATTTTGCTGTTTTCATTATATCAATAATTTTCAGTTACTGTTAATCCTGTAATTCGTCCTTTTTTATCTAACCCCCAAATATTTTCAGGATCAATAATTATCATATTTTCACCCATTTTACTTATTCTAAAAAAGTATTTTCGGGGTTTGTATTCATTACTTTCTATAGTAGGATTGATATAATCAACCTCTATTTTAGCAGAATTAGTAAAGAATGTAGAAGCGTAATCAATTAATCTTCCCACCTCAACAGGAGGTGTTTTTCTATCAGATAAAGCTTTAATAAGGCCATTAAGTTTTAATGCCAAATCTTCTTTTTCTGTTTGTGCGTAAGTTCCAATTTGACTACCAAATGATAAAAAGAAAGTAAAAAGAACGAAGAGTTTATAGGATTTCATTAATTATCTTTTCTTAAGAATTAGTTCAGTAATCTTACCGTTACTATCTTTTTTAAATTCTTTAATTTGATCAGGATTACGTTTTACATCCTTTAAATAATCAAGGTATTTTTGAGCAGTTGTAGGCTTGTCATAATCAACAATATCACCGTCATTATATACTTCAATTAAAACAGGAACATCAGGAGAAGCAAATAAAGCTAATGCTTCTGTAATCATAAGGTTAGCTTCTTGAGAAGAGCCAGACCCTGTGATATTATCTAATAAATAATAGATGTCTCTTTTTTGAGCTTCTTGTACTTTTTCTTGTTCTGCTGTTTCCTTTGCCTTTTGTTCAGCAGCTAATTTAGCTTCTAAAGCTTGACGTTGTGTAGCAAGATTAGTTTCAGCTTTTGCCACTAAATCTTGAACTTCAGCATCCGATAAATTGTAAGATTTAATCTCGTTTAATCTTGCCTCATCTGCAGATAATTCTTCTAAAGAAGTATATTCTTTCCCTACCATAGCTTGTAGGTCTGCCTGAGCTTTTTGAGTTTTTGCTAGTAATTCTTGTTGAGCTTGTTCAGCAGCTAATTTCTTTTGGCTTTTACAACCAGTGAAAGTAACTGACATCACTAAAGCCATTAGCAAGACTGTAAAAATTGATGATTTGTTCATTTTTGACGTTTAAATATATCCAATTAAAATTTTTTTCAATTTATGGTATATTCATCAAAAAAAAATGATTCTTGCAGAGAAGATGGTATTATTACGACTCATTTACAAAAAAATAAGATTATGTCGATAATAGTACTTTATTTCTTTCTACAAGAATCAAATTATGGTTGGTGTATTAAGCGAGTGCTTTTATAACGTCCTTTTCAATTTTATCTGGAGTAGTAGTCGGTGCGAACCTTTCAATAGGATTGCCATCTTTACCAATCAAAAACTTAGTAAAGTTCCATTTGATACCATTAAAAAATGTACCAGGTAATGCATCTTTTAAATATTTAAATATAGGGTGTGCATTACTACCATTTACATCAACTTTCTGAAAAAGAGGGAAAGTGACACCAAAATTTAATTCGCAAGAAGATGCCATTTCTTCATTACTTAATGGTTCTTGGTTAGCAAACTGATTACATGGAAAACCTAAAATTACAAACCCTTTATCTTTATATTTTATGTATAATTCTTCAAGCCCTTTAAATTGAGGAGTTAATCCGCATTGTGTTGCTGTATTAACTACTAAAATTACTTTGCCTTCAAAATCATCCATTGATAATTCGTTACCTGCAGAAGTTAGTGCAGAGTAAGAGTAGAATTGTGCGCTCATTGTATAATTAACTTAATATTATGTTTTAAAATTTTATATCAAATATGACAACATAAAAGTGAATAATCAATCATTTAATAATTTTAATATTATTCTTAATGTGTATCAACTATTTAATATACAATCTAAACGTTTTTTCGCTTGAGTTTGTTTAAGCATCTTTCTAAAAAAAAATTGATTTATTAAATTCGTACTATAGAATTACTAATTCAATAAAAATTTAAGTAGATTAGATGTATATAACTCATATAAACTGCTTTTAAGCATAAGTTATTAAGTATTTATTATGACAATACAAGAACTTCAAGAACGCTATCATTTTAATAGAGAAACTCCAATAGTAATAGGGGATAGATGTAAAATATTTTTTGGTAAACTTGATGAAGATGAAGTTATTATAATTTCTGATTTATCTCCTCGAATAATTGAAAAGGAACCAGTAGACTCTTTTGAAGTTGGAACGACTTTTTCTTTTGAAGGAACCTCAGATAATGCAGATTCTTATGTTTACGGGTCTTCTCAATACACTATTAGAATGTTAGAAAATTATTCTGATGATGTACAGAATAAGGTTAAAGAGATAATGGTAGAAGTAGATGAAGATAAATTGAAGCAACTCGAAAAGGAGTTATTGTACGTGCTTCGTTTACCGGAATTAGATAGAACACAAAAGCTTCTTGATATTAAGAGTTTATATAGTCAGGGGCTATATGATGAAACTTTTAAAGCAATTGCTTACGATTATGCAGATGATTTACTTTTAGATGGAGATATGCTCTATCTTTTAGGTGATATGTGTGAAAAAGGGATGGGGACATTCCAAAACAAAGAGCAAGCAAGACAATTTTTTGCGCGTGCTGCTGAAGTAGGTATTACTAATGCAACCAAAAGGGTTGAAATGATAGATGCCGAAACAATAGATAATCAGCAAGTAGTTGAAGAGAAAAATGAAGAGGTTGTCAAAACATCTCGTTTAAAAAGAAAATCCGGTCCGGTAGGAAACAAAAAACGAGGCTTATCAAAAAAGAATCAATTAAGGTATTCTATAATAGCCTCTTTATTCTTTGTTTTAGGCTTGTTTGTTTCTTCGCTATTCTCATCATTTACATCTAGTAATGATGACGAACCAATAGAAGTTGTTACTACTCCAACTGGTACAGATGTAGAAACTGAAACACCTCAGGAAGCAGAAAATGAAGTAGCTTTTAAGAATGTAGAAGTTGATGTTCTTTCACAAATGGGACAGCTTAAGAATTATACTGAAGCTATAAAGCGTTTGAAAGAAGGAATTACATTAATAGAACAGACACAAAGAACAATGACGTTAACGGCTAAGCAGAGTGCAAGACTTGAGCAACTTAACGGTTACATAATGGGGCAAATATCTGCCTTGAATGATAATAAAAAGGATTTGTTCTGGACAAAACATTCATGTGTATCTGGAGAAACAGTAATTAGTATTGCTAACCATTATCATGTGCCAGAGAAGAATGTTTTAGATGATAAAGGAAAAGTGCTAAATATGGATAGGATTCTAAAAAATACAGAGATTGTAAAAATTGGAATTCCAGCTTTGTTCTTTAATCATAAAGTATTACCAGGAGAAAGCATTGGTACTATTTCTAATAAATATGATATTCAACCTGCTGACATCAGAAAGCTAAACGAATTATCATCAGATATTTTACAACCAGGACAAGATTTACGAGTTTATATTAGATCATAATTATAAACTATCGCACATAAAAAAAGCATCTTAGATTAAATTCTAAGATGCTTTTTTTATGGTAATTACCCTAATTTATATTGCGTGTCTTGCATCAAAGTTTGATACAAAAACAGATTTTCTACTCGAAATTTTAATCGTTTCGTACATGCTTGATAATTTAGAACAAAGTATTTCAGAACCTTCAACTAAAGGTAAACGAACCCCTTTGCCACAAATACCAGCAATTTCTAATGCAGCTTTTACTCCAACAGGGTTTCCTTCTTCAAATAATGCATCTGTAAAATCTAATAATTCAGACATTTGCATAGTAGCTGCTTTAATATCACCATTAAGAGCATTTGTTACAGTACTTCCAAATTCTTGAGGAACAGCATTTCCTAATACAGAAATAACACCATTACCACCAATAGAAATAATTGGAACTGTTAGAGCGTCATCGCCAGAGATATATAAAAAGTCGTCTGGAGTATGGCTAATAACTCTCATTGCTTGTGTTAAATCTCCACCTGCATCTTTAACACCAAAAATATTTTTGTGACCTGATAATGTTACAATAGTATCAACAGACATATTTACTGCAGTTCTACTAGGAACATTGTAAAGTAAAATTGGTAGAGGAGAAGCGTCTGCGATTGCACTATAATGAGCAATTAATCCTTTTTGAGAAGGTTTAACATAATAAGGACATACAGATAGAATTGCATCAACTCCACTAAGGTCCCATGTAGTTAATTGTTCTATAACTTCAGCAGTATTATTACTACCAGCTCCAAACATAATTGGCCTTTTTGTTGGATTATTTTCTTGGACAAACTTTAAAACTTGACGTTTTTCATTTTTTGTAAGCGTAGCACTTTCGGCAGTTGTACCATTTACAACCCAATAATCAACATCCTTAGTATGTTGTAGTAACCTCTTAAGTGCAGGGAAATCTATTGTACCTTCTGATGTGAATGGTGTAACTAGTGCTATGCCTTGTCCAATAAACGCTTCCATTTCTATATATTTATATGTTTGTGTTTTTCTACTTATTTCTAACAATACAAAAATAAGTAGAACGATTTCTATCACAAATTTACAATAAAAAGAAAACCTTTTCGTAACAAGTTGTTATATTTATAACTTGAATTAATAATAAACGTAAATATATGATCACAATTGCAGAAGCTGTAGAAGAAATTGTACGTAAATCTCCTTTCCTGGAAGAGGCTATTGTAGACGGAATAGTTAATTATACAGGTTTAGCAAGGCAAATAATGCCAGAGGTTGAAGATAAATTAATGAAAGACGTTCAAATTGGTGGTGTAGTAATGGCCATTCAACGCTTACGTCCTAAATTATCAAAATTAGATATTGAACACGAAGTTTTAAATTACCTCAAGAAAATGGGGGAAATAATTGTACGTTCAGACTTGGTAGATTACACTTTTAAGAACTCTCCAACATTATTAGGAAAACAACAAGAGCTTTTAAAAGTTATACAAGGTGAAAAAGATGTTTTTCAAGCTTCGTCAAAAGGAGTTTATGAAACTAATTTGGTAACAAGTAAAAAAATGATGGATCAGTTGATTTCAATTTTTGCTGGTGAAGATATCATTAGTAAAAAAGAAAATCTAGCATCATTAACTATGCGTTTACCACAAGACAATACATCTGTTCCAGGTATCTATTATTATTTATTGAAAAAGATTGCTTGGGAGGGTATAAATATTGTAGAGGTAATTTCAACAACCAATGAGTTTACATTGATTTTAGCTAAGAAAGATGTAAATAGAACATTCGGATTATTACATAACCTAGTAAATGATTAACAATAGCTATGAAAAAATTAACTCCATTTGAAGAATGGGTAATTCTCAATAAAGGAACCGAACGACCTTTTACAGGCAAATACAATCGACATGATGAGCCAGGCACATATATATGTAAAAAATGCTCATCACCTTTATATAAGTCTGAAGATAAATTTGATTCAGGTTGTGGATGGCCAAGTTTTGACGATGAAGTTGAGGGTGCGATTAAAAAAGTGACTGATCAAGATGGACAAAGAACAGAAATAATTTGTAGTTCTTGTGATGCACATTTGGGTCATGTATTCCAAAATGAAAACTTAACACCAAAGAATGTTAGGCATTGTGTTAATTCTATTTCTCTTGATTTTGAAGGAATTAAAGCAGTAAGTCCGAAGGTTGCTATTTTTGCATCAGGATGTTTTTGGGGTACGCAATATTACTTTTTGAGAACAAAAGGAGTAATTTCTAGTACAGTTGGTTATATAGGAGGTACAAAAGAGCACCCTACTTATGAAGAAATTTGTACTGGAGAAACAGGTCATGCAGAGGCTGTAAAAGTTGTCTATGATTCTGATAGAATAGGTTACGATTATTTAGCAAAACTATTCTTTGAAACACATGACCCTACTCAAATAAATAAGCAAGGACCTGATATTGGAACACAATATAGATCTGAAATATTTTATTTTGATGATGAACAGAAGGAAAAAGCACAAGTTTTAATTGCTCAACTTAAGGCACAAGGGTTAGCTGTTGCAACTTCTTTAACTGATGCAGCTGACTTGCCTTTTTGGGAAGCAGAGGAGTATCATCAGGATTATTATGAGAAAACGGCAGGGAATCCATATTGCCATATTTATACAAAACGCTTTTAAAAGCAATGAGGCTACCTTTGATGAAAAGGTAGCCTCATTCTTTATTAATAAAGACTTAATCTTCTTTAGAATCTTCTCTATTTTTTAAATGCATTTTTTCAGCAGCACGAATTACATCAATTTCAGAAAGTGTACTTCCTTTTTCGCTACCATTATTAATGTGTTTTGGACTACCAACAATCTGTGAAGTGTAAATACTTGTGTGTCCTGAAAACATATAGGCAGTAATACAAGATACAGCAATAAAAACAGCAGCAGGAGCACCAAACAATTCAATTCCCATCATTGTACAAGCCATTGGTGTATTTGTAGCACCACTAAAAACACCAACAAATCCCATTCCAGCTAATAAAGCTACAGGTAAAGAAATGTATGTAGAAAGGTAACTTCCTAGCGTAGAACCAATGTAAAATAAAGGAGTTACTTCGCCACCTTTAAACCCTGCACCTAATGTAAAAGATGTTGTTAATGTCTTGACTAAGAAATCGTACCAATTCATTTGTGTACTAAATGATTCTACGATAGTAGGAACACCTAAACCAAAGTATTTCATGTCGTAAGATGAATAATCTAAACCATGATTATAATTGATAGCAACAATACCTAGTGCTAAAACAACACCACCAATCATTGGTCTGAATGGAGCATATTTAATTTTTGATTTAAATAAATTACCCCAAAAATGATTTGCTTTAGAAAATAGCATTCCTGTTAAGCCAAAAGCAATACCAGCAATAACACATAATGCTAAATTAGTTAATGTCATATCTGGGATAATTGGAATATCATAAACGGTGTGATGAATGCCAATCTCATGCCCTAAAGTATGTGTTGCATAATTAGCAACTATGGCAGTAAAAAAGCTAGGAAATATTGCCTCATATCTCATTCTACCAATAACATATACTTCTAACCCGAAGATTGCACCCGCAAGTGGAGTTCCAAAAACAGATGAAAAACCAGCGGCTATACCAGTAATAATTAATATCTTCCTATCGTATTTATCTAATTTAAAAATCTTGGTAAACTGATCCGCAATAGAACCACCCATTTGAACAGCCGTACCCTCTCGACCTGCTGACCCACCAAATAAGTGCGTTGCAATTGTAGCAATTGTTACAAGAGGAGCCATCTTTAAAGGGATTATTTTCTTAGGCCTTGTAATTTCATCAAGTAATTGATTGTTACCCTTAACAACGTCTTGACCGAAATAATAATAACTAGCACCAATTAGAAAACCACCAATAGGTAAAAGGAAGATAATCCATAAATGCATCTGACGCCAATCAGTTGCCCAACTTAGCCCTTTTAAGAATAGGGCAGAACCAATACCTGTTAAACCACCTACAAGAGTTCCAATTAAAACCCATTTGAGTATATAGAGAATTACAGGGAATTGCTCTGTTTTTTTTACCCAATTAGGTAAATCATCATTTGTATAACCTAGAAAAGCCATATATTTATTTTATAAAAAATTATTCTTGTCAATAAATCAATAATTGTTTAATATTGAACGAATTAAAAAGTTTTATCAGCTCAATTATTGATATTTATTATATAAAAACTGTGAGATTTCAATTTATATTAAAGCATTCTGTTAGAGACTTAAAAAAAAGTCTTGACAAAATTATTCCTTTTATACTATCTATTGTAGTAGGAGTTGCAAGTTTAGTTGCCATGACTACATTTTCAGAAAATGTTAATCAGGATCTAAATAAACAAGCAAAAGAACTTTTGGGTGCTGATCTTGAGTTAAGGTCATCACACGAACTTAAAGATAGTGTACTTCACCTCTTTTCAAATCAGCAATCTAATTTAGTAAAACAATTCAATTTTGCCTCAATGGCTTTTTCAAAATCTACAGAAAAAAGTAGATTAGTTGATTTAAGGGCCTTAGAGTTGGGTTATCCATATTATGGGAGTTTAGAAGTATATCCTAACTCTTCATGGAAAAAATGGCAAAATCAAGAGAGAATAGTATTTGTGGATAGTGTTGTTCTCTATCAATTAGAGGCGTCTATTGGAGATAGTTTAAGGTTTGGAGCAGCTAATTTTGAAATTGCAGGAACTATTAAAAAAGGGATTGGACAAAGTGCTGTAATGGCCGCTACAGTTCCTATTGTGTATTTTCCATTTAAATATTTAGATGAGACTAAACTGATTCAGAAAGGAAGCAGAGTAAATTATAGATATTTTTATGCTTTTAATGATACTTTAAATGTTCAACAATTAGTAGATAGCAATCAAGAAGTAATTGATGAAAAGGGGATAAGAGTAGCTACAATTGAAAATAATACGGCAAGAATTGGTCGCTTTTTTAATGATATTGATGCATTCTTAAAGTTGATCACTTTTATTTCACTCTTACTAGGTTGTATTGGTGTTAGCAGTGGTATTTTTATTTACATCAAAGGAAAACTTAAATCTGTTGCTATTTATAGATGTTTAGGAGCAACAACAGGCGAAACGTTTTTTATTTACTTTCTACAAGTACTTTTTCTCGGTCTTGTAGGTGGGATTTTAGGAGCATTTATTGGTACAGTTGCCCAATTGGCTTTTCCTGTTTTATTTTCGGATTTATTGATGGTCTCTATTAGTAATAATTTTTCTTTTACGGCTATATTTTTTGGTGTTTTTCTCAGCATTTTTGTCTCGGTATTATTTGGATGGTATCCATTGCTACAAGTTTTGGGAGTGGCACCAATATATGTTTTGAGATCAATTTCTTCGCTAGATATTAAATCAAATAAAATAATTAAAGCACTACTAATTATTTCAGTAAGTCTTTTTGTAATATTATTTTCTTATTGGCTTTTAGATGACTTTATAAAATCACTTTATTTCTTTCTATCAATATTTTGTGTGATAATTGTTTTAGCCTTGCTATCAATTTTATTAATTAAAATAATAAAGGGAATCGATTTAACTGGTTATAGCTTTAGTTTAAAATATGGTATATCTCAATTATTCAGGCCAAATAATCAAACCTTATTATTGGGCGTTACAATTGGTCTTGGTGTTTTTCTTATTATCTGTTTAGTATCAATTCGCTCAATTTTGATTGAAAAAGTTACAGACGTTGGGGGAGAGGGTGATGCAAATTTAGTATTATATGATGTCCAAAAATCTCAAGTATTGTCTTTAACAGGCTTACTACAAAAAGAAAATATCGAAATAGAGCAAAACGCACCAATTGTAACGATGTCTTTAAAAACGGTGAATGGTAATACGAAAAAGCAGGTTATGCAAGATTCGACTATACTGTTAAAAAGATATGTATTTGATAGAGAATATAGAGTAACATATAGATCATCTTTAAAAGAAAATGAAAAGACTGTTGAAGGCGAATGGGTAGGAAATTCGTCTATTAATGAGATGATACCTATATCAGTATCAGAAAACTATCTTAAATCTTCTGGCTTAGCTTATGGAGATACAGTTCTATTTAATGTACAAGGCTTTGATTTAATAACAAAAATTGCTCATGTAAGAGCAGTTGACTTTGCTAGAATGGAAGCAAATTTTGTTGTATTATTTCCTGCTGGAGTTTTAGAAGCTGCACCAAGTTTTCATGTGTTTGCAATTAAGGTGAAGGGGAAAGACAATATAGCAGCAATACAAAATAAAGTTGTCGCTAAATACCCTAATGTTTCAAGTATAGATTTAAGCTTAATTTTTGCCTCTTTAAATGATATCTTAGATCAGGTGTCTTTTGTATTTAAATGGCTTGGTGGAATATGTATTTTTACTGGTTTCCTTGTATTATGGAGTTCAATGTCTATAGGTAAATATCAGCGAAAAAAAGAAGCTGGAGTTTTAAGAGCATTGGGTGCAAAAAGAAAACATCTAGTAAGAATAACTTTTATAGAATATTTCTCTATCGGTACACTATCAACACTCACAGGTCTACTTTTAGGCTGGTTAGGCTCTTGGGCACTTGCCTATTTTGTATTTGATATCCCCTTCTTTATTGCAATTAAAGAAAGTTTTGTATTATCTATAATAATTATAGGTATGACGGTAAGTATTGGCGTACTCTTTATGAGGTCACTCTCTAAAGTACCAGCTATTAATGTATTAAAAGAAGACTAACTATTTTGTAATAGTTAAGGTGTCAATATTGTTATGTAATTGAATTGCTCCAAGTTTAGATTCGTTGTTTTTTTTCACTTTATCCTTAGCTGACATGAAGTGATGGGCTCCAACACAAAAAAATAACCCGATAAAAAAGAAAAGTAATTTTGCTTTCATCTATTATGTTAATTATTAGCGGAATGTTTGTACACGATTAATGTTGTAGCGCAATTTATGTTTTTTTATCAAAAATTTAAATTTTCAAACATCGAATACGAAAAAACCTCTTTTAAAATGTATTAAATACATGTAAAAGAGGTTTTTAAGTGATCAAAGTCACTATTTATTTTTCAGAATTACGTCTTTTTATCTCAGTTGATACGAGTGTTAATTCTCTACTAGCTTGTCCGGCAACAGATGTATTTTCTTCAGCTCTTCTAAATAAATATGGTAAAGCTTCTTTTACAGGGCCGTAAGGAAGATACTTAGCAACATTATAACCTGCTTTTGATAAGTTGAATGATATGTGATCACTCATTCCGAAAAGCTGAGCAAAAAAGAAATTTACATTATTATCTGCAACTCCATATTTATTCATTAATTCGACGAGTAATTTATTGCTTTTTTCATTGTGTGAACCTGCACATAGTGCAAAACCAGTATTGTTTTCCAGAATAAATGAAATGGCAGCATTATAATCTCTATCTGTAGCTTCTTTTGTAACTTGGATAGGGTTAGGGTAGTTCATCTTTAGAGCTCTTTCCCCTTCTTTCTCCATATAAGCTCCTCTAACAAGCTTTACACCTAATATAAAACCTTCTTCTTGAGCTTTATCAAAATCACTTTTTAATTGTTCAAATTTGCTTTTTAAATACATTTGATACGTATTGTAAACAATAGCAGTTTCTCTATTGTACAAGCGCATCATATCGTAGGCTAATTGATCTACAGGGCCTTGAAGCCATGTTTCTTCCGCATCAATAAAAATTCTGACATTATGCTCATAAGCAGTTTTGCAGAGATTTTTAACTCTACTTACTACTTTACTCCATTGAAGTTCATCATCTCCACTAAGAATTTCACCAGCGTGAACTTTTTCAAGTAAATCGACAGCAGCAATACCTGTTAATTTAAAAACAGAAAAAGGAACATTTTCATCTTGGGCAGATTTTATGATTGTTTTAATGATTTCTGCTTCGGTTTTATCAAAGCTTTTATCATTTTGTGCACCTTCTACAGAATAATCTAATATTGAACCAATTCGATAGCTTCCTAATTTATTAATAGTTTCTGAGCTATCCTCAATATTTTCTCCACCACAAAACTGTTTAAACAGAGTCATTTTCACTACGGTTTTTATCGGTAACCTAAGTGTAAAAGCCATGTTTAAAAGAGAAGTGCCAAATTTCACAAGACCTGGAGAATGCATCATGGTAAACAATGCATAAGTTTGCTTTAGTTCTGCATTATTTCTCCATGCAAAAGCCGTTTGTGTGTTTTCGAAATTTACTGTAGATGTGTCCACCATAGTTTTACGTTTTAATTGCGTTCATAATATGATTAGTATATTTGATAATAATTTTTTTATCAAATGAAAAGTGTGTGTATGTTGGGAAAACAGTGTAAAGAACTCCCTTTTTGTTTGTATGATTATATTATGTGTATAATTGACACAAAAGTAATATTAGGAATTCATTTTTCTTAGTTTTTTAGACTAAAAAATGAAAAATTATAGGTTATTTTAGGTAAATAATTATTAATAGTAAAAACAGTATTATGACAAGTGAAATTTCAGCAATAATAAAGGAGAGAAGATCGTTTTATCCGCATGAATTTATTAAAGGAGAAATTCCGAAAAAAGATATAGATAGTATACTTGAGAATGCAAATTGGGCTCCTAACCATGGGATGACAGAACCTTGGAGGTTTTTTGTGTTTTCAGGTAAAGGTTTACAATCATCTCATGTGATTGCCATAATTATGCAAAGAGGTAATAATAAAAAGATTCCTGTGCTAGAAGAAGTAGAAGCAGTTGCTTGTGCAGTACAGAACATGGCACTTACAGTCACTGATTTAGGTTACGGTGCGTATTGGAGTACAGGTGGAATGGTAAAGTTTAAGGAGGCAAAAGAATTTTTTGGTTTGAGAGAAGAAGATCAACTTTTAGGACTCTTTTATATTGGTAAAGTGGTAACTACAAAAAAAGATAGTAAAAGGGGAGCTATTACTGATAAAGTAACTTGGGTGAATGAATGAAATTTTACTACATTTGTGCAACCAAATAAATTTACCTTCGTTATACCTGTTATAACTGAAAGTATGATAATTTGTTCATATGAACTCGATTAATTAAATTACTATGGGAAAAGCAGTAGAAATCACAGATGCTAACTTCGAAGAAGTAGTATTAAAATCAGATAAACCAGTATTAGTAGACTTTTGGGCGACTTGGTGTGGACCTTGTCTTATGATGGCGCCAGTTATCGATGAATTAGCAGTTGAATTAACAGATGCTGTTATCGGTAAATTAGACGTTGATGCAAACCCTCAATCTGCAGCTAAATTTGGTATCCGTTCTATTCCAACAATGTTGGTATTCAAAAACGGAGAAGCAGTTGACAAAATTATTGGAGCAGTAGCTAAAAATGAGTTAGAAGCTAAAGTTTCTGCTCAGTTATAGAAATCTGTAACATCACAAAAAAACACCCACCTTTTAAAAAAGTGGGTGTTTTTTTATGTGTTTAATTTTAATTAAACGTTGTAGGTAACTCGGAACATTCTTTTATTGAACCAGTAGACTGATATAGATTTGGTAAATTTCCATAACCTGGGTCTGTTGCAGGAATTGAGAAACCAGGATCAATTAAACCAAACATAAATGCAAATACACTTGCAGTAGAAATATAATATTTCCCTTGACTAGCATCCCATACAACAAAATTTGTTATTGAAGCATCTTTAGAAGTCGTTCCTAGGCCATAATCAGGATCAGGCTTAAAATCAGTACAACTAGCCGCGATACTATTAGCTTTTAAATTCTGTGTATAGGTTGAACCTGTATTGGCTACAATTGAATATTTATAATCGTCACTTTTATTTACCTCAGATAGATTAAGTGTTACATCGTAAACATAAGAATCTACTCCAGTAGCTGCAACTGTTGGTACAACTTGAGCAACTAAACGGAGTGTTTCCTTTTGATGATCAAAACTAAACTGGTAAGATTCAACACTTCCTGCACTACCTAGTTCAAATTCTTTATCTGTATAGAAATAGATAGGATTAGAATCTTGAAGAGAAGGGTCATCATCATCATCTTTACAAGAAAAACATAAGACAGTTAGTCCTATAAGTAAGGACAGTTTCCAAAGTACTTTCATAATACGTTAAGTAATGGGTTAAGTAATAGGTTTAAAATTATTATATAATAAATTAGTAATAACTTACGTAAGATCAAAGGTGTATAGTGTTAATGGAATGATTTTTTATAAAAAAAAGACCTCTTATTAGATTAATAATAAGAGGTCTTAATAAAAGTATATAGTAGAAATAATTATCCCATAGAGTGATATACATTTTGTACATCATCATCTTCTTCTAATTTTTCTAATAATTTATCAACATCTTCTTCCTCTTCAGGGGTAAGCTTTTTAGTAACCGTTGGTATTCTTTCTAAGCCAGAACTAATAATTTCTAATTTTTGTTCTTCTAATGCTTTTTGAAGAGAGCCAAAGCTTTGGAATTCACCATAAATCATGATATCATTTTCTTCTTCAAAAACTTCTTCAGCACCAAAATCAATTAATTCTAATTCTAGTTCCTCCACATCAAGATCACCTTTAGCAATCTTAAAATGACATTTATGATCGAACATAAATTCTACAGAACCAGAGGTACCTAAGCTACCACCTGTTTTAGTAAAGTAACTTCTAACAGCAGCAACAGTTCTATTGTTATTGTCTGTAGCAGTTTCTACTAATACAGCAATACCGTAAGGGCCGTAACCTTCAAATAATCTTTCTTCGTAATTAGATGTATCTTTATCAGTTGCTCTTTTTATAGCACGCTCGATGTTATCTTTCGGCATGTTCTCCGCTTTACAGTTTTGTAAAACTGCACGAAGTCTAGAGTTTGAATCTGGATCAGAAGAGCCACCTTCCTTAATCGCAATTACAATATCTTTACCAAGGCGCGTAAAAGCTTTAGCCATATGCGCCCATCTTTTCATTTTTCGCCCTTTTCTAAATTCAAATGCTCTTCCCATTTTCTCTAGTAAATTTTGTTATTTTATATGCAAAAATACATTTAAGTATTGCAAATCATAATTCTATACTGTGAATTACCTCTAATTTAAGGTAAAGATTACAGTTTTAAAAAATCGATAGAAATAATTATTCTCCTAATAATTGCTGTACAACCCTTGGGAAATAAAAATGTTCTAGTTTAAGTACTTTAGCGCCAACTTCTTCCGGAGAATCTGAAGGTAAAATAGGTGTAGATGCTTGTAAAATATATTGTCCTTCATCGTATTTACTATTACAATAATGAATAGTTATACCTGAGATAGCTTCCTTATTTTTCACAACAGCTTTGTGTACGTTACTTCCGTACATTCCTTTTCCGCCATATTTTGGCAATAGTGCAGGGTGTATATTGATTACTTTATCTGTGAAATGATCAAGTATATCGTTAGCTACTAATAATAAGAAACCTGCAAGAATTACATAGTCTACTTTTTCTTTAACTAAAAAGTCAAGAACAGTTCCATCATTAAAAGATGATTTAGGAAAATAATGTCCATCAACACCTAAATTGTTTGCTTTTTCTAAAACACCTGCATCTTTGTTATTAGATAATACAACGAAATCAACATTCTTATTTTCAGAAAAATGTTGGATTATCTTTAAAGCATTTGATCCTGTGCCTGAAGCAAAAATTGCAATCTTTGTCATATTCTTAGTTTAGTTTCCGTAAATATAACTGCATAATTTCATTAATCTTTATAATACCAAAAAAAGCATTGAACCTAATTAGATTCAATGCTTTTAGTTAGACTTAAGTTAACAACTTAATCTAGGTTTATCTGATCAATACCAATGGATGCAGCGCCTAAAATACCAGCATTGTTACCAAGTGTAGCAAGCTGAATGTTTAAATCTTTTGTATAATATTCAGGTAAGAAGTTATTAATAACTTCATACATGTTCCCTTTTAGGTAATCGAATGTTTCTGAGACACCGCCACCAATAAGGATTGATTTTATATCAAGAATACGGACGCAAGAAACAATTAGTTCACCTACGTATTTTCCCATATCATGGAACACCTGTAAAGCTACTTCATCTCCTTCATGTGCAGCTGTTGCAACTATTTTTGCATCAAATTCACCTTTTACTAAAGAAGTAGATAACTTACCTTCATCTATATATTTCGTTGCCATTTCTATTATACCAGCTTTACCTATGTTCTGTTCAATAGTTTTGCCTGTACTAGAAAGAATATGACCAATTTCTAAACCGTTTCCATCTCCTCCTTTAAAAACACGACCGTTAATAACGCATCCTCCACCAACACCTGTTCCAAGTGTAATGAAAATATATGTTTTAGGAACGGCGTCTAAACCAAAATGAAGCTCACCAAGTGCTGCAGCATTTGCATCATTATCCATTGCAATAGGCAATGAGGGGAAATTGTTTTTTAAAATTTTTACAAGTGGTTGTCTAGAGAGAGAAGGGACGTTTGGTAAATCTAGCGTAGAAAGCCCATCTGCAGAGATTGTACCTGGAATCCCGATACCAACAGAAGCAATATTTGGATATTTAGCTAATCTTTTTTCGAGTAGTTTAGAAAAATTACCACAGAAATCACCACCTTCAGAAACTTCTTTAGTTGGGTATTTTTTCTTTTTAATGATATTACCATCAGAGTCAACAACTCCAAACTTTACATTAGTACCACCAATATCAACACCTAAGAAATGCTTCATTTTTAAATTATTATAGGAGTAAAAAAATGTTTGATATATAATTTTAATAAATCATTTTCACATTTTCTTCATATTAATGAAGTTTATTTCTAACTATTTCACTATTTTTAGTCGATATTTGATCTAAACAATGACTGATAATAGATTTTTTAAACATATAATTCTATTTCTACTACTATTATTTGGCTTATCATTGAACGCAACTACCGAAGATGAAAACTCGGGCAACACTTCAATAATAAACGATAGTCTATTTAATAAATACGACAGTAAGAAAGTAGGTGCCTTTTTAACAAAGGGACATTTAGATAGTGCAAAAAACTATCTAGACGATCATTTGTATCTATTAGATGAAGATGGAGATTTCGAAGATAAGTTCTATGTTGCTTCCCAATATTGTACGTATTATGAAGATATTGGTAAACTTGATTCTGCAGAACAGTTTTGTCAGTTAGCATTAAATATATCGGAAGATAAATTGAATTTTGATTATATATCAAAAGCAAATACAAATCTTGCTACACTATATACATCTCAGGGTAAAACAGAAACTGCATTAAATTTATTAAAAACAGCATATGAAATTCAATTACAAAATGAAGATGTAGTTGATTTAGCATTTACTTTGAATAATATTGGGTTTATTTATTTTCAGCATAAAGAATATATTCATGCATTCGAAGTGTTTAATGAAATTCTTGACATTGAAGTAGACTCTACAAGTGAAAGACTTGAGTTTATTAAAGCAAATGCCTTATTAAATATGGCTGATATTCATTATGAATTTAATGAGTATGATGCTTTAAGGCATCTTTTGATTAAACTCGATAAAATGCAGGTTTTTACAATGAATAAAGATTTTGAAGGCTTTATTTATTTGTCTTTACTGAAAGGTAAACTTGCAATGGGTTTAAATGATATGGCACTTGCAAAGAAAATATTTCTTCTTACAGTAAGAGAGTCTAATAAAAAAGAATTTCCTCAGCCAAAGTTAAATTCCTATTTTTCAATAGGTAATTACTATTATAAATTAAAAGATTATACAAGTGCTTACGATGCTTATGAGAGAGCATACGTAATTAGTAAAAATAACAGACTTTTAGATTTTGAATATCAAGTTTCTTTAAAACTAGCACTTACGTTAAAGCAAATAAATAAAGATCAGTCTATTTATTTTTTCCAGAAATCTATAAATCTATCAGATAGTTTATTTAATCAACAAAAGACTGCTGCGGTTGCAGATATGCAGGCGTTTCATGAAGTTGAATTACAAAAAGAACAAAATGATGTATTAAGGGTTAGAGATCACGACAATTCTAAAAAGCTTGATGAACAGAAAAAGTTTATCGAGATGAGTATTGTTATCGTTGTTCTTCTCCTTATTTTCACCTATTATATTTACTTAAATCAGCGAAAAACAAAAAAGCTGAATCTAAAACTTTCTAGTGCTTTTAGAGAGTTAGAAATGGCTAATATTGAAGTTGAATCTGTAAATTCTGAATTATTAATAAAGAATGATGTTCTACGTGATACCTTGGAACACTCTAAACAACAAGGTAAACAACTGAATTATCAGCATGCTAAGATATCAAGTAGTATTAAAAGTGCACATTTAATTCAGTCTTCTATTTTACCGTCTGATAAAGGAATTACAAATGCATTTCCAAAGAACTTCATTTTTAATCAACCAAAAGATGTTGTAAGTGGAGACTTCTATTGGTTTACAGAACAGGAGGGTTGGAAAATTTATGCTTGTATTGATTGTACAGGTCATGGTGTTCCTGGAGCTCTTATGTCTATGATGGCGTCTAGTTCCTTATATGAAATTGTGCGTGGTAAAAAGATTTTATCACCAGGTAAAATACTTGGGGAACTTAATAATATTGTAGTTAGAAACCTTCAGCAAGATACCAACGATAATAATGATGGTATGGACATGACTTTAATAGCTATTAAAGGAAATGTTTTAAAATATGCAGGAGCAAAAAACCCTTTATATATAGTTCGAGATAGCTTAATTTACAAATTAGCAGGAACACGAAAATCAATAGGTGGAGAACTAGATTTAGTTTATGAAGAGCATGAATGGTTATTAGAAAAAGGAGATAACTTATTTATGGCTACCGATGGTTATCAAGATCAATTTGGTGGTGAGAAAACTAGAAAGTTTATGGTGAAAAGGTTGCGTGAATTATATGTTGAAATTGCAACATTACCTTCGTCAGAACAAAAAGTAGTTTTAGCAAATACCATTAATAAATGGATGGAAGAAGGACAATGGGAGCAGATTGATGATATGTTAATTATCGGAATCAAGATCTAAATGAAATCAAAAAATATTAAAAAAGCCTGTAATTGAATTTAAATCAATTACAGGCTTTTTTGTTAGAGGTCTAAAACTAAATGTGGAGGTCTTCCAATAACAGCTTTATTGTCTTTTATCACTATAGGTCTTTCAATTAACTTAGGGTATTCTACCAAGGCAGCAATATATTCATCATCAGAAAGTTCTTTACCTTTAAAGTTCTCTTTATAAATTGCTTCTCCTTTTCTTATGAGATCTAGAGGTTTAATTTTTAATAGAGACAATAAGTTAACGATTTCATCTCTTGATGGGTTCTCTTTTAAATACTCTCGTATTTTAATATCACTATCTCCACTTTCTTCATTTAATAGCTGAAGCGCTTCTCTACTTTTAGAACACCTTGGGTTATGCCAAATTGTAACCATACTAATCTATTTTTTTATTAAATAATTCAATTAATTTTCTTGCACCCGCAATAGCAGGCAATTTATTTTGAATTACTTCATTTTCCAAAGTATCCATTTGTTGTGTTACATTTGGGTTATTAATGAAAGCTCTTTTTAGATAGTTATCTATAGTTTCATGCATCCAATGTAAATTTTGTTGTTGGCGGTTGGATTGAAAATAGCCTTTAGATTTCATGTGCTTTTCAAATGAAAGGATATCTTCTAAAATATTATCAAGGCCTTCGTTTTGGAGTGAAGAACATGTCATAACTTTTGGAGACCAACCTGTTTCTGCAGGAGGAAAGAGGTGTAAAGCATTTTGGTATTCGGCCTTGGCTAATTTACCTTGGTGAATATTATCATTATCACATTTAGTAATAGCAATAGCATCTGCCATTTCCATTATCCCTCTTTTAATACCTTGTAGTTCATCTCCAGCTCCAGCAAGCATAAGTAATAGGAAAAAATCTACAATACCTTTTACAGTAGTTTCTGATTGTCCTACACCAACAGTTTCAATAAGGATAACATCAAAGCCTGCAGCCTCACAGAGTAGCATTGTCTCTCTTGTTTTATGATTTACACCACCAAGTGCATTACCTGCAGCAGAAGGGCGTACATAGGCCAATGGATCATTAGATAACTCCTCCATTCTAGTTTTATCACCTAAAATACTACCACCACTAATTTGAGAACTGGGATCTATAGTTAAAACAGCTAATTTTAACGTTCGTGAAGTAATGTACTTTCCGAAAGATTCAATAAAAGTACTTTTTCCAACACCAGGCACACCTGTAATCCCTACACGTAAGCTACCTCCAGTGTGTGGTAAAATAAGTTCTAAAACTTTTTCGGCTAGAATTAAATCATCAGAATGGCGGCTTTCTATTAAGGTAATCGCTCTACTTAATATTACACGGTTTCCAGCTATCACACCATTAGCATATTCTTCTGGTGTTAATCTTTTTTTTCTTTTATATTTCATATCGCGTTGTGATAAGACATTTGTTTCCATTGCAGATCTATTTTTTGTTTTGCTGAAAATTTGCTTATCACAGGTCATATTTTCAATTGCTAATTTACATATAAAGTAATTTATAATTAGTAAAAAAGGTTGATTTTACTGTTATAAGTGTAAAATTGATATTTTTTAATTTTATTTATCATATGTAAATATTATTAAAAATTTAAAAAAGATGATTTTAATATCTAAGTTAAAAAACTGACCTGTAGTAAATTAAGTGTATAAGTAGACGTGAAGTATTTTTATAGTCTAATTTTGAGTGATATTTAATTATAAAATAGATGACGAATGTTACTTCATTAACGGTAGCTATGTGTCAAATTTACATTAAATAATAAAGGTCAAAATGCTTATCACAGGACACGTTATTAACTAACATAAAATGACAGAATAATGAACATTACACACATAGAGCACATAGGTGTTGCAGTAGAAAACTTAGAAGAGTCAATTAAGTATTACGAAGAAGTTTTAGGACTAAAATGTTATGCTGTAGAAGAAGTAGTAGAACAAAAAGTAAAAACTGCTTTTTTTAAAGTAGGAGATACTAAGATTGAATTATTGGAATCTACTGCTGAAGATGGACCTATTGGAAAGTTTATCGCTAAAAAAGGCCCAGGTATGCACCATATGGCTTTTGCTGTAAAAGATATTGAAGCAAACTTAAAAGATGCAGAAGAAAAAGGTGTAAGATTATTAGATAAAACACCAAGAAGTGGAGCGGAAGGATTAGATATTGCCTTCTTGCACCCTAAATCTACGCATGGAGTTCTTACTGAGCTTTGCGAGAAGAAATAAAGATTTGAACAACAACCATTAACCTTAACCAGGGCAACTAGGGACATACTGAGAATTAGCAATTACAAGTATGAAATAACAACATTAAGTGATGTCCCTTTATTAACAACAAAAAGTAATTCATTGGCTATGGTTTAACCCATAGCCGATGCTTTTACTAAAGCGAATAACAATTAATTAACAAGAAGATGGAAAAGACCAATAACCAAGACAAAAAGATAAACACAGTATGTTCTTCTAAAAAGGATAAGTATATGGCGACAACTTTACAATCGTCTATTACAGATACTCTTGATACGGTATCCCTTGAGAAGAATTATTTGAAAGTAAAGAAAAAGTAACACATTTATTTATACATATAGGTATTCGACATTAATTGCGGTATCTATATTTTAACTGCCTTTATAGGCAAACGTATTATGGGTACTAACAAAGACAAGATCAGAGAACTTGTAGAGAAACGTAATGAAGCTAGACTGGGTGGTGGCGAAAAGCGTATTGAGAAACAACATGAACAAGGAAAGTTAACTGCTAGGGAAAGAATCGATATGCTTTTAGATGAGGGCAGTTTCGAAGAGTACGATATGTTTGTGACGCACCGTACTAAATCTTTCGGATTAGATAAACAAAAATATTTATCGGATGGTGTAGTTACTGGGCATGGTACAATTGATGGCCGTGTTGTTTATGTATTTGCACAAGATTTTACTGTATTTGGTGGATCTCTTTCTGAAACTTTTGCTCAAAAGATCTGTAAGGTTATGGATCAGGCAATGAAAGTTGGAGCACCAGTAATTGGATTAAATGATTCTGGTGGAGCGCGTATACAAGAAGGCGTTAGGTCATTAGCGGGTTACGCAGAAATTTTCCAAAGAAACATCTCGGCATCAGGGGTTATACCTCAGATCTCTGCCATTTTAGGCCCATGTGCGGGTGGTGCTGTGTATTCTCCAGCATTAACCGATTTTATCCTTATGACGGATCAATCATCTTATATGTTTGTTACTGGTCCTAAGGTAGTTAAATCTGTTACAGGTGAGGTAATTACAACAGAAGATTTAGGCGGTGCCAATATGCATGCATCTAAATCTGGTGTAGCTCATATGATGACAGAAAATGATGAAGAGACATTACTTTTGATTAGAAAGCTTATTAGTTTCTTACCATCAAATAACTTGGAAGAACCACCAATTATTCCTTGTGATGATCCTTTCGATAGAATAGAAGATCAACTGAATGAGATTATTCCAGACGATCCAAATAAGCCATACGATATGCTTGATGTTATCCATATGCTTGTGGATAATGAAGAGTTTTTAGAAATGCATAGAGCATATGCAAAAAATATAATTACAGGATTTGCTCGTTTTAACGGACGTCCAGTAGGAATTGTTGCTAACCAACCTTCGTTCTTAGCAGGTGTTTTAGATATTGAATCATCTAAAAAAGCAGCTCGTTTTGTACGATTCTGCGATGCTTTTAATATTCCAATTATAACACTTGTAGATGTTCCAGGTTTCTTACCGGGTTCTGGGCAAGAATATGGGGGTATAATTTTACATGGAGCCAAATTGTTATTTGCTTATGGTGAGGCAACTGTACCAAAAATCACAATTACTTTAAGAAAGTCTTACGGCGGAGCACATGATGTAATGAGTTCTAAGCAGTTAAGAGGAGATTTGAATTACGCTTGGCCAATGGCAGAAATTGCTGTTATGGGTGCTAAAGGAGCTGTTGAAGTTCTTGAAGGAAGACAAATTAGAAAAATCGAGAACGAGGAAGAAAGACAAAAATACATTAATGAAAAAGAGGATGAGTATACTGATAAGTTTGCAAATCCATATCAAGCGGCTAAATATGGCTTTATTGATGATGTAATTGAACCAAGAAATACTCGTTTCAGAATCTGTCGTGGATTGGATTTATTAGCTACTAAAAAAGAAGTGAATCCTCCTAAGAAACATTCTAATATTCCTTTATAAGAAAAGATATGGAACACCAATCAGTCAGCGTAGCAATTGAGGAAGGATTAGTTGTAACCTTAGTAGGTTTAGGCTTAGTATTCCTAACTCTAACTATTTTATTCTTAGTGTTCTCTTATGTAATGCCAGCAATAATGGCTTGGATAAATAGAACACCTAAAAAGCAAGTAGTAGAAGAGGTGAAAGGAGCAAAAGTATCTAGTGCATCAGGTGAGGTAAATGCAGTTATAGCAGCAGCTATTTACAACTACATTGAAGAAGCCCACGATGATGAAGATATTATCCTTACAATTCAAAAAGTGAAGAAGGCTTACTCTCCTTGGAGCTCAAAAATTTATGCAGTTCATGGTAGTCAGCTAAACCGTTAATTCTGAAGTAAAATGAAAAAATATAAATTTAATGTTAACGGTAATAATTATGCTGTTAAGATTACAAATGTAGAAGGGCAAACAATAAGTTTGGAGGTAAATGGAACTCCTTATGAAGTTGAAATGGAAAAAGAAGTGAAATCTTCTAAAACCCCTAAACTTGTACGTTCTTCTGCTCCTAGAACATCTGCTCCAAAGGCAATCACTCGTTCTGCAAAACAATCGAATGTAGTAGCACCCCTTCCAGGTACAATTATCTCTATAAAAGTAAAAGAGGGAGATGTTGTGAAAAAAGGAGATTTGCTAATGACAATGGAAGCCATGAAAATGGAAAACAATGTATTAGCAGAGCATGATGGCACTATTGATTCAATTAAAGTTTCTGAAGGGCAATCTTTACTACAAGGAGAAGTACTTGTAGAGATGGCTTAAGTTGTTTCAATTAATAAAAAGATACAATTATGAAACGCTTATTAATAGTTTTCGGAGCAATAGCCACCATATTGATGGCATGGGCTTCAGCAAGTGCAGCAGAAGTATTTATTAATAATCAAACATTAGGAGAGGCAGCGACTCAAGCAGTAGCAGCATCTACTCCTGGTTTTGGAACAATGGCTTTAGAAGGGCTTACAAACTTTATCAGTTTAACTGGTTTTGCGAACTTAACTCTTCCCAACTTTGCCATGATATGTGTAGGTTTATTCTTTATATTCCTCGCAATTAAATACGATTACGAACCACTATTATTAATTCCAATTGGTACAGGTGTTATTATTGGTAATATTCCATTTATCGCTGGTAATCAAATTGGTATTTATGAAGATGGCTCGGTTTTAAATTACTTATATTTTGGTGTT
Organism: Flammeovirga pectinis; assembly: GCF_003970675.1. Classification (GTDB taxonomy): domain Bacteria; phylum Bacteroidota; class Bacteroidia; order Cytophagales; family Flammeovirgaceae; genus Flammeovirga; species Flammeovirga pectinis. Next base: position 1,494,432 of record NZ_CP034562.1, read on the forward strand.
CAAAAAGGTATTTATCCACCATTGATTTTCTTAGGTATTGGAGCGATGACAGATTTTTCATCACTAATTGCCAATCCGAAATTAATGTTATTAGGTGCAGCTGCTCAGGTAGGTGTATTCTTAACTTTCATTGGTGCAATTGCCTTAGGTTTTGATTTAAAAGAAGCAGCTTCTATTGGTATTATAGGTGGAGCAGATGGCCCTACAGCCATTTTCTTATCCTCTAAAGAAGCGCCTCACTTATTGGGAGCAATTGCAATTGCGGCTTATTCTTATATGGCTTTAGTGCCTGTAATTCAGCCTCCAATTATGCGTTTGATGACTTCTGAAGACGAACGTAAAATTAAAATGAAGCCACCAAGAACGGTTTCAAAAACAGAGAAAATTATTTTCCCTATAGTAGGTTTAATTTTAACTACGTTCATTTCTCCGAGTGCATTACCACTTTTAGGAATGTTGTTCTTTGGTAACTTATTAAAAGAATCTGGCCATACAGAGAGATTAGCAAATACAGCTAGAACTTCCATGATCGATATTGTAACAATTCTATTAGGAGTTACAGTAGGAGCATCTACACAAGCAAGTGAGTTCATCACTTTAAATTCTATGAAGATTTTTGCACTAGGAGCAGCATCATTTGCCGTAGCAACTTTCTCAGGTTTAGCATTTGCAAAATTGATGAACGTATTCTTAAAAGGAGATGATAAAATTAATCCTCTAATTGGAGCAGCAGGTGTATCTGCAGTACCAGATTCAGCTCGTGTAGTACAACAAGAAGGGTTGAAATCTGACCCTACTAACCACTTATTAATGCATGCAATGGCACCAAACGTATCTGGTGTAATTGGCTCTGCAGTGGCAGCGGGTATATTAATGAGTTTCTTAACCTATTTCTCAAGTTTGTAAATTCTTAACCTCGAAAATAAACACACAATATTATGGCAACTAAATACGTATCAGCTGATGAGGCTGTAAAAATAATAAAGTCAGGAGATAGAGTATGTATTCAAGGTGGAGCAGCAACTCCGCAGGCATTAACTATTGCAATGACTGCTCGTGCAAACGAACTAAGAGATGTTGAAATTGTTCACTTACATACAGAAGGATTTGCGGGTTATGCAGAGGAACAATACGCTGAGAGTTTTAAGACAAATTGTTTCTTTATTGGTGGCAATGTAAGAAAACAAGTGTGGGCAGGTAATGCTCAATATATACCGGTTTTTTTAAGTGATATTCCCAATCTTTTTAGAAGAGATGTATTGCCATTAGATGTAGTAATGGTAAATGTATCTACTCCAGATAAACACGGTTATTGTTCTTTAGGAGTATCAGTTGATATTATTGTTGCTGCCATTGAAAAAGGACAGAAGGTTATTGCGCAAGTAAATAAGCAAATGCCACGTTGTATGGGTGATGGTATCTTACATATTGATCGTTTTGATGCAGTTGTAGAGGTAGATGAGACCATTTATGAAATGAAATTTACAGCTCCTTCTGATGTTGAAAAACAAATTGGAGCACATGTGGCAACACTAGTAGAAGATGGTGCTACTCTTCAGATGGGAATTGGAGGTATTCCAAATGCAGTACTTACTTATTTACATAATCATAAAAATTTGGGAGTGCATACAGAAATGTTCTCAGAAGGTTTGATTGATCTTTGTGAAAAAGGAATTGTAAATGGAGCAAATAAAAAGGTGAACCCTCATAAAATTGTTTCTGGTTTTGCAATGGGTACACGTCGTTTATATGATTTTATGGATGATAATCCTGAAGTTGAAATGATGGACATTGCTTATGTAAATGATACAGCGGTGATACGTCAGAATCCTAAAGTTACAGCAATTAACTCCGCCATAGAAGTTGATTTAACTGGTCAGATTTGTGCAGATTCTATAGGTACAAGAATGTTCTCTGGTGTAGGTGGTCAGATGGACTTTATGCGTGGAGCAGCATTATCAGAAGGAGGTAAGCCAATAACAGCGTTGCCATCTATTACTAACAAAGGAGTATCTAAAATTTCTCCATTCTTACAGCAAGGGGCAGGTGTGGTAACAACTAGAGCACATGCAAGGTTTGTAGTTACAGAGTACGGTATTGCAGATTTATTTGGACAAAATTTAGTTCAACGAGCTAAAGCATTAATATCAATTGCCCATCCAATGCATAGAGAAGCATTAGAAAAAGAGGCAAGAGAACGTTTCGGTAGAAGTTATTCAGCTTACGCAGGTATTTCACCTGAGTTAGTTTAATAGCTAGGTTTATTTTATTATTGTATATATAAACACACTAAATAACATAATTATGGCTGAGAAGTTATTTTCAGACTTCGAACCGATCAGTAAAGAAACTTGGAAAGAAAAAGTTATTACTGACCTAAAAGGAGCTGATTTCGATAAAAAACTAGTATGGAAAACGGAGAATGGTATGGCCATTTCTCCCTACTATACTTCAGAAGATAGAATAGGAAAAGAAGGATTTTTAGACCAATTAAAAGATATTTTACCTTCATCAGAAAGTGAAGGTCTAAATTGGGATAGCTTTCAAAAAGTAGTTGGTTCATCAAATGAAGAAATTAATGAAAATGCCCTTTACCTTTTAGATAGAGGTGTTGAAGGTTTAGTTTTTGATGTTGATAGTATCAAGAATTTTGATATTGAGATGGCTTTAAAAGGCATTAGTATCGAAATGGTACATGTATGTTTTGAAAACGTATCTCATCCTAGAACATTAGTGCGTGATTATGTTGGTTACTTACATATTCATGGCGTTTCTCTTGATAAAGTTCGAGGTTACGTAAATTTTGATCCTCTAGCAAATTATACAACAGCTGGAGATCTAGAAGATGAAAGTTTCCAAAGGTTATCAAGGTTAATATCTTATACTACAGAGATGCCTGGTTTTAAGGTGTTGAGCATTAATACAGATGCTTTTGTAAACGCTGGAGCTAATCATGTACAAGAATTAGCCTTTTCTTTAAATGCAGTTGTAGAGTATATAGATCAACTTGGTCGATTTAATATTGAACCAGAGGAGGTATTAGGAAATTTAATTTTCCAAGCAACAGTTGGAGGCGATTACTTCCATGAAATTGCAAAATTTAGAGCATTTAGACTGCTTTCAATTGAAGTTGCAAAACTGTATGATACTTCTTTTATCCCTGAGAGTTTACTAATAGTAGCAAATTCTTCATTATGGTCTAAATCATTATATGACCCTAACGTGAATATGCTTCGTAATACTACAGAAGCAATGTCTGCAGTATTAGGTGGTGTAAATGCAATTAATATTGTAGCACACAATTCATCTTATGAATCACCAACAAAACAATCTCAACGTATCGCCCTAAATATTTCTCATATTATGAGAGAAGAGGCTTACTTGGGTAAAGTGGCAGATCCATCAGCAGGTTCATATTATATTGATTCTCTTACTGAGCAAATTATGGATGCAGCATTAATGTTGTTCCAAACAATTGAATCAGAAAATGGATTTTTGAAATGTTTTAATAATGGTGTAATTCAGAGTTTGATCACAAAAACTAGAGATCATAAAGAAAAACTAATTGCACAAAGAAGAAGCGTTTATGTTGGAACTAACAGGTATCCTAATCAGTTAGAGGAAATCAATCCTGAAAATATAACTGTAACACATGATAAAGTAAGTAAAGTAGAATTGTTACAACCGCAAAGAGCAACTTTACAATTCGAAAACCTTCGTCTTAAAACGGAACAATATGTTCATGACGGAGGAGCAAGACCAAAAGTATTTAATGCCTTATTTGGTAATTTGGCCATGCGAAAAGCACGCTCCACTTTTGCAATGGATTTCTTTGGTACGGCTGGATTTGTATCATCAGAACAATTTTATAACAGCGTAGAAGAAGCAATTGAAGGAGCAATAACTTCTGATGCTGATGTGATTGTAATTTGTTCTTCTGATCAAGAATACGCAGAAAGTGTAGAAGCATTTGCAAAAGCATTTAAATCTTCTGATGCTAAAAGTAAAAAGTTACTACTTGCAGGTTACCCAGGTGATAAAGAGCAAGATTACTTAGCAGCAGGTATAGATGGGTTTGTTCATGTAAAAACAAATGCCATTCAAGCTTTAAAGCAATTCCAATCAGATTTGGAAATTGTTTAATGTCGTAATTGAGTATGTAACGTAAACATTCTATTGATTTACGAACTTAAATTAAAGAACGATGAGACCAGATTTTTCGAAATTAGATATAAATAAAATCAAGATTACTTCTCCTGAAAAGTTAGTTGCCGAACAAGGTAAAGAATGGAAAACAGCAGAAGGGATCTCAGTTAAAAAAGGGTTTGATAAAGCAGATTGCAGTACCGCTGAACATTTAGAGTTTGGTGCAGGTTTACCTCCATTTTTAAGAGGACCGTATTCTGCAATGTATGCATTACGCCCTTGGACTATCCGTCAATATGCAGGTTTTTCTACTGCAGAAGAATCAAATGCATTTTATAAAAGAAACTTGGCGGCAGGTCAGAAAGGACTTTCTGTAGCTTTTGATTTGGCAACACATAGAGGTTACGATTCTGATCACCCTCGTGTTGTTGGAGATGTTGGTAAAGCTGGCGTTGCCATTGATTCTGTAGAAGACATGAAAATCTTATTTAATGATATTCCATTAGATAAAATGTCTGTATCAATGACAATGAACGGAGCAGTTGTTCCAGTACTTGCTTTTTACATTGTAGCAGCAGAAGAAGCTGGCGTAAGTAAGGAGAAATTGAGTGGTACTATTCAGAATGATATTTTAAAGGAATTTATGGTTAGAAATACCTATATCTATCCTCCAAAACCATCAATGCGTATCATCTCTGATATTTTTTCTTATACTTCTAACAACATGCCGAAGTATAATTCTATATCAATTTCTGGCTACCATATGCAAGAAGCTGGAGCAACTGCAGATATTGAATTAGCCTATACTTTAGCAGATGGTTTAGAATATTTAAAAGCAGGTAAAGCGGCAGGGTTAGATATTGATGCTTTTGCACCTCGTTTATCTTTCTTTTGGGCAATTGGTATGAACCATTTTATGGAGATTGCTAAAATGCGTGCAGGGAGAATGCTTTGGGCTAAGATTGTAAAACAATTTGGTCCTAAAAATCCAAAGTCGATGGCTTTGAGAACACATTCTCAAACATCGGGATGGTCTTTATCTGAACAGGATCCATTTAATAATGTAGCGAGAACAGCAATCGAAGCAATGGGTGCTGCTTTAGGGCATACTCAATCACTACATACTAATGCTCTTGATGAAGCGATTGCTTTACCTACAGATTTTTCAGCGCGTATTGCTCGTAATACACAGTTGTATTTACAAGATGAAACTAACATCTGTAAAGTAATTGATCCTTGGGCAGGTTCGCATTATGTAGAATATCTAACAAACGAAATTGCTCAGAAAGCCTGGAAATTAATTGAAGAGGTTGAAGAGAATGGTGGAATGGCCAAAGCGATTGAAAAAGGTATTCCAAAAATGCGTATTGAAGAAGCATCTGCTCGTAAACAAGCTAGAATTGATTCTGGTCATGATACTATTGTGGGCGTAAATAAATACATTTCAAACGAAAAGACGGATATTGATGTTTTAGAAATAGACAACACTACTGTTCGTGATGGACAGGTTGCTCGTTTAAAACAAATGCGTGAAGATAGAGATACTGCAAAAGCAGAAGCAGCAATAAAAGCTATCGAAGTTGCAGCAGCAACGGGAGAGGGTAACTTATTAGCTTTAGCTGTAGAAGCGGCAAGATGTAGAGCATCTCTTGGTGAAATTTCGGATGCTATGGAAAAAGATTTCGGTCGTTATAAAGCAACAATCAGAAATATTTCAGGAGTTTATTCTCATGAGGTAGCTGGTGATAAAGCCTTTGCAGAAGCAAAAAGTTTAGCAAATGAATTCGAGAAATTGGAAGGTAAACGTCCAAGAGTAATGATTGCTAAAATGGGACAAGATGGTCATGATAGAGGAGCCAAAGTGATTGCAACGAGTTTTGCAGATATTGGCTTTGATGTAGATATGGGTCCTCTTTTCCAAACACCAGAAGAAGTAGCTCGTCAGGCAGCTGAAAATGATGTGGATTGTGTAGGTGCTTCTAGTTTAGCGGCAGGCCATAAAACATTAATTCCTCAGTTAATTGAAGAGTTAAAGCGTTTAGGTCGTGAAGATATTATGGTCTTTGCTGGTGGTGTAATTCCAGAACAAGATTATCAATTTTTATATGATAATGGTGTTGCGTCAATTTTTGGTCCTGGTACTAAGATTCCAGTTTCGGCCAAAAAGGTACTTCAACTCTTATTAGAAGATGAAGAAATTGAGAAATAGATAAATGTGTTCTTATTTTTAGGGTATCAAATCTTTGGGTTTGATACCCTTTTTTAATTAACCATCTACAAAATGAAAAAATTAGTAATTATCACTTTGTCTTTTTTGTCACCCTTTTTACTCTTTGGGCAGGAAAATGGGAAAGTATTTGATAACCTTAAAGTACCGAGTAAACTGTTAAAAAGTGACCGTAACTTTTCTATTTACTTACCTCCTGGATATGACGAGTCGGAGAGAAGTTACCCTGTTTTATATTTATTGCATGGATATAGTGATAACCACACCGGTTGGATTCAGTTTGGAGAAGTAAACTACATTGCTGATAAAGCGATAAAGGAGAAGAAAGCAACACCTATGATAATTGTTATGCCAGATGCTGACACTGATAGGATTGGGTATTTTAATACGATTGATGGTAATTGGAATTATGAAGATTACTTCTTTAATGAGCTAATGCCTTATGTAGAAAATAAATACCGTATTAGAAAAGAAAAAAGATATAGAGCAATTGCCGGCCTTTCGATGGGGGGTGGCGGTACTTTTGTTTATGCCTTACATCACCCTGAATTATTTTCTTCTGCTTGTCCTTTAAGTGCATGGTTTGGAGAAGCAAACCCTGAAGAGAGAAAAGGTGAAGTAGATGAATATTACAAAGGAAAATCAGAAAACGAAATTAAAGAGCATTATGATAAGAATAATCCTTTAGTTCTTGTAGATAATTTACCAGATAAAATAGCATCTGAAAACCAAGTCAAATGGTATATAGATTGTGGAGATGATGATTTTCTATTTGAGGGAAATAGTATGATGCACATCAAAATGAGAAAGAAAAATATTGAACATCAATATAGAGTTAGAGATGGGGGACATAGTTGGTCGTATTGGAGATCAGCCTTACCAAATGTACTTGAATTTGTAACTGATACCTTTCATCAGAAATAAAAAAAACAGTCCATAATCAATTAAGTTTATGGACTGTTTCTTTATGGAGTTTTTAATAAACTGTTATGGTAAAGTAGCTTTATAATAACCTACTTTATCATTAGCTCCACCATCATAAACAACATAGTTTACTTTTATATTTTGACCTTCTTCAATTACAATTTCAGATTGTGAATTAAGAATAGTACCAATTTTAGTATCTATGTCTTCTTGTGTATTATTTCTACCATCAAAATTTGCATAACTTTCTCCTACAGAAGTATAATCTGCAGCGGTTACTGTATACTCTTGATCATATTTGTCATCTGTTGTAACAACGAAAGTATAAACAGGAGATACATTCCATAATTTGGTTTCATTATCCCATTTGTAAGCACCAGTTTGAGCTTGAGTGTCACTTATAGCTACCCAAGTTTTGTTCTTATAATTAAATTCAGTGACATAATCTTTTGTAACTCTATTGCCATCACTGTCTTTTTCAGAAACGGAATATTGAATTACTTGTACATCTCCTTCAGAGGCATAAGGTTTTTCAATTAAGTTTAGCCATGTAGGAATTCTTGCTAAAGCGTTATCCTTACTATTAAAATTATCATGTGATTGTTCCATTGCTCGATAATCATCTGATTGAAGAACATAAATTTGCTGCCAAATAGGACTACCAAACGAGATGTACTCTATTAATGTATCAGTAGCTGTTGTATTGCCATTTTCGTAATACGTAGCTGTTAAACTCACTACATCACTTTTTACTGCTGGAGATCCATTCAATAAAGTAAAAACAGAATCACAAACTTGAATAGAAGAATTGAGACTTAAAGAACCAAAACCACCAAATCTATCATAATCAGACTGCGTAGCAGTATATGGAATTGTAGTCCCTTTATATAATGAATTGAAGTAATTGTATGTGGTATTCATTATATCACCACTTACACCATAGAACTTTTGATTTAAGACTTGAGCTACACCACAAGTGTCATTGTCTGGTGGTACTGCTTTGCTAAAGCTCATGAATTTTTGCACATCCGCATTACAAGATAAACCATAATCATCTTCTGTGAATGTGTAATCAGAGGTAACTGGAGATCGACCATCATCAATGGAGTCATTTATTTCCTTGAGAGGGTCACAGGCAATGGTCATTAGAAATACTAAGACTAGCCCAATTATATTTTTAAACATTGTCATTATATCAATAATTATTTTTGACTAGAAATTAAGTTTAATGCTTGTAGACCATGTTGTACCAGCACCGTAAAAAACTTGTGCTGTATCCCAATCATGCGAAGCACCATCGAATGCGTCAGAAACATATTTAGTATTAAATACATTATTTACCTTAGCATAAAATGTAGCATCAATTTTACCCAATGGGAATTTATAACTAGCATTTAAATCAAATAAATTATAAGTAGGTACTTGCCAAGAATCAACACTTTTTTCTGGAGTATTGACTTGAGTAACATTAAAATCAGCAAATAATCTATCATAAAGATTCCAATCTGCACCAACTTTTAAGCCTGCTAAAACTACATAGTTTAATCCTAAAGCAGCAGTAGTTTGAGCAGCATCACCAACATGTAGTCCTTGTGCATATACATCAACTTTACCAACTTCTTGTTGTGTATCATCGTAAATCGGGACATCTAAAACATTTTTGTCCCATTTCCAATTACCGAACGATGCCATACCCGTAATCGTTAATTTATCATTGGGTCTAATTGTGAAATCTAGTTCAAGTCCAGAGTGAACAGCATCTAAACCAGGAATGTTTGCAGAATAACTAACAGAAGAACCTGCTTGTCTAACTGAAGCTCTGTAATATTTATCTTTCCAAGTAGTATGATAAACATTTACATTACCAGAAATTAATTTACTCCTATATCCGTAACCAAGTTCAAAACTTAAGGCTTTTTCATTTACAACACCTTCATTTGTATTGTTGTTATAATTAGGCCAAACACTGTTAAAGAAAGGTTGACGAGAGAAGTAACCACCATTTACAAATATGTTATGTACATCTGTTAGATTATAATTTGCACCACCTTTTATGTTGTAACCAAAAAAGCTTTGCCAATCAGTTTTCTGATTTTCTGGAGCATATTGCATATAATCTATTCTTTGGAACGATTGGTTTGAACCTGATAAAGATAAGAATGCACTTAATTTGTCTTTAGAATATTCTGCTTGAGCAAATACACCTTGCCACCAAACTAAACCATCGTTATTGTATTGAATTTTGTCTCCAACTTTTACAGCTCTTTGTGTTGCACCAACTGAACCAGCTTCTGCATTACTAATTGCAGGGTCAAAATAGAATTGCCCACCAAGTAAATCTTTTACTTCTCTGTAATGGTTGCCTTCATAATATCTAAGATCTAAACCTCCCGTAAATGTAATATGATCACTTAATTGAGCAGTTAGTGTAGATAGGCCTCCATACCATTGATGGTTATTTACACCATTATAGATGATAGATTCAGAACCTTGTCTACCTAAAGCAACATTCTCATCAACAATTTGATCAAAATTAATTACTCCATCTCTACGGTATGGGTTGCTAAGGCTAGGGCCAAATTTATCAACACCAGTACCACCAGATCCACCACCACGTCCAATAGAACTATACACTACAGTAGCTAAATCCATTTTGTCGTTAATATTCCAGAACCAATTTAATGATATCTGAGGCTTGTGGTAATAATTTTCTCTAACGTTATATTCTTCACCATTTCTATAGCCCCAATCACCGTTGTATTTAATACCTCTTCCAGATTCTTTATAATCTGATAGCATGACTTTATTTCTACGTTGACCGTGAACTTGAGGTGCACCAAAAACAGTAAATGATAATTGGTGACTATCGTTTATTTTTTTTGAGATATTGGCAAAGTAGGAGTAACCTTCAAATGTTGTTCCATCTACAAATCCAATACCTGTTGTTTTAGATCCTGAGACCGTTACGGCCCATCCATTTTCAGTTTGTCCTGTTGATGCCGTGAAACCAATCTTACTGTAGCCATCGTTACCAATTCCATAACTTAGGTTACCGCCTTTTTTTGCATCGGTAGTTTTAGTTAAAATATTGATAGTACCACCAACAGACGGAACAGCTACCTTAGAGGCACCTAAACCACGTTGTACTTGCATTGTTCTTGTTACATCTGATAGACCAGCCCAGTTAGACCAATAAACAGAACCATTTTCCATGTCGTTTACAGGTACACCGTTAATCATTACGGCAATATTGGCAGAAGAAAACCCTCTAAGGTTAATTCTAGAATCACCATAACCACCACCAGATTTTGTAGCATACACACCAGGTGTAGATTTTAGTATCTCTGGGAACTCTTGTGTTCCTAATTTTTCTTCTAAAACTTCGGGTTTAATTGTTGAGACCGCTACAGGAGTTTTCCTGTCAACAGCTACAGATGCAATAATTTCAACTTCTGCTAAACCAATTGCATCGGAAGGCATATACTGATTGCCTAAATTAATTTCAGAACCATTTAAATCAACATTTTGCTGGATAGTTTGTAAACCAACAAAGGAAATATCAAGTACTGTAGGACCAGTTTTACTTGTTTTTAATGTGAAATTACCATCAAAGTCTGATGTAGTTCCAATAGTGGTCCCTTTAATTACTATTGATGCACCAATTACAGGTTGATCAGTTTCTTTTTCTATGATCGTACCTTTGATGACAGTGGATGCTTCTTGTGCATAATTAGATAATGAAATCAGAAATGCAAGAAACAACATTGTAGTCTTTTTCATACAATATTGAATAATTAATTAGATTGAAGAGGTAATTTTAAATATCTAAAAATTAGGCATTTACTTTTTGGGTTATATGTCAATAAATAGAATGCCTTATCGAATATAAAAAATAAGTTAATTTATTACATTAGAAATATGCTATGTTTTACAAAAAAGAAAACCCCAACATGATATAATCATGTTGGGGTTTGGAATTGTACAAGTTGTTATGTTATTGAACGTCCCAATTTGCAGTTTCTCCATTATAAATATATGGTTTTGATACAGTGTTTGTACCATTATCATAATATTGGAAGAATACACTAACTTCTTGGTCAGCTTTGTTTAATTCAGGATAATTTACTGTAAGAATATGATTGATTTTTGCATCAAGGATATTATCTACAGGAGTTCCTTCAGGGTATTCGCCAGCAACATTATCATAGTAACCAAAGTTACCATATTTACCATCGCCTGTTAAATCGTAATCTGCTTGAGTTAATGTAATAACCGCAGCTAGAGATACTTTCCAAGTAGACTCGTCGTATTTGTATTTAAATTTATCAACATTAGTAGAAGCTAAAATAGGAGCACTTTGATTCCAATTAGAACCCATTGTGTAAGACATAGATTGATCTATAGTTCCTAAGTCACCACCAGCATAATACTTATAGATAAATTGTATTTCATCTCCTTCTTGAGCATATGGGAATTTAGAAATTACAAAAGTAGGTAAATAATTTTCTGGTAAAATAGAAGAACTAAAATTATTATATTTACCTGGAGCGCCCATTGCATCATAATCTTCAGCAAGTAACATATATAGTGATGGGTTTCCAGAATATACTTCAAAACCATCAGCTCCTTTTGAATAAGGAGTATGCATAGTCTCAATTAATAAATCATCTTCCATAGTGGTCCCATCAACAAAGTCAATAGCCACCTTATAAGATGTCATTATCAAGAAAGCTTCATCTTCAGAAGTATAAATACTATCTAATATCGCAGGCATTGCAAGTTCTGCTTTTTCTAATGATGTAAAAGCATAATAGCAGTTTGAACTTGCCTCAAAAGCATAAGTTCTTTTGACTGGTGTTTTTGTGCCATTATTATAGAATTGATATTCAACTGTAAGTTCATTTCCAATTGTAGATTGTCCACTGTAATTAGTTTTTAAAATAAAACTAATTTTAGCATCAATAACATTCTCAACACTTACTCCATCAGGGTATTCACCAGCTTCATCATCATAATAACCAAAGTTACCATAATTATCACCTGTTAATTTGTAATCATCTGAAGTGAAAGTAATGGTAGAAAGTGCTTCATTAAGAGCTATCTTATTCCAGATGTCATTGTTATAGCAGATCTCACTATTATACTTTTTATAATCATCTTCGTTTGTATAATAAGGAGCATTAAAAGCAGGTTCTTCTACTAATGTACCAACAGAATAAGTCACTTCAATAATCTTATTATTAGTGTACTGATTACTTTGATAAGTTGAGTTTAAAATACTCGGAACACCATTTTGAGCACTTTCAATAGTACTAAATACAGTGTCATCTTCTGAGATAGTTGTCGATGCAGGGATTGCGTCATTATCTCTTTTAAGTTGTATATCATTATCAGCTGATTCGTGAATATCTTTATAAGGTTCACACGAAAATAATCCAGCAGATAGTGCTAATATATATATTAATGATTTTTTCATTTTCTTAATTAATTATCAATTAGAATTTTAGTTTCATACCCATATTCCAAGTTCTACCAGAACCGTAGAATACTTTAGCTGTTTGAGCTGTATGGTCTGCACCATCTTGAGCATCAGAAACATAAGCAACATCTAATAAGTTGTCTACATTACCGTAGAAAGTTGTATTGAATGTGCCAATATTGAAGTTGTAACGAACATTCAAATCGATAATGTTGAAATCTTCCATTTTCCAAGCGTTCATTCTGTCTTCAGAGTCGTTACGGCGAGTAGGATCAAATTCAGCATAGTTATTACCGAAGAAGTTATAATCAGCTCCGATTTTTAAACCTTTCACTAATTCATAGTCAAGTCCTAATGCAGCAGTTGTCTGTGCAGAGTTACCAACTTTTAAACCATCAATGTAAACATTTACAGAATCTACAACCTGATTATTTTGGTCATAAATTGGAACGTTTTTCAAGTCATTATCCCATGTCCAATCACCAATAGAAAGCATTGCAGTAAGAGATAATTTTCTTGATACTTGGTATCTACCATCTAATTCAATACCCATGTGCGTAGCATTTACACCTAGTAAGTTAGCAGTAAACTCTTGGTTTACTTGTCTTGTAAATGATCTATCTTTCCATTGTGTGTAATAGATGTTTGCATTACCCTTGAATTTTGATGAACGGTAACCATATCCAACTTCAAACGACATAATTTTTTCGTTTTCAGCATCTTTGTTACCATCATTTGTATAATTAGGGAATACAGAACGGAAGAACGGTGCTCTTGAGATATAACCTGTATTAAAGAATACATTATGGTTTTCAGTAAGGTTATAGTTAACTCCACCTTTAACACTGAAACCTAAGAAATTATATTGATCAGATTTTTGTTCGCCTGGAGTGTAGTTAAAGTAATCGTAGCGAATATATGTTGTATTAGATACAGCACCAGAAATGAATGCCGATAATCTATCTTTAGTATATTCTAATTGACCAAAACCACCTAACCAGTATACCTCACCATCGTTATAGTAAGCTACTTTGTCGCCAACTACAGCTTTTTGATCTGGTTGATTTACGTTTGTAGTGTTTAGGTAATAATTACCACCTAATAAATCTTCAACCTCTCTGTAGTGTTCACCAAGGTAGTATCTAATATCTAAACCACCCATAAAAGTAAGTTCGTCTGTTAATTTATTATCATAAACAGATAAAGCACCAAACCATTTATGGTTGTTGATTGATGATCTTAAGATTGTTTCTGAACCATTTCCAAGTTCGGCAGCATCGATGTTTTCATCACGAATTTGCTCAAAGTTAATTTGTCCATCAGATCTTCTATACGCATCCGTGTCTTTTGATGTACCAAGGAATCCTGTTCCCCCACCGTTACCGATAGATACATAAGCAGATGTAGATAAGTTAGATTTATCATTAATTGTCCAATAATGGTTTAATGAAATTTGAGGTTTGTGATAGTAGTTTGTGTTTAAGTTATACTCTTGACCATCTAAATAACCCCAATCTGAGTTATATTTAATGCCACCATATTTTTGGTACATTTCAATTTCTCTATAAGTTCTTCTTTGACCGTGTGTTTGAGGAGCACCAAATGCTGTAAAAGATAGCATATGTTTTTTGTTGATCTCCTTAGAAACGTTCAAGAAGTAAGAATACCCTTCAAATGAAGTAGCATCTACAAAACCTTGTCCAGTAGTTCTAGAGCCAGAGAATGTTACTGCATAACCATTATCCATTTTACCTGTTGATAATGTTACACCAATTTTTTCTCTACCATCGTTACCAATTCCGTAATAAACATTTCCGCCTTTTTGAGCGTCAGTCGTTTTAGTTAAGATATTGATAGTACCGCCAATAGAAGGTACAGCTACTTTAGAAGCACCTAAACCACGTTGTACTTGCATAGAACGAGTTACATCTGATAAACCTGCCCAGTTAGACCAATATACAGCACCACTTTCCATGTCGTTTACTGGAACACCATTAATCATTACAGCAATGTTTGCAGAACTAAACCCTCTAAGGTTAATTCTAGAGTCACCGTAACCACCACCTTGCTTAGTTGCATAAACACCAGGTGTAGATTTTAAGATTTCCGGGAATTCTTTTGTGCCTAATTTAGTTTCAATACTCTCTGGGTTGATTGTAGAAACTGCTACAGGAGTTTTTCTGTCGATTGCTACAGATGCAATAACTTCAACTTCTGCAAGACCAATTGCATCAGAATTTAATTTAGTTTCTCCAATTGTTATAGTAGAACCTTTAAGTTCTATTTGTTTTTCAATTGAAGTATATCCCACAAAAGAGATAACTAATTTTTTTGTACCTAATAAAGATGTTTTGATAGCGTAGTTACCATCAAAATCTGAAATCGCACCTGTTGTTGTTCCGTCTATAATTACAGAAGCACCAATTACAGGTTCTCCAGTTGCTCCGTCGATCACAGTACCTTTGATCAACGTCGATGATTCTTGTGCATTAATTGATACTGATATCAATAATGAAAGAAGTAGGAGTAAAGTGTTTTTCATAAATGAAAAATTGTGTAGATGAATAATTGGAAGTATTAAATAATGTTGCAAATTTAAGTTTTTATTTCACATTTTTTATATCATTATTTCACCTTAAACAATATTATTTCATCTAACACGTTGATATTTAGCTCGTAATGAAAGTGTTAATAAAGTTAAATGAATAAAACTTCACTTTAAGTTAACATTGCTTAAACAGTTAATTAAAAATATAAAAATAATATTATTTTGACTAGTTTTTTAATGGTAATAGAATCTATTGTTAATGGAGTTTTTGAGAGGTGTAAATTGTTGTTATTAGCAATTTAAACAGTTGATTTTATTAAAATTTAAATTTATACACAAAAAAACACCCTACTTACCGAAGTAAATAGGGTGTACCTGTATGCTTAAACTAAAAGAATAATTAATAATTAGCGTTAGCTAATTACTTTTTACCACCTTTAAGTTGTTGTTTCAAGTTAGCTAATGCATCCAAATCACCTAAAGAAGTTGTAGCTTCTTCGTTTGATCCTTGTGCTGCTGGCTTGTTACCACCTTTTTTAGCTGCTGCTTTCTTAGGAGTAGCAACTGCTGCATTTTCATTGTAAACATGAACATGAGAAAGAAGGATTCTCTTATCATCTTTAGAGAACTCTAATACTTTAAAGTCTAAAGATTCACCTGTTTCAGGGTTAGTTCCATCTTCTTTCTTAAGGTTTTTGCTCATAGAGAAGCCTTCGATACCGTAAGGTAATTCTACTACAGCACCTTTGTCAGATTTAGAAAGGATAGTACCTTTATGAACTGAATCTACAGTGAATACTGTTTCGAAGTGTTCCCAAGGGTTTTCTTCTAATTGCTTATGACCTAAAGCTAAACGACGTTCTTCTGGATTAATTTCAAGAACAACAACATCTAATTGCTCACCTTGTTTGATGAACTCAGATGGGTGCTTGATTTTCTTAGTCCAAGAAAGATCAGAAACGTGTACTAAACCGTCGATACCCTCTTCTAATTCTAAGAATAGACCGAAGTTAGTTAAGTTACGAACAACACCTGAATGTTTAGTTCCAACTGCATACTTCTCTAATAAATCTTTCTTAGTCCAAGGATCTTCAGTTAATTGCTTGATTCCAAGAGACATCTTACGTTCGTCACGATCGATAGTTAATACAACTGCTTCGATTTCGTCACCAACTTTAATGAAGTCTTGAGGATTACGTAAGTGTTGAGACCATGACATTTCAGAAACGTGGATCAGACCTTCAACGCCTGGCATAATTTCTAAGAATGCACCGTAGTCAGCAACATTAACGATTTTACCTTTAACTTTTGCTCCAACTTCAACATCTGTACCAAGAGAATCCCAAGGGTGAGAAGTAAGTTGTTTCATACCTAATGAGATACGTTTCTTGTCATCATCAAAGTCAAGAACAACAACGTTAACTTTTTGGTCAAGTTGTAATACTTCCTCTGGATGAGAGATACGTCCCCAAGAAATGTCTGTAATGTGAAGAAGACCATCTACACCACCTAAATCGATGAATACACCGAAGTTTGTCATGTTTTTGATCACACCTTCCAAGATTTGACCTCTTTCTAGGTTGTTCAAGATACGTTGTTTTTGCTCTTCTAAATCTTTTTCGATCAAGATCTTATGAGAAACTACAACGTTGTCGTTAGCATAGTTAATTTTAACTACTTTCAACTCCATCTTCTTACCTACAAATACGTCGAAGTCACGGATAGGCTTCACATCAATTTGAGAACCTGGCAAGAATGCTTCGATTCCAAATATATCAGTGATAAGACCACCTTTAGTTCTACGCTTAATAACACCTTCGATAACTTCGTCGTTATCCAAAGCATTTTGGATATTTTCCCAAGCGCGAACGATTTTAGCTTTTCTACGTGAAAGAACAAGTTGACCATTTACGTCTTCTTGTTGCTCAACAAATACTTCAACTTCGTCGCCTACTTTTAGGTCCGGAGTGTCACGGAATTCGTTAGAAGGTACTAAACCATCAGATTTGAATCCAATGTTTAACACTACATCACGGTCTGTAATAGATACTACAGTAGCTTTAACTACTTCTTTTTCAGTTAATGAATTCAATGTACCTTCGTACATTTTCAACATTTCTTCTCTTTCTGTAGCTGAATAGCCATCACCAAATTCTGAAGAACCTGCTTCGAATTCGTCCCAGTTGAAGTCTTGTGATTGTTCTGACATAATAATAAAGCACTGTTTACGCCCTTTCGCTAGTGCTGTCACGAAAGAGATATAATTAAAATATTGATTTTGTGTAACTTACAGAGCTAGTACGTGGAAGTTACTGTGAATTATAGAGCTAGTACGTATAATTCAGCATGCAAAGGTAAGAATTTATTTTTATAAAATGAAGACCTGTAGTGGCTTAGCTGTTAATTTCTTTAAAGGAGAGGTGGTAATTAAGCCGATAATTAATAAGAAAATTTGTCACTCACTTAATTAATTTACACTCTACATATTCTTTTAAATTGTAGTTTAATAAAAAGAGAGTTAAAAACATTCTAAAACGTTCTTAACTCTCTTCGTTGTGATTTTATAATTTTCTCTTAATTCAAAAGGTCATTAGAAGGAGCAAACCAATTGCCATCTTCATCAATTAAATTAATTAATTCATCTACTGCATTTGCTTCTGGAACAGATCGTTTTACAACTTCTTGGCCTCTATATAAAGTGATCTTTCCTTTTCCAGATCCAACATAGCCATAATCTGCATCAGCCATTTCTCCTGGGCCATTAACAATACAGCCCATAATTCCGATTTTTACACCTTTTAGGTGGTCAGTTCTTTTTCGGATCATAGCTGTAGTTTCTTGTAGATCAAATAATGTTCTACCACAAGAAGGACAAGAAATATATTCTGTTTTTGTCATTCTAGTACGTGCAGCTTGCAAAATACCAAAAGCCAACCTGTTGCTAACTTTTAAGTTGTTTAGTAAATCAACTTTGTTTGTAGCAGCTAAGGGTTTTAATAAGGCTCCATCACCCAAACCATCTATTAATAGACCGCCAATATCTGTCGAACTATAAAGTTGGAGTTGATCGGCATCTACATTTTTATATTCTCTCTCAATAACTACAGGTAATTGTAAGTTATCTGTGTAAAATTTAAAAAGAGAAGCTCTGAGTTCTGGCATTGCATGTTCATTACTTGTATGTAAAATAAGAACTACATTATTATAAGCTGCCAATTCTGTGAGAACAATCGGAGTAAATTCGTTAAATGTTCCTCTAACAAAGTTAATTGATGGGTGAACTTCACTTGCTTTAAAGAAATTTTCTATACTAAATAAAGGAATTGCTTCAGAATTTTCTTCCCAAGCAATTGCGTCAATAATATTTTTCAGGCCATTTGGAGCCATGAAAGGTAATGTTTCTACTCCTGTGTAAATATAATCAGCACCATGATCAGACATTCCCCACTTATCTGTAGCAGGTAAATAATGATGACCAATATTTTTAAGGTCTGACATTTCGATAGAATCAACTTGACTGAAGTCAGCAACTACTCTAGGTACATTGTGATCGCCAAAGTTTTCTACTTCGATTGTTTTTCTTCTTTCGTATTTAAACGGATTCTTAGGAGATACATTTATTGAGGTTGAAATAGGTGAACTATTTTTAGCTCTATGTTCATACCTTTTAATTAAGGCTTCTGCTACAGGAGCTTCTGCTTCTGGTGCTTCTGTAAGAGATACACGCACAGTATCACCAAGTCCGTCTTCTAATAGAGTTCCAATACCAACTGCAGATTTTACTCTTCCATCTTCTCCATCACCTGCTTCAGTAACTCCTAAATGTAATGGGTAAGGTTTTAAGCCTTCTTCGTTCATTTTTTGGACAAGCAAACGGTATGCTTGGACCATAATCTGTGTATTACTTGCTTTCATGGAAAGAACGATCTCATGGTAATCAAGATCATTACAAATTCTTAAAAATTCAAGTGCAGATTCTACCATTCCTAGGGGAGTATCACCGTATCTACTTAAAATGCGGTCAGATAAAGAACCATGGTTTGTACCAATACGCATTGCTGTACCATGTTCTTTACAAATTTCTACCAAAGGAATAAAACGTTCACGAATCCTTTCTAATTCTTCTTTGTAAGTAGCGTCATCATACTCAATGAAATCAAACTTCTTCTTATCAGCATAATTTCCAGGGTTGATACGTACTTTTTCAATAATACGAGCAGCAACTTCTGCGGCATTTGGAGTAAAATGTATATCAGCCACTAAAGGTACTTTGTAACCTCGAGCTAATAATCCATCTTTTATATTCTGAAGGTTTTCAGCTTCTTTAATACTAGGTGCAGTAATTCTTACGTACTCACATCCAGAATCAACCATACGAATTACTTCTTCGATTGATCCTTCAGTATCCATTGTATCAACAGTTGTCATAGATTGTACTCTAATTGGGTTTGTTCCACCCATTGGTACATCTCCAATATTAACGGTAACGGTAGTTCTTCTTTCGTACGCGTTGATGTTGTCACAATATAAATTTGCTTGTATCTCTTCTTTTTTCATTTGGAATGATTATTTGAGGCAAAAATACAGATTAATTTTAATTAAGAATTATAAAAGGTGATTTAAGGCACTCAAAATTTTAGTATATGGTATCGATTGAATATTGTTAGTAATTAAATTGCTTAATTTCTTCCAAGTACAACATCTGATTAAAACTGATAAGTAGGTGTTTTGTTCAAAAAGATAAAATAAAAAAAGGTCCAAAATTTCAATTTTGGACCTTTGATTTTTATATCTATTATTTAGACGTTCATTAATGAGTCTCTTCTTCTCATTTTTCCTGCTGGAATACCGAACATCATTTTAAATCTTCTACAGAAGTAAGCGGTGTCTTTATAACCAACTTCAGAACCAATTGCACGAATACTCTTTCTAGAAGTACGTAGTAATTCTACGGCTTTTTCCATTCTTTGGTATTCAATGTAATCTTGAGGATTAATACCTGTCAACATTTTGAAATACTGACCTACATAATCTTCAGATACATTAGCTACATTGGCTAATATTTTATTTGATAGATCACTTGAAAGATTGTCTTTGATAAAGTTAAAGATATCAATAAGACGAGGATCTTTAAAGTAATTACTATTTGTAGCAATTTGCTCAACAAATAATTTATTCTCTAAAACATGGCGGAATACTTCGATAACCGCATATTCAGTCAGGTTAGTAGCAATTCTATCTTTACCTGCTTTTTCACCTAAAGATTCTTTGTAGATCTTGTTGATTGCTTCGTTAACAACATCTTGGCAAGGAATAACGAAAGGAGGGATGTCTAAAGAATTGAAGAAGTTTACAGAATCAAATGCTTTTGCATCAAATGTTACAGATGTAAAACTAGTCTGTATTGTGTGAATAGAGACATCGTCAGTGATTTTTCTTAAATAAGAATCTCTATCATTGATAAAGCTTTCATTTGTTACTTCAGTGACATCAGTATTACCAAAAGCAATCTCTACAGATTTACCTCCTGGTATAAATACTAAGTCGCCTTTTTGAGCAACTTCATTTTCGCTTATTGCGATAACACCCTCTTTAACCTGAATTAAAGTGTTTTGGACATCATAAAAGTTTGAAACTTTTACAGAGCGGATAACATTTAAGCTGTTCGATCTTATAAACTTGATGTTTAAAGATTCGATGATTTTGTTGTAATCTTCAATCATAGTCATTTGTAATTAAAAAGGAGAAATAACTACAGTACTAGCTGTTGGGTTAGACATTAGTTATACAAAATGTACAATTTCTTCTTTTATAATAGTGTTTATTTACCTTATGAAAATAGGAATAAAACTATGTCATTAATAGTTAATAATAGTTCCATTACATAAATAAACTAATAATGAATCTTAAAATCAAGCATTATTTTATCTTTTTTTAATTATAGACAAATAGACTATCTTGAATTAGTGCAAAAATCTATGAAAATTTTCACTTTTTGAAAGAATAGTGATAAAAGATTATTTAAAGAATTCCATAAAAAAAGTTCAACTTAGAAAAACACAGTATTTACCTATGCAGTCTAAATTGAACTATTATTATTTAATTGTAGTGTAATTTCCTTGTCCGTAAAGCAAAGGTTTCGCTTCATTCTCCTCGTTCAGCTCTATATTGATCATTTTCCCAACAAAAATACTATGTGAGAAACCATTATGACTCTCAGCAAGCTCACAATGTATATTTACAAGTGCATTATCTAAATTATAAAAATCGTTTTTAAGCTTCCAGTCTCCCAAAGAAAATTTATCTTCTCCATGAAGTCCTTTATAACCTGCAAAACAATTAGAGATTTCAGTCATCTCTTCAGAAAGTATGTGCACAGAAAAAACTTTATTCTGTGTTACCTGTTCGTGAAAATCACTTTTTTTGTTTACACATACAACCAAACTAGGAGGTGTGTCTGATAGAGAGGATACGGCTGTAGCAGTGATGCCATTCTTGCCTGCAACTCCATTTGTACTTACAACTGTTACGGTAGCTGTAAGGTGTTTCATAGCAGCTTTAAATAAAGTCGTATCCATTGTTTCTATTTGCATTGATCGTTTAATTCTTTTTTCTTAATTCTTGATGAAGTTTACCAATTTCAACTTCAAGTTCAATAACTCTCTTTTGAGCGGTGTTTAATTCTGATTTAGTATTAATCATCATCATCAAGCTTTCTTTCATGGCTTTTTCTTGTTCAGCCAATTGTTCATTTCTGATTTGAGCTTTGTCTAATAAAATCCTTAACTCTTTTTCTTTTTTATCTTGATCAGAAATATCTTGTATATAAGCTATTCTTCTAAGCTCGTTATTTGTTGTAATTTCTGTGATAAACACTAAAGCGGTAAAAACTTCACCAGAAGTACGCTTCAGTTTCATAGTCTTTCTATTATTCAGTGCTCTATCGTAAGTTTTACCAAGAACATCTTGAATGTTTTGACCTTCTGCTACAATACCTATTTGGAATATATGTGATGCAGCCGGGTTTAATCTCAGAATATTACCGTTTTCATCAAAAGCAATCATAGCATCCATTGCTCTTTCAAAGAAAAGTAAACTTTCTTCTTCTTGAGCCTCAAGTTGTTGCTGTTTAATTTCCATCTCTCTTTTTGTATCTTCTAAAAGAAGCATACTTTCTTTAAGAGAT
This sequence comes from Flammeovirga pectinis, assembly GCF_003970675.1. Classification (GTDB taxonomy): domain Bacteria; phylum Bacteroidota; class Bacteroidia; order Cytophagales; family Flammeovirgaceae; genus Flammeovirga; species Flammeovirga pectinis. The sequence goes on from NZ_CP034562.1 coordinate 1,516,942, forward strand.
TCTTCTTTCAATTTTAATTGCTCATTTGTTCTTTGCGATTCATCAAGAAGTTCGTTTGTTCTTACTGTAGAATTAATAGTTCTAATAGTAAGTGCAATAGAAGGAGCGATCTCTATTAAGAGTGATTTTTCTTGTTCGTTAAACCCTTTTAATGAGGCAACTTCAATTACTCCAACAACATCATTTTTAATAGCCAAAGGAACAATGTATATGTTTTTTGGTAGTGCTTCTCCCAACCCAGATTGAATTGGAGTATAGTCATCAGGAATAGATTCTATTAATGTTGGAGAGTTTTTTAGAAAGACTTCCCCAACCTGACCTTCTCCTTTGTTATAGGTATCTCCAACTTTTTTTCTTCTATGTTGACTATAACAAGCAGTAATTTCAAGCTTTTCAGTTTCTACATTGTATAAATAAAATGCACCTAAAGTTGCTTGCATATACTCTGTAATCTCTCTAAGTGTTTTAGTACTTAATTTATTAATATCTTTTACAGATAAAAGTAGCTCAGAAATAGAAGATAAACCAGATGCAATCCATCCTTGGCTTTCTACATTTTCTTTCTGAATTCTTACCTGATCTCTCATAGAGATTAAAAGGTTACCAAGTATGTCATTTTCATGAATATTATATTCTTCATATAATTTGCCGTTTTCAATATCCTGAGCAAGTTTGGTGTTCTCATCAATGTGCATCTGATCTTCTAAGAAAATTGCATAACGTGCATTTCTAAAAGATTGGTTTTTTAATTGATTTGAAATAAACATACAAACCCCATAAAAGAATAGAGTAACTAAAGGGACTGAAACTAAACCTCTAAAAGAACGTGTTTCAATACTAGTGTTTATCAGTTCTGTTAACCACATATCTGTACCTAATAATGCCATTGATATATACATCAATAAGGTCATCATAAAATATACAGTAATTAGCGTCCAACTTTGATAAAGCGTAATTAGCGCAAGAACACCAAAAAAGGCAAATTGAGCATAAGGTGTATGCGGGGCAACAATTAGATATTGTAACTGGAATAGAAAAAATGTAAATGCCAATACATATCTAGGAGTAGTAGAACTTGTTCCAGAATAAAGTAAAATGAAATACACAAAGCTACTCGCTAAAGCAAGACCAAGTGCTAAAATCCAATTTCCAGATTCAAAAGATAATCCAATCGCCAAAGTAAACATACCCAGAAGGGTATACTGCATAGCACGATCTAATCGTTTGAAATTCTCTGAATAATAACCTTCAACGCGTTCGCGGGAGGGTGTATATTTATCAACTTCTTGTTGAATTGACATAATAAAAAATCTATTGTCTATATATAACTTACCCCGTTATATTACTTTTCTTCGTAAGGGGGCTTAGTTTTAATACGAAATCCTTTGCTAGATATTGCAGACCCACAAAAAACTCCTACAACTAAACCATCACTTTTACTGTCTAAAGCAAGAATATTTGATGGGACATTTGCTAATGGTGTAGCAAAAAGCCCTCCATTTGACATTTGTGATTTGGCTTGACTCATAAAATCAAATGCATTTTCTGTCATAGAATGAATTTCACAATACACAGAATCATTAATTTGATAGAGTGGTTTCTTCGCTTCTTGCTCATCGTCAGATAGTCTTGGGTTAATACTATTTCTAACAGGAGGAATAAAATAAGTATCTTCTTTTATTACATCTCCATAATCACTTCTGCCGGGAGTAATATCAAAAGCAAGAGACATTTCATTCGATTTATTTAAAAGCGAATCGTTTTTCCATGTCTTTATCCAATAGCAATCAGCAGGACCAGCAAAATCTTTAGCCCAAAGTTCTCCATAAATTACTTCGGGGTAATCATCAGATGCTACTTGAGTCTTAAAAGTAAGAGAGTCAATCACTGGTGTTCTCTCTAAAGAAGTAAATGCTTCGAAATGAACGTCTACGCCAGTAAATTCAGCAGTCACTTCTAAACGGTAATAGTTATTGTACAAACCATCACTGTCTCTGTCAAAATCAGAAGGACGCTGTCTTACTAATAAAGTATCTGCTAAAGTTGCAGGGGTCCAAGTGTAATATCCATCTTTGTCATAAGTGAAATCCATTGTCGTGTTATTGACAAGGTTATGTATTTTGACAGTTGCGTTCTCTACATATGGAGGAGCATCAGAATTAAAATAACCTGTGGTAGATACTAAGCGTATTTTTTGTGTCTCAAATTTATTATTGATCCACCCATCTACAACTATTTGAGGTCTCCCAGTGGCTAAATCTACAGTAATTACATCTTCACAAGATATTAAGGTGAAAATGAAAAAGTAGATGATATATTGAATATTTTTGAATGTCATTTTAATTACCATTTGAAGTTGAATGATACTGAAGGGATAATAGTTCCTATTACAGAAAGTTGAATTGCTTGGTTTGGTGCTGGTACACCTTGTCCAGGTCTTTCTGTGTCTGGTTGAAAATAAATAGAGTAAGGGTTTTTACGAGCATAAGTATTGTAAAAGCCAAATACCCAATAATGTTCCCATCTTCTTTCGGGTTTCTTTTTACCATTTAAAGTGGCAGATATATCTAATCTATGGTAGTAAGGTATTCTTTGATTATTTCTTACACCATCTACATTATGAGGGATTCCATACCCTTGCACCTGTATTTGGTTTGTAGGGAATGTACTCGGAGTACCCGTAACAAAAGAGAAGTTACCAGATAGTGACCATCTCTCGTTGATATCATAAAAAGTACTTACTGTTAAGTTGTGTGCTTGGTCAAATCGAGTAGGGTAATATTCACCTAAGTTAATGCCGTCTGTTTTTTGCTCAGATCTTGCCAAAGTATAACTAATCCAACCCGTAAAACGTCCTTTATTCTTTTTAAGGTAAAGTTCTAAACCGTAAGCTTGTCCAGTAGAGTTTAGTAAATCACCTTCTAAATATTGATTTAAGAGAAGGTCTGCACCATCAATATAATCAATTAGGTTTTTCATTGGTTTATAATATACCTCAGTAGAAAGTTCAAATGTGTTGTCTTTTAAATTCTTGAAATACCCTAGTGCATATTGATCACCAACTTGTGGTTTTATATTGTTAGTACTAGGAGACCAAACATCTAAAGGAGATGCAGCAGTAGTATTCGAAATCAAATGAATATACTGAGCCATGTGATTGTAACTCGCTTTTATAGAATTTCGCTCGTTAAATTGGTATTTCATAGCAAAACGAGGTTCTACACTATAATAAGTCTCTACAGGCTCCCAATCGTCATATACTCTTTCCGATCCTGGTACAGGTTCTTTTCTAGTATTTGGAGTTGCTGCTGCTTGATAATCATAAGTTGTAACAGGTCCCATGTAAGTAAATGAACTTAATCTAACTCCATATTGAAGTGTGATTTTTTCAGATACTTTCTGATCATTTCCTATATACAATGCATTTTCCCAACCATATTGATTTTGCAATTGAAAAGGAGGTAGCTCAGTTCCGCCACTTGTTGCAGTAGTTGTACCTGGTGAGAAATCATAAATAATAGACTGTCCACCAAAAGTAATTGTATTATTCTTTCCTACATACCAAGTAAATTCAGGTTTGAAAGAGTATGTTTTAACTCTTGAGTCCCAGTTGAAAGAATCCGTATCGTTTTGAGAAACACCTAATGCATAATCATAATCTGAAATATAGAAAGTGATATTAGAAAATAGTTTATCATTAAATAAATGATTCCATCTAAAAGTACCCGTTACATTACCCCAACTTGAATTAAATACCGTTGATGATCCAAATTGATCACGTCCCCAATATCCAGATAAAAATATTTTGTTATTCTCATTGATGTCATAATTGATCTTTGCAGTCAAATCCCAAAAATTAAATTTAGAACCTGCTAGATCATCACTTAAAAAAGGTTTAGCTAGAATATCTATATAAGATCTACGTCCAGCAATTAGGAAAGACATTTTATCTTTAATAATTGGAGCTTCTACAGTTAATCTACTAAAAATAGCACCAATACCACCTTGAACTTGTAGCTTTTTAGAGTTCCCTTCTTTCATTCTAACATCTAGAATAGAAGAAATACGGCCACCGTATTGTGCAGGAATACCACCTTTAATTAACTTTACATCTTTAACGGCATCTGGGTTAAATACAGAGAAAAAACCGAAAAGGTGAGAAGAATTAAAAACGGGAGCTTCATCTAATAATACAAGGTTTTGTCCTATACCGCCACCTCTAACATTAAAACCTGTAGCACCTTCACCAACTGTACTAACACCTGGTAATAATTGAATAGATTTAATTACATCAACCTCTCCTAAGAGTGCAGGGACTTTAAGAATAGTTTCAATATCCATTTTTTGTGTACTCATTTGTACATCAGATACATTGGCGTCTTCTCTTTCACCTGTTACTACAATTTCGTCGAGTTCGACATCCATTGTTTCTAACTCGATAGATAATTTCTGATTTTTATCTAAAATTACCTTCTGCAAAGATGTTTTGTAACCAATATACTTGATAATAATATTGTATTCTCCTTCTTTGAGTGATAAAGAGAAAAATCCATAAGGGTTCGTCACAACACCGTCAGTTGTACCTTCGGCATAAACGGTTGCCCCAATTAAAGTTTCTCCATTAGTGGCATCTTTAATAAATCCACTTACTGTGTAATCTTTAGTTTGTCCAAGTACTTGTAAGGACAATAGGAGAGATAAGATTAAGAGTGATAGTCTTGTTTTATACATAAAAAGAGATGTAGAAAGATATAATAGTTCCTTCAAAAAACTGTGTAGAATTTGTTAAATATAAAATCTAAGAGTTTACTTTTTTAAATGATGTAGATTGACAATAGTTTAAACAGAGATACACAGTTCTTTTGAAAATCAAATATCAAATAAAAAATGTTTTGTGAGAAACATTTTCAATAAAATGAGTAATTCCATCTATGAAAAGTTGATTTTAACCTATTAAAATCATCAAAGAGGATATACTAATTACTAATCTGACATTAATTTGTTTTAAAATTAAAAAAATAAATGATTGTGAAGAGTTTCTTTTTTAAATTAGTTAGATAAACATATAAAATTGACCCACACATAGATGATGAACAGAAAAAAGATGTTATCGCAAGTAGAAGCAACAACGTTGTTTGATGTGATAGTTATCGGCGGAGGAGCTTCTGGATTAGGAACTGCTCTTGATAGTACTTTAAGAGGGTACAAAACATTATTATTAGAGAAAGATGATTTTGCAAAAGGTACTTCAAGCAGAAGTACAAAGCTTGCTCATGGCGGAGTGCGTTATTTAAAGCAAGGTGATGTTGGTATGGTGAGAGAAGCATTGCGTGAACGTGGGTTGATGAAAGAAAATGCACCTCATTTAGTGCATGACCAAAAGTTTATTGTTCCTGTTTATGATTGGTGGGATGCACCTTTATATACTACAGGATTAAAAGTATATGATGTAATGGCTGGAAGTCTAGGTTTGGGTAAATCAGAAATGATCTCAAAAGAAAAGACTTTAAAACATATTCCAAACCTTAGTCAAGATGGTTTAATTGGAGGAGTAAGATATTATGACGGTCAGTTTGATGATGCTCGATTGGCGATAACATTAGCACAAACTATCTCAGATTTTGAAGGCAATCTTCTTAATTATGCTGAGGTAGTTGGGTTAGAAAAAGATGAACTTGATAAAGTTGATGGCGTACGTTTTATTGATAGTGAAACAGGTACTGAGCATGTTGTTAAAGGAACTACTGTAGTAAATGCAACAGGCGTTTTTGTAGATCAGATTTTAAGTATGGACGATAAAAACCATAAACCTGTAGTTTCGCCAAGTCAAGGAGTACATATTATTTTAGATAAAGAGTTTTTAAAAGGAGCTTCGTCTATAATGGTACCTAGAACTAGTGATGGTAGAGTATTGTTTGCTGTTCCCTGGTACGATAAAATTGTAGTTGGAACAACAGATACACCGCTAGATTCTATAGATGCTGAACCAAGAGCATTAGAAGAAGAAATTGAGTTTATTCTAAAAACAGCAGGGCAATATTTACAAAAAGCACCTAAAAGATCTGATGTAAGAAGTGTCTTTGCAGGTTTGCGACCTTTAGTAAAGAAACAAGAAGTTGAGACAAAAAATATTTCTCGATCACATAAGATTCTCGTTAATAAGTCAAGTTTAATTACGATAGTAGGTGGTAAATGGACAACTTATAGACAGATGGCAGAGGATGCTGTTGATACAATCGAGAAAGTAGCTCATATTCCATCAGTAAAGTGTATTACAAAAGATTTACTATTACATGGGTACCAACAGGGAGCAGACCGTTTAGATGTAAAAAGTGTTTATGGAAATGATTTACCAAAAATAGAAGCATTAATTACAGAAGCACCTAAGTTAGGAGTTGAGATCCATTCCGATTTACCTTACCGATTTGCAGATGTTTATTGGGGAGTGAAAAATGAAATGGCAAGAACGGTAGAAGATGTTTTAGCAAGGCGTACAAGAAGTTTACTTTTAAATGCGTGTGCAAGTATTGAAGCTGCTCCTGAAGTTGCTAAAATGATGGCAGGGATATTAGGAAAAGATGAAGTTTGGGTTGATAATCAAATTGAAGAATATACCACCTTGGCAAAAGGATATATGTGCTAGATTAAAATTAGAGCATAAAAAAACCACTGTTTACGAACTAAACAGTGGTTTTTTTATGCTATATCAATCCAACTATTTTTTCATAGGAATAATAATTGGGTTGCTGTAACAACCAGAAGGGTAGTTCATATTTAAGAAAGAACAAACCGTTGGTGCAATTTCAGTAATTGTATGTGGTGCATGAGTTTCTCCATGAGGGATATTCCATCCATAGAACATAATAGGTACATGAGTATCATATTTGTATGGAGAGAAGTGGGTTGTTCCACCTTTACCATAATCCATATTATGTGATTTTAAAACACCATAAACATCTGGAGAAAAACGAGGGTTAAAACCATTATATATTAAGCCTTTATAACCTAAAGTATACTCGTTTCTTTCTAAGTCTTTTCCAATAATTGCAGCTGCATATTGCGGCATTGCCATAAACGCTTCTGCGGTAGCCAATTGTACTTCTTCTAAATCAAGTTTCTTTTCTTTAATAAGTTCTCTATCTAAATAAAGTTGACCTGAATAATTAGAAGCAACATATTTTCCTTCTCCAAAACGTGCATTTAATACAGTTTCAATTGCTTGCGTATCTTCTTTGCTGCTAATATTTACAGCCTCAAAATTCATTCTATCGCGCATAAAACCAGCGTTTTGAGCACCAGCATGATCTGCAGTTAAAAAGATAACATAATTTCCTTTCCCTAATTTTTCATCTAAATGATTAATTAAAGTTTCAAGTTCTTTATCTAATTTAATGTACATATCTTCCACTTCCATAGATTGAGGTCCGTATGCATGACCAGCATAATCTGTAGATGAATAACTTACAGCTAAAAGATCTGTAAAATTATCTTGGCCATAATTTTCATTGTCAATAATATGCATAGCCATTTCTGTAACTAACGTATTACCGTATGGAGTGCCTTTAATAATATCGTACTTTCTCCCTGTCTTAGCACGAACTCTATCAGAAGCAACACCTTTTTTGATGCTGTAAGGGAATGTAGGTTCAGATTTACCAGGAAATAAAGATTCATAGGCAGTACTGTCCTCAGTAGAAGCACCATATCTTTCAATAGGTAAAGAAAGCGTCCAATCAGATTTCATGTATTTATCAATTGGTCTTTTCTTTCCTTCATTTAAATCAGTAAGCCATTGTGGTAATTCTTTCATGTAGAAAGAAGAAGTAATCCAATTACCATTTTTCTCGTCTAACCAATATGCACCGTCTCCAGCATGACCAGCAGGTAGAACAGCAGATCTATCTTTAATAGAAACAGCATACACTTTAGATCTAAAATTACTAGCCCATTTAATTTCATCAGATAGGTTTGTAGTAGCTAGTCTATAAGGTGATTTTTGACCGTTCTTACTGTCAGAACCAACAGTCGTGTATCTTTTATCATCAACACAATAAACTCCTTTACCTTTCTCACGATCATAAAAGTTATTGTTTACAATAGAATGATAAGCAGGTGATGTTCCAGAATAAACTGATGCATGACCGGGGCCTGTTACAGTCGGAGCATAGTTGTATTGACCATTTCTTACAAAATAGCCATCGTTTACAAGCTTTTTAAATCCTCCCTCTCCAAAATTATCCCAATACCTCGAGATATAGTCGTACTTCATTTGATCTACAATAATTCCTACAACAGCTTTAGGTTTGTCTTCTGTAAATTGAGCAAACGAAGAAGTGAAGCTCATAAAAGCTACTAAAAAAGATAAAATAACTCTTTTCATATTATTTTTTTGATGTGATAATAAAAGGTTTTGCAATATGCGTGACAGATCTTAAAAAGCAATAGAACATAAGTTTTATTAATAATGAATTAATATTACAGTTGAGATCTTACGAGGAGTTCATCAATCTCTGTAATTAATGCTTCTGTTTTAAAGTCTTTGATTGATAGCGTGATTTGTTTCAGTTTATTTAAAAATTTTTGATGTGCTGGAGTTTTTGGATTAAACGGCCTATGCGCAATTCCTTTCCTTACTTTATCTAATTTTTTAAAAGTATCTTCTGTCTTGGTATCAATCATTCCATTTTTAAAATAAGACCAAATATAATCTATTGCTAAAGTAGAGGGGTGTACCATATCTTCAGTATAAAATCTATAATCTCTCAAATCGTCGATCATAATTTCAAAAGAAGGGAAATATTCTACATTCGCATATTTATTACAGATTTGATGAGTGAAATATCGTAAAAGAGATTTACTAAGATTATTATCTACTAAGCCATTTCTAAAATGCCTTATTGGGGAAACTGTAATAATTATATTAATTTTTTGAGGAAGAAGCCGATGTAAACTGTCAAAAGAAGATAATAACTCCTCTAAATCAAGCAGTCTTTGATTAAATTCTTTAGCCGGAACTTTATGGCAATTCCCAACTATAGAATTTATATCCTTCTTTTCGAAAACAAAAGCAGTTCCCAAAGTAATTAAAAGGTGTGAACAATCTGCTAATTGGTTTCTTACTGATGACGTTATCGATGTGATATCATTCAATAAACCAGCTTCTGAAACTGAAGAAATATCAGAATGGAAATCAAAGTGTTTATAGATCCCATCTATAGCTATAATTTTGTTGCTGTCTATAGGTTTTTCTTCAATTGAATTGGTGATATTTTCGAATATAGAAATCGGATTATACAAAGTTCCAAAAGGGTTTGTAGTGATATTAAATCGATAATCTGCTAATCGATTTCCTATATTTTGAGAAAAACAGGAGCCTATTGAAAATAATTTTGATGAATAATTGATTTTATTTTCGAAGAATACGGGCTCTACAGAGGTTCTGAACGTTTCATTATGCATCATTTTGACAATATACGGTTTTGAAGTTGAAATAATTTTGTCACTGTCAACACAAACATTAGATTTGTAATCGAATTTATTTGAGAGAATCAAAATCGCTTCAAATACTACAATGAAGAAGTTTACATACACAGAGAAAAAAGATACACGCTCAGGATTTGGTGCGGGTTTACACGAATTAGGTAAAATCAATGAGAACGTGGTAGCATTATGTGCTGACCTAACAGGTTCTCTAAAAATGGATGCTTTTAAAGCAGACTTCCCTGAAAGATTCTTTCAAATGGGTATTGCAGAAGCGAACATGATAAATGTAGCTGCGGGTATGACTGTAGGTGGTAAAATTCCTTTTACAGGTACTTTTGCAAACTTCTCAACAAGCCGTGTTTATGACCAAATCCGTCAATCGGTGGCATACTCTGGTAAGAATGTGAAAATTGCAGCATCTCACTCAGGTCTTACGTTGGGAGAGGATGGTGCTACTCACCAAGTATTAGAAGATATCGGTATGATGAAGATGCTTCCTCATATGACGGTAATCAATACTTGTGATTACAACCAAACTAAAGCGGCAACAATTGCTGCTGCATCTCATGACGGTCCTGTTTATTTAAGATTTGGACGTCCATCTATTCCTGTTTTCATGCCGGAAGGCGAATTTGAAATTGGAAAAGCTGTAATGTTGAATGAAGGTACTGATGTAACTATTGTTGCAACAGGACATTTAGTATGGGAAGCTATCTTAGCAGGTGAAAAACTTGCTGAGGAAGGAATTTCTGCTGAAATCATCAATATTCATACAATCAAACCTTTAGACGCAGAAGCAATTCTTAAGTCAGTAAAGAAAACAGGTTGTATCGTAACTGCTGAAGAGCACCAAATTGCTGGTGGTTTAGGCGAAAGTGTTGCAGGTGTATTGACAACTAAATTATTGGCACCACAAGAATTTGTGGCTGTAAATGATACATTTGGTGAGTCTGGTACTCCAGCAGAATTAATGGAAAAATATGGTTTAACTTTTAATGATGTTGTAGCTGCTGCTAAAAGAGCAATAGCTAGAAAAGCATAGTTAGTCCATTCATTTATATTAAAGCCTTATAGTTACTTAACTATAAGGCTTTTTTATTTGTCAATAAATGATTGAAATTAAAATGAATCCGTATATTTACTATATAATCTGTAAAATCATGTTTGCGTAAACAACTAAATAACTAACACATTTCTGCTACTTTTTAGCAGTTGTATCCAAAATGAAAAATCTTTTAAGTATTCTATTCATTTTATCTTCTCTAGTGTCGTTTGGTAAACATTCAGCAGAAGATGAAATCCCCAAATTTGATAGTCTTATTTCAATCTTTGAGGCAAAAAATGTTTCTGATTCTATTCGAATATCAGCTGCTCTAGAACTTGCGTGGCTTCATAGAAATATATCTCCCGATAATGCTTATTTATACGCCAAAATTTCTGAAGATTTAAGTAAGGCGAATAACATGATTAATCAAGAAATCTTGGCTATTAGCTATGGTGGTATTGCTCTTAGAAATAAAGGTGAATATCAAAAAGCAATGAAAGATTTTATGCGTGCTTTAGATAAATCTGTTGCGATTTCTTCTGATGAAGATCAAGGATATGCCCATATTAATATTGCATCAGTAAATATTTATCAAGAGAACTTTAATGAAGCTGTTATTCATTTAGAGATGGCAGAAATAATCTCTAAAAAGCTGAAAGATAAAAGAATGCAGGGATACGTAATGACAAATTACGGTAGGGTATACCAAGGTACAGGGTTATTTAAAAAGGCCGTTGATAATTTTAATGACGCGCTTAACTTAAGGAAAGAGGATAATGATATTTATGGTCAAATTGTTACCTATTCTGATTTTGGAAAAGTGTACTCAGAGATTGGATTATTTGATGAGGCATTAGTTTATCTTTTAAAATCAATGGAACTCAATGATGAAAATATTGATGATTCTGATAAAATGGTAAGCACGCTAACTGATATAGCATTTATATATAGAGAGCAAGGTGATTACGATAAAGCAGAGTATTACGCTAGAAAAGCGGCAGATATCTCTGTTAGGATTGGAGCAAAGCATATGGCTTTAAATGCTTTTACCGAATTAAAAAATATTGCAAGGTTAAAAGGCTACTACAAAAAAGCTTTAAAATATGATGATCTAATAGAAGCTTATCAAGATACTATTTTTAGTGAGGAGGTAAGAATGAAATTAGCAGAATTAAATGTTCGATACTTAGTAGCTCAGAGAGTAAAAGAAAATGAAATTCTTAAGAAAGATCAGGAGTTAAATGAAATAATAATTGAGCGCCAAGCAATAATAACTATTTCAGCGTTTTTCTTGATTTTAATTCTTGGCTTGTCTATCTATTTTCTAACTATCGAAAATAAAAATAAAAGAAACGTCAATAGAAAATTAAAAACTCAAAAAAATGAGTTAGAAATTCAATCAACAGAAATTCAAAGAATAAACCAGTTATTACAAGCAAAATCTCAGGATATTATGGATAGTATTAACTATGCAAAAGGAATCCAGAAAGCGATTTTGCCTAATTGGACAAATGTTAAACAATTATTGCCAAATTCTTTTGTTTTTTTCCAGCCAAGAGACATTGTTTCTGGAGACTTCTATTGGTTTAAGATGATTGATGAGACAAAAGGTGTTCTAATTGCTGCAGATTGTACAGGGCACGGTGTACCTGGTGGATTTATGAGTATGGTTGGAGAAACTGCTTTAGAGTATATTGTAGAGTCTCAGAATGTATACAACCCAACATTGATTCTAGAAGAATTACATGCAAGACTTTCTAGTATTCTTAAACAAAAGAATACAGGGAATATGGACGGTATGGATGTAGCAGTTTGTTATATAGATAAAAGTACTTCTACAATAGATTTTGCTGGTGCTGGAATGTCTATGACAATTGTAGAGAATAACACTCACCAAATTATTAAAGGTTCTTCTAGGGGAGTAGGAGGCGTGAGTACTTTTGCTTCTACCGAAACACACTCATTTAATATGGGTACTGATAAAATGTTTTTCCTCTATTCAGATGGTTTTGCAGATCAGTTTGGTGGAACAAAAGGCAAGAAATTAAAAAGTCCCAATTTTAGAAAAATACTAGAAGCTTGTTATCAAATTCCCGTTAAGGATCAGAAATTATTTATTAAAACGCAGTTTGATTCTTGGAAAGGAGAAGAAGAACAAGTAGATGATGTAATGGTAATTGGCTTTACTATGTAAGTGCTTTTTTTAAATCAATGCATTAATTACTAGCCGTATATTTACATAAAAAAAGGTTGATATAATTTACTATATCAACCTTTTTTTAATTATTCGCCCTTAGGTGGGTCTGGAATAATCTCTTCTACATTCTTTATTTTGTTTAGACTTCTTGTCTTACCAAATAATTCAATAGATTTTTTGTTGTAAGCCAGTGCTGCTTCTTTTGCAGTTTTATAAGTGCCAAGTGAAATTGGTTTTTTATCCTTATAGATTACTGCTCTGTAGTTATATTTATCCTTTACAACTCCAATGTATCCAGTTTTATTATGTTTGGATGGAGTGTTTCTTTTAATGTCTGATCTATCAGCATAGGCAAGATTTTTAAGTCTGCAATCTAGCCTATTGCCATTCACAATACGTATTAGCGTCTGATCTGTGTTTGGAGGTCCTATAAATTTCTCCGCAACCATTTTGTGTAAATAGATCGTGTCAGTTTTATATTTACCATTGCTTTGTCTCCACGATTTTTGAAACACAGCACGTCCAGATGAATGCTCTCTTAAATTATAGATAAAATCAAGACTTTTTAAATAGGGATTATCACGTAAATATTCATATACGTGATCATCTACAATTACTTGATTTGGAGAATTTTTAAGTTGTAGTTTGACTAACATAGTTGGAAGGGGCTGACTTTTGTAACAGTTAGATGGTTTTATACATCAACAGTTTCAATGTTCTGCTTATCTAAAGCGAATTTTTTATTTCTTGTTTTTATAGCATCATGCTTTTGTTTTGCTTCATGCCAATTCTTATTTATGATTTCGATAACTTCTTCTTTCTTTTTAGAAGTGATCTCTTGATATAGACCAAGTTTTTTACGACCTGCTCTGTTCTTTACACTGTTAGAAGCACGCAAACAACCAATTTCTTTAAGCTTTTCAGAAACTTTAGAAAAGATTAAACCCATCTTTTGTTCCTCTGTTTCTCTCATTAATTGATTACGATAATTCATTAAGTTCCCTAAGATCAGGCTATAATCTTTAGTCCCGATTTCTCTCAGTTCACCTGGATAGTTCTTTCTCTTTCTCATTAGTTTGTTAAGTCTTTTCTAGCAACGACCTTTATTGAAGAATATTAATTAGTTGTTAAATAAGTCAAATACATTGAATTATACAATTAAATCAGTCTTAATTTCAATTATTTGTCAATATAAATAGAATATAAGAAGTTTTTTTTTGTTATCTGTAAACAAAGTATTACTATTGCCTACTGAATTAGTAGGGTAATAAACAAATTTGAATTTTCACTGATCTTTTTATGTTAGCTGATAGAATAATAGAGAAGAAAATACAGGCCGATGAAGTAGCTGAACAAGAAGCTGTAAAATCTGGTGCTGCCCCAAAACCAAGGTGGGTGAGTATTGCTAAATCAGTGTCTTGGCGAATTGTAGGAACAATAGATACAATAACTATATCATATCTCATTACTGGCGAAGTTAAAATGGCTCTTTCAATCGGGTCATTCGAAGTTTTCTCAAAAATGGCTCTTTATTACTTTCATGAAAGAGCTTGGGAAAAATTTAGTAAATAATTTTTCATGTTATTGAACATGTGTACCTTTATTACTTAAAGTAATAATAGAATGTACTTAAAGATATTAATTTTAAAATGGAGGCTAATTATTACTATTGGCCTCTTTTTTTACGCTCAATGTTCATTTAGTCAAGATGCTAATATTGCACTGACATTCTCTCAAGGTCATTTAGGGAAGGTAACCTCTTTGGATATTTCGAAAGATGGGGCCTTAATTATTTCAGCTGGAGAAGATAGAACAATAAAAATTTGGGATACAGGGCAAGAACGTTTATTAAGAACTATAAATGCTCATGAAATTGGCGTTGCAGATATTTCTTTATCCAAAGACAAGCAATTTATTGTTTCTGCAGGTTTAGATCACTCTGTAAAAGTATGGGAAACTAAATCTGGAAAGCTAGTTTCTGCTATAGATCATTTGTCTGATGCAATTATTGAAGTGCGTTTTAAGAAGGATATAATCATTTATATCAATGCACAAGGAGAGGTTTACCATTGGGATTGGCTGTCTAAAGAGAAAGCTAAAGTGCATAACTGGTCTGCCGAATTGACTTCAGGTGTATCCACATTTATATCCTTTCCAAAATCTAATAATTCTGTAATTTTCGGGAAATTTGATGGTTCTGTGGAGATATGGAATATTTCTCAGAAGAAAGTTAAGAAACAAAAAAAGCTATTTGAGGATTGGGTTGCTGATATCATCTTTCTTAAAGAACAGAATGTAATTATCTGTGGTGGTTGGGACGGTAAGCTAATTTCTTGGAATATAGACACTGATTCTATTACGGATAATGGTTATATGCCCGATGGAACAGGCGTAAATACTATTAAATATTCTCATTCAATCGGAAAGGTGATTATTACTTCTAGAGGTAACCATGCTTATTTCTATAAAATTGAAGGAGATAGCCTTTTACTCGAAAAGGAATTTTCTAGTAGAGAAATAATAACATCTGCTTTTAGTAAAAAAGGAGACGTGGTGGTTGTAGCTTATAACGATGGTGAAATTGCTTTATGGGAAGTAAAAGGGATGAAATTGATAGCATCTTGGAAACCAATTAAAGATAAAGCAAAGGGTTTTTCTGTCTCTTTAATTGCTCAATGCATAGCAGTTTCTTCAGAAAGTGGTGCTTTAAGGTTATGGAAACTTGGCAGTAGGGAAGACCTTACAAAATGGGAAGCACATGATCAAGAAATATCAAATACAAAATTTAAATCAAATGGTAAATTAGTGACCACTTCTTTAGACTCGACAATTAAAGTTTGGGACAATACAACTAACTTTCAGTTATCGCATGAATATAAAGTGAATGCTCCAATTTATCATTCCTATCTTTTACCAAACGATTCTACATTACTGTATTCTGATAACGCGGGTAACTTATTCAGCATAAATACTACTCAAATAAAAAGTAAGCCTAAGTTGGTTTATAGTTCATATTATCAAATAACAGCTATTACATCTACTTTATCAGGGAGTAAAATTGCAATTGGCTTTAGTGATAGAAAAGTTGTTGTTGTACCGGTTCAGAACACAGCAGATAAAATTATTTTTAGATCAAAAGATAGGTTAATTACTTCATTATCTTTTAGCAATGATGAGAAGGAGTTAATTGTTGGAGGTAAGAATAAATTATCGTTATGGGATTTAACTAATGCCTCTTTAATAAGATCTATTGATGTTGAAAATAAAATTTTGAGTGCAAAATTTACTTATGATAATAAATATGTAATCGCTGCAGAAGAAAATGGCCGTTTATTAACTTTCTCAAATGATTTATCATCTATTATTTATGATTACAAACAAAGTAAAGGGAATGTTGTAGATGTACTTGACTTTCCTGGTAAACAAGTGTTTCTAACTTTGTCTAACGACTTAGGTGTAGGAATATGGGATCTTGATTCTGATTTAAGATTTGGTGTAGTTTTATCTGATGGAGATATAGGTTGGGTTGTTCAGCATAATTCAGGCTTGTTTGATGCATCTGAATCGAATATGAAAAACCTATATTATGTTGCGGGAAATGAAACGATTGATTTGGTACAACTTCAAGATATGTATTGGGAGCCAAGTTTAGGTTCTAAACTATTTATGGGTTCAGAGTTAAGGGTTGTTCCAGAGTTGACAGATATATTACTCTACCCAGAAGCAAGAATGCATAAAAAAGGGGATAAGTTATTGGTAGAAGTTGTAGATAGAGGTGGTGGGATTGGAAAAGTAGCTGTATTAGTGAATGGAAAAGAAGTATTGTCAGATATTTCTGAGTACAAAATAAACAATACACTAAATAAGATCAATATCTTAAATCAAAAACACGATAAGAATAAATATTCAGTTCCTTTAGATTCTCTAAGTTATCTTTTTGAAGGTGGTGGTAATTTAAATAATATCACTATAAAAGTTGAAAATCTAGAGGGAACATTGTCAGGAAGAGGTTTGACGATAAAGCACAAATCAAAGAATGAAGATCAAACGATTCCTTCTTTTTACGGTATTGTTGTGGGAGTTTCTGATTATAGAGGAACAACACTTGATCTAAAATATGCGGCTAAGGATGCTGAAAAAATTGCAACATCGATTAAATCATCAGCGCAAGAATTATTTGGTGAACATAGAGTACATGTAGATCTTTTCTCTACAGGTAGTACAGATCCAAAACATCAGCCAAATAAGCAAAACATAAAATTAGCTTTCGATAGCCTTCAGCAATTAGCTACTCCTTCAGATGTTCTTTTTGTATTCTTGGCAGGGCACGGTATGTCTGTAAAAGAAAAAAACGGAGACGAAGATTTTTTCTTTTTAACGAAAGATATTTCAACTGCAGATTTAACAGACAATAGAATTAAAGAAGCGTATGCAATTGCAGGTAAAGAATGGTTGGATTGGATGAAGAAAATACCAATTACACGCCAGGTTTTTATTATGGATGCTTGTAATGCTGGTAAATTTGCAGAAACAATAATTGCATCTAGAAATATTGATGAGGAAGCAGTTAGATTAAGAGCTTTAGAACGTGTGAGAACTCGTTCAGGAATGTATTTACTAGCAGGCTCTGCGGCTGATAAAGTAAGTTATGAGTCTTCTATGTATGGACAAGGATTGTTGACATATTCGATCTTAGATTACTTGAAAAGAGGAAATTTAAGAAAGGGAGAATTTTTAGATGTACAAATGATGTTTGGAAATTCTGTAGATGAAGTACCTAGATTAGCAGAGCGCTTTGGTGCATTTCAACAACCTGAAATGAGAATACCACATGGAGGAGATAGTTTTGATATTGGTAGAGTAACTGATGATGTGAAAAGTAATATTTCAATTTCATCAAATTTAGCAAGAATAAGAATGTCAGATTTCGAAGAGGATTCAATCTGGACAGACCCTCTTCAATTATCCGCTTATTTTGATAGGAAATTATTACAACTATCTGAAGGTAAGAACAGTGGTTACAATTCATTTACTTTTACACCTTATGCTAAAGGAGAAGGCGTTTTTCAATTAAAAGGGAAATACACAGAAAATGATAATGAAATACAGGTTGCCATTAAGATCATTGAAGATAATGAAGTTAAATATTCGTTTAAAACAGAGGCCGAAGACCGAGAAATATTGATAGAGAAAGCTATATTTGAGATCGTTACTTATTTTAAAGATAATTAGAATGATTGATTTAAAAGGTCAACAATTAATATTAGCATCTAAATCTCCTAGAAGAGCAGAGCTTTTATCTGGTTTAGATTTAGATTTCTCTATAGAAGTTAGAGAAGTCGATGAATCTTATCCGAGTGATTTAGTTGCTGATAAAGTTGCAGAACATATTGCAAATTGTAAAGCTGATGCATTTTCCAATTTAGAAGAAAACAAAATTGTAATCTTTTCTGATACCGTTGTCGTAGTAGATAATGAGGTTTTAGGAAAGCCTAAAGATGCAAATGAAGCCGTAGAAATGTTGCGTAAACTATCTGGTAAAACACATAAAGTTTATTCTGCAGTTTGCATTCAAACGCAAGAAAGTAGAATTTCATTTACTGATAGCACTGAGGTTACTTTTTTACCATTAAATGATACGGTAATTAATTATTATATTAAAGAAAAGAAACCGTTTGATAAAGCAGGAAGTTATGGAATTCAAGAATGGATAGGAATGTCTATGATTGATAAAATTAATGGATCTTACTTTACCGTAATGGGATTGCCAACGGCCAAAATATTTAAGGAGTTAACAGAATTACTACAAAGTAAATAGTATGAATTTAATAATGTGGATTTTGCCTTTGATCTCTGCAGGGATTGGTTGGGTAACTAATTATGTTGCAATAAAAATGCTTTTTCATCCGAGAAAGCCAATTAATTTAGGGTTATTTACCTTGCATGGGGTATTCCCAAGAAGGAAAGATACTTTAGCTAGACGTTTGGGTATTATTGTAGAAAAAGATCTCTTTACTCCGGAAATGATTACGGAGAAACTTAATACTGAAGACAATAAAGCAAAATTGAAAGTAGCAATTATGAAGCGGATCAATGAATTTGTTGATGAAAAAGCTATTCAATTTGGCCCAATGTTGCAAATGTTTGGAGGTGATGCCATGATAGATCAAATTCGAGACGGTATGGAGAAATCAGTAGATGATATGATCCCTAAATTAATGGAAGATCTAGGAGATAATATCACTTCAATAAGTATTCAAGATATAGTTTATGAGAAGGTAATTCACTTTTCAGATCAAAAATTTGAAGACTTACTGATGTCTGTTATCAAACAAGAACTTACTTTTATTGAGATTATGGGAGCTGTTCTAGGATTCTTAATCGGATTAGTTCAAGTTGGAATACTTTATTATTTGGGGTAAATAATCTCAAATTTCTTCTCTAAATATATAGAAACAAAAAGACCTACTTTAATTTATAAAGTAGGTCTTTTTGTTATTTTTTCTTTTTAGGAATATATATCGTCATTTCTTCATCGACTTTAATACTTTTTTCAAAGTCGTTCTGAGGCTGTCTTTGCGGAGCTTGCTGTTGGTTGAAATAAGGATTATTTCCTTGCTGTTGCATTTTGATCATTCTTTTTCCTAAAACATTCAAAAGAAACTTAATTATTACTTTCGAATACCTTTTGAAAAGAAACATAAATGCCGCTACAACAATAATTATTTTGATTAGCATAATTTAATTTCAAATATTATTTCGTAATGAATCTGTATAATGTCTCAAAATATTAAAATATTGAAAACAGACCTTGTATATTTGTTCTTCATTGGCAAATATAACCACTTATAGTTACGTAATGTACGTGTGTTTGTTTAAATTTTGTCTTTTCTTAATACTTATTTAATAAATGTTAGAAATCTTATTCCAAGATGAACATTACATTGCAATCAATAAACCAACTGGTTTAATGGTTCATCCATCCGAATTAACAGGAAACGAGGGTGATTTTGCAATATTTCAGTTAAGAGATCAAATAGGTAAATATATTTATCCTTGTCATCGGTTAGATAGAGCAACTTCAGGTGTTCTAATCTTTGCATTTTCTTCTGATGCAACAGCAAAATTTCAGAAATTGAATAATGAAGAAGGGGAAGTGAAAAAAACATATCTATCTCTTGTTAGAGGACATTTATTAGAAGAAAAGCTATTAACAAACCATATTAAAAATAGATACGACAAGGTATACAAATCAGCAAAAACACTGATAAAACCTTTACAAAACGTAGAATTAGAAGTTCCTGTAGGGCCTTATCCTACTTCACGTTACAGTTTGGTAGAAAGTAGACCATATACGGGGCGTACTCATCAAATACGTTTACATTTAAGAGGTGAAAATCATCCAATAATAGGGGATAGAAGATATGGCGATCATCGTCATAATAATATGATGCTTGAGAAATTCAAATTAGATCGTCTTTGGCTGCATGCATCATCTTATAGTTTTGTTCATCCATTTACAAATGAAATGGTGTGTGTCAAATCTTCGTTACCTCAAGATTTTAGTCAAATATTGAATTTAATAGGAATAAATTATGAGTAAGATACTCGCAGGCGCATATATAGATTTAGAAGTTGCACGAATTACAGATTTCGGTTACTTCTTTACATTAGAGGAAGAAGATGTATTTATGCCAATTCGTCTAGCAAAAGGCGAATTAAAGGTTGGAGAGACCACAAATGTATTTATTTATACAGATAATGAGAGAAGATGGGTAGCTACTCATGAAAAACCTAAGGGAATTGTCGGAGAATTTACTACATTGGAGTGTAAAGACACCAACAAGATGGGGGCTTTTCTAGACTGGGGCATCTCTAAAGACTTATTTGTTCCGTTTTCGGAGCAAACTGAACCTATGAGAAAAAGACAACTTTACACTGTTTATGTCGATAGAGACAGAATTACAGGTAGGGTTTTTGCTTCCAACAAATTATATAAATTTTTGTCGCAAGACACATCTGGCTTTGAGAGAAACCAAGAAGTTTATATGTATATTGCTCAAGAAGTAGAACTCGGTTATGAGTGTATCATAAATAAAAAATGGACTGGATTACTTTATAAGAATCAGGTATATAAACCTTTAAAAATAGGAAGTAAAGTCAAAGGCTTTATTACTGAGGTTAGACCTGATGGTAAATTAGATTTATCCTTACAAAAACAAGGATACAATTCTGATGACACAGATAGAGTAGCAAAGGAATTACTATTACAACTTCGCAAGAAAGGAGGGAAAATGCCTTTTAACGATAAAAGTCACCCGAATGAAATAAAGCGTGAATTTAAAATGAGTAAAAAACAATTTAAGCAACTACTTGGTTATTTGTATAAATTGGGCGCAATTAAATTTACCGAAGAAGGAACTGAACTAGTTAATTTCTAAAATAATTTAATTTTTAATCAAAAAGATTTTGATAATAAATTAAAGATGAGGTAATTGTAAAGATTATTTAAACATCCCTTTTATTGTTAAAACGAGGACTCGGTAAAAGTTGGATAACACTATTATTAAAGTGCATTCAGAAGTAAATTCTCTATATGATAAAATGCGTGGAGCAAATGGTAAAGAACTATTTGCTTTCAAAGGCATTATGAATGATGATATCTTAGGAGAGATACTTAGTCGTGTTGAAGATTCGCTTTCAGAGCATGAATCATTAATGAAGTTGCAAAGACGAATTAATGTGATTGCAGTGGAAATATTACAAAATATATTCCATCATTTTGAAGGCGTTGACACAATGAAGGCTAGTGACTCGCCTACAAATATTGTTATGTTTTTGTTGTCCAAAGGGGCAGACGCTTATTACATTGTCGCAGGTAACTACGTGCCTATTGAGACAGCTAACTTTCTAAAAGAAAGGATTGACTCTATTAATGAGCTTTCTGTTGACGAATTAAAAATGCGTTACAGGAAAGTACTTAGCAATGGAGATTTTTCTGAACAAGGAGGTGCGGGACTTGGTATTATAGATATCGCCCGAAAGTCAGGTCAAAAACTTGATTATGAGTTCACTGATACAAATGAACAAAGCTCTTTTTTCACAATTAAAGTAAGCGTGCCAATTTAATTGCACTTCGAAAATGAAAGATTTTTTAAAGAAAGATACACCGAAGACACCTCTGATACAAATGGAGTATGAGAGTGGTCATTTTCTAATATCAGGGAGATCAATCCCAGAAAATTCAATTGAGTTTTATAAGCCACTTTTTGAATGGCTTGATGAATATAATACGAAGCCGCAGCCTAAGACTTTATTTGATGTTCGTTTGGAATATTTTAATACAAGTTCTTCTAAATGTCTGGTTGAAGTTTTTAGAAAGTTAGAATTTTTAAAAGCAAGTGGACATGATGTTGAGGTGAATTGGTATTATGAAGAAGACGATGAGGATATGCAAGAATCTGGCGAAGACTTTAAGGAAGTCATTAAATTGCCGATTCACATGCATGTATTAGAAGAAGAAGATTAAGAAATTAATTTAAGATATATAAATTAGCCTTTGAGTTTACCTCAAAGGCTTTTTTTTAGTGGAATTTTTCTTGGGAAATTCTAATAGCATTACAAGTGTTAATATTGAGAAATTTTTGTAGATTATTTTGTCTGATGTCATACCGTGAATGTCTATTCATTGTATTAAAATTTAACTTATTTTTATTCAATGAAATCTCTAAGATTAAACCTCTCTCTAATTCTTGCATTTTTAATGTTAGGAATGACTATTAACGTTAACGCTCAATCAAATAAGGACGACGATGAAAATAGAAATTCATCTTCTTCAAATCATTCTTCTAAAAAGCGTTCATCATCTGGAGCCGGAAATTATTCTGGAGTACATAACTTGAACGTTGGACTAGCATCTTATTGGAATCATGGTGGAACAGGTATACAAGTAGATTATGAATTCCATTTAGCTAAGGATTTCACTGTTGCTCCATCTCTTTCTTATGCTTCGCATATTCACCAAAATCATAATAATGACGATTGGAGACACTCTACAATTGGTTTAGGTGCAAGGTTTAGATGGTATGCTGATAGAGTTTTAAATATTACACACCCAAAGTGGGATGTATTTGCTAGTGGCGATATTGGATTTGCTATCAACTCATATAAATATGTAGGGAATGGTAACCATAGCGAAGATTATAATGGTAGTACATCTTCTCCTTTATGGATTGGATTAGGAATTGGTGGTAAGTATCACTTTAATGACAAGATTGGTTTACAAGTAATCCTTGGTAGTGGTGCTCAAATTGGTATTCATGTAGCACTTTAATGAAATTTAAAGTGTAACAAAAAAGCCACTAGAAATTAAATTCTAGTGGCTTTTTTGTTAGTTGTATTTTTTTAGATCTTTGGATCATTAACTATAGCTGTCTGAATCAGGCTATCAACAAATTTCTTTGCATTTTTAGGTAACGAGATTACTAGTTTATCACTCTGATAAAGTGGTAATTGATCAAATATTTTTTCTATTTTATCTAGCTCATTCTTTTTAAGATTAATTTTAAGTAAATCATCTTTAAAAGATTTTTTATTCTTGAAAACAGCATCCAATAGAGCATATTGAACATCATCAAATATTAATGAACTGATAGAGCTACCAATGTTTTCGATTTCATTTCTCTCAATCTGATCCATTAAATAGAATACTTCTATATCAATCTTCGTTTCTTCAGAATCTCCATCGTCTTCAATTAAGAATTGGTTATCATACACTATAAATATATGAGAGATTAATTCCTGCTGAGACTCACTGAAGTACTTTTTGACACTATCCCATTCAATTTCCTCATTAAATGCACCACGGAGGCTTTCTAATTGCTTTTTAGAATACTTGGAATCACCGATTCTAATAAACCCTTTATTATTAAATACAGCATCTAATAGCTTTAATTCTGCTTTAGAAAAATTGTTATCTGCAAAAATCGAAGAATCATCTTGGGTGATAGAAGAAGCGGATTCTATTTCAAACAGTTCTTGAATACTAAATGTGTGAAATTCATTTGGTTCCTCTTCATTAAGATGAGAACATTTCTCTAAGATATTTAAAATGAAATCTTCTTGTTGAACATTTAATGGAGTATTTTCTGGGTATTCAAGTGTTGTGATAATCTCTCTGATGTAATCTAATTGAGCTAAATTAAAAGTGAGATCACCTACTTTTTCTTCTGCTTTATTTTTCGATTCATCTTCGTGAATAATAGACAATAATTTAAATTCGTTGTCCGTTAGGGTAGTGGCTGAAGTTAATTCACCGTCACCAAATTCTCTTTCTATCTCATTCATCATGAATAAGACACTAATATTTTTTAGAGATTCGATTAATTCCCAACGGTTTTCATCTTCAAATTCCCAATCAGTTTCAATCTCATCTAGCTTAGAAATTAGTTGTTGAATAAAGTTGAGTTGTTCTTCATTCAAATCGACCTTTTCAAGTAAATCTTTTATGGAAGAACGATTTTTTTCGTTAAAATCACACTCATCTAATAACGCTTTAATTTCCTTAGCAATTTCTTCCGAGAATTTTGGGAATAGGCTAACATCACACGGCACATTTTTGTCGTATAATGATTTAAGGAACTCATATTCATTTTTAGAAAAAATAAAATCACCAGGCTCTGGAGAAATGTTGTGTTCAACTAAATCTAGACGGTCATTATTCTCTAAAGTATAAAGTTCAATAAGATGCATTCTTTCGATTTTTATGTTTTTTTCTCTAATTCACTTCAATAATACTCAGTTTGAATGAAAAAGCATAGATAAAATACAAAACAGATGTAAAAAAATTAATGTAATTTCTACACATACTTTCTATTTAGAGGTAGTTTTTGCAGTTTTGCAAAGTTGAAAAACGAGTAGACTCTAAATGCATTGATTATTAAATAGAAATTTTAATAAATTATCAGCATTTTTGTTGTCTTAATAACTTGAAACTGATAGCAAAGATAATATATATATGGGATTGTTTGATTTCTTTTCTAGCGACCTAGCGATTGATTTAGGTACAGCCAATACACTTATAATTCAGAAAGATAAAGTAGTAGTGGACGAACCGTCAATTATTGCATTGGACCGTCAGAATGGAAAAGTAATTGCCGTGGGTACGAAGGCAATGCAAATGCACGAAAAAACGCATGAAAATATTCGTACAATTAGACCTTTAAGAGATGGCGTTATTGCTGATTTCCATGCTGCTGAACAAATGATTCGTGGTATGATCAGAATGATTAACCAAGGAAAAAGGTTTTTTACTCCTTCTCATAGAATGGTTATCTGTATTCCTTCTGGTATTACTGAAGTAGAAAAACGTGCCGTAAGGGACTCTGCTGAACATGCTGGAGCAAAAGAGGTGTACATGATTCCTGAACCAATTGCTGCTGCTATTGGTATTGGTATTAACATTGAACAACCAGTAGGTAGTATGATTGTTGATATTGGAGGTGGTACTACAGAAATTGCTGTAATTGCACTTTCTGGTATTGTAGGAGATCAGTCTATTAGAACTGCCGGAGATGTATTTACAAGAGATATTCTTGATTACATGCGTCGTCAACATAATTTATTGATTGGCGAACGTTCTGCAGAAAGAATTAAAGTAGAAGTAGGTTCTGCTTTAACGGAGTTAGATGAAGAAATTGAGCCTTTTGAAGTACGTGGTCGTGATTTAATGACAGGTATTCCAAAAGTAATTACAGTTACTTACTCAGAAGTTGCTTATGCAATTGATAAGTCAATTTCTAAAATTGAAGAAGCTGTATTAAGAGCTTTAGAAACTGCTCCACCAGAATTATCTGCTGATATTTACGATAGAGGAATTCACTTAACTGGTGGAGGTGCTTTATTAAGAGGATTAGATAAACGTTTGTCTATTAAAACGAAATTACCTGTTCACGTTGCAGACGATCCGTTGAGAGCGGTAGTAAGAGGAACTGGTCAGGCATTAAGAAATCTTGATGATTTCAAGGCTGTTTTAATGACTTAAGATATATACTTATTGAAAGTAAAAAACTCCATAGCTCGAAAAGAGATATGGAGTTTTTTTATAGATTATTTTTTCTGATAATTAAAAAAAGCCTATACACGTATTTAACATGTATAGGCTTTGTATCTTGAAAAAGATAAGAATTAGTTTCTTACACCATGAGCTTTACTTTCATAAAGACCAGAAGTTGTCATTTCAACGAATTCTACATTACCTTTCATAGCATCAAGAGTAGTAGCACCTTGGTAAGTCATACCAGAAGCTAAACCACCTAAATATTTTTTGATGATAGGCTCAACAGGTCCTTTATAAGGAACTAAAGTTTTTTCACCTTCAACAGAAATTACTTCTCTTGATTTTTTATTATCTTTTTTCAACTTACTAATTGCGGCATCGAAAGAAGCCATTCCTCTATAAGTTTTGAATTTTCCTTCATTAGTAGTAATTAATTCACCTGGAGCTTCATCAGTCCCAGAAACAATAGATCCTACCATAACGTTGTCTGCACCCACACCAATTGCTTTTACAACATCACCTGGTTGTTTGATACCGCCATCTGCACAAATTGGAATACGATTTCCTACTGCTTGATAAACATCGTCAATTGCAGTTAATTGAGGGACACC
Organism: Flammeovirga pectinis; assembly: GCF_003970675.1. GTDB lineage: Bacteria > Bacteroidota > Bacteroidia > Cytophagales > Flammeovirgaceae > Flammeovirga > Flammeovirga pectinis. Next base: position 1,543,335 of record NZ_CP034562.1, read on the forward strand.
AGAACCTGTCATAATACGAGTAGTACACATAGAACCTGGCCCAATACCTACTTTTAAAGCATCAGCACCCCATTCTAAGAAATCTACTGCAGCATCTCTAGTGGCAATATTACCTACCATAACATCTATTTGTGGGTAGTTCTTCTTAATAAAAAGAAGTGTGTCTTTTGTCATTTCAGAGTGACCATGAGCAATATCAAGAACAATGACATCGATTTTAGCTTCTGCAAGTGCAGTTAACCTATCTTCATAATCTTTAATACCTAAAGCAGCAGCACAAAGTAAACCTTCAGCTTTTACTTTTCTAACCTCATTCGCTTGTTCTTCTATTGTTAAGAAACGGTGTAAAACACCAAGACCTCCAAGTCTACCTACAGCAATACACATGTTACTTTCGCAAACTGTATCCATATTTGCAATTAGAACAGGAATATCGATGTAATGGTTTTTAGTAACTTTAGTTCTAAAACTAACGTCTCTACGTGATTTGATTGTATTGTACTTGGGCACGACTAATACGTCGTCGAAACTATAGGCTTTTCTGATTTTCATACTGAAAAATTATAACGTAGTTATTTATTCACAAAACAGACAAATATAATAAAACTGTTTGTAATTTTAAGACATAATTGTGTAAATATATACTATGAAAAAAATAAAAGTAACTTTAATAACAGGGTTCTTAGGAGCTGGTAAAACAACATTTTTAAATAACCTTATTAAAAAATATCCTGACGCTAAGTTTGCTGTAATAGAAAATGAATTTGGTGAAGTAGGAATTGATGGTAGTTTAATTGTTGATAACCAAGAGGATATATTCGAATTAGCAAATGGTTGTATTTGTTGTTCTCTTAATGGAGAACTTAGAGATGTACTTCGTAATTTATTAAACTCAGATAAAAAGTTTGATCATTTACTTGTTGAAACAACTGGTATTGCTGATCCTAGTGCTGTAGCAGCTGCATTTATAGGCGATCCTGGTATTGCTAGTTTATTTGAACTTAATGCAACTGTTGGGATAGTTGATGTTAAAAATGTTATTCAATCAATAAAAGAAGATGAAATAGCAATAAAACAAATCGCTTTCAGTGACTTTTTAGTTTTCTCAAAATGTGATGAAGTGAGTGAAGAAACAATCAAACAAGCACTATTTCAATGTAAATTGATGAATCCTCTTGCTTTGACTGAGAAAAACTATAATGGTGAAGTTGTTAAAAAAGATATTTTAAACTTAAATTCTTTTTCATCTTCTAAAGTAGAGGAGAGGGCTAGTTTTGTTGCAGGAGCACATTCTCACAATCATGGTGATACCGTTTCTTATTCTTTTACTTTTGAAGGTAATGTTGATGCAACAAAACTTGAGATGTGGCTGTCTGTACTATTTCAATTGCAATTTGAAGTTATTTATCGTTTTAAGGGCATATTTAATATTGCTGGAGAATCAAATAAAGTAATAGTACAAGGTGTTAGGAACGAATCGAAGATAGTTATAGGTAGCGAATGGGGTGTAGGAGAACAACGAATTAACAGAATTGTAATTATTGGTAAAGGAATAAAAAGAGAGGCAATTGAGAAAAAAATTAATACTATTTTACTGCGTTAGGGTGTGAATTCTTGTTAACCAACAATCAACTTTAATAAAAATGTTGGTTGTAGAAATATAAATTCTTACTTTTGCAGACCCGAATAGTGTTCGGGGTATTGAATTTTTGAATTTTTCAAAAAATTAATTTATAAAAATGGCATTAAAGCATTATGAAGTAGTCTTCATCGTGACACCTGTGTTGTCCGATTCCGAAACCACGGAGGCTATTGCTAAATTTGAAAATCATCTGAAAGAGGCAAGTGCAGACGTGTACTCATCAGAAGATATGGGACTCAGAAAGTTAGCGTACGCAATTGACAAAAAGTCAACTGGTCACTATCACTTATTTGAATTCAAGGCAGATCCGTCAATCATCGCAAAATTCGAATTAGAATTAAAGCGTGACGAAAACATCTTACGTTTCTTAACTGTATCTCTTGACAAGCACGGTGTTGCTTTTAACGAGCGCAGAAGAAATGGCGAATGGTCAAAAAAATCTGAAACTGAAGAAAAATCAGCATAATGAGTCTCCAAAACGAACCTATCAACAGAAAGCAAGAGCGTACTAAAAAGTATTGCCGCTTTACAAAGTACGGTGTGAAATACATCGATTTTAAGGATTCTGAATTCTTATTAAAATTCTTAAACGAGCAAGGTAAAATTTTACCTCGTCGTCTTACAGGTAACTCGCAAAAATTCCAAAAGAAAATTGCTACATCTGTGAAGCGTGCTCGTCAACTAGCTCTTCTACCTTACGTAGCAGACGGTTTAAAGTAATCAATCACGATAACTAGAAATTTTTTCTAAAAAAATGGAAGTAATTTTAAAAACAGATATCAAAGGTTTAGGTTACAAAAACGACATCGTTAATGTTAAACCTGGCTATGGTAGAAATTATTTGATCCCTCAAAGCTATGCAAAATTAGCTACTTCAGCTAACATCAGCATGAGAAATGAGGAAATCAAGCAAGCTGCTCATAAACTTGAAAAAGTTAAACAAGACGCAGTTGAGTTAGCAACAAAAATTGGTGAGTTAACACTTACTCTTACAGCTAAAGCTGGTGAGAGTGGTAAGATCTTCGGAGCAGTAACTCCACTTCAAGTGGCTGACGCTCTTAAAGCTCAAGGTTTTGATATTGACCGTAAGCGTATCGGTTTCTCTTCTGAGATCCGTATGTTAGGTGAGTACAAAGCAGTACTTGATCTTCATAAAGAAGTTCAGCAAGAAATCACTTTAGAAGTAGTTTCTGCATAGTTTTTCAAATTAAAAGAATTTACTGCCGTTAGGCAGCAATCTTATTATTTGAGTTTTTTCCTTAAAAGGCTTTTTCAACTTCGGTTGGGAAAGCCTTTTTTGGTGAGGAAAATTAAAAGGGTATAACTACTATTGAAATTAGTTATACCCTTTTAATTTTAGCACTCAAAGATGATTACTTCTTAATTAAACCAACTTGTACGCCAATCCATTCATTAATTGTTTTAAATAAGAATGGAGGATAACCTTCAACTTCTGTTAGCTGAACATCGCCTCTTTTACCACCTGTTAAAAGAAAGTGATTGGCTTTTGGAAAGACCTTACCCTCAAAATATTTAGAATTTTTGAACGAAGCTATTCGCTCTAAATTTAGTGTAGGATCTAATAAGTTGTCATTTTCTCCGTAAAGCGTATAGACTGGAATTTTTATTTTATCCCAATACTGTTTAGCATCAAAGTCAAAATATCGTTTCCACCATGCGATATATTCTTCCTCATCAAAAGTAGTAACATATTCAGTCATTGGTGTAACAATTATTTTATCATGAGCTGCAATCAATTCTGGTGTTTTTACACCTGTTTCAAAATAGTCCATTAATAGATTCTGATAATCTAATGTTATTTTGATATCGTAATCTGTGTAAAGATCAGCTTTAAGTCTTTTTTCTAACGCTTGTTTTTCCTGATCAGCAAACTTACTTAATGCTCCAGAAATATTTAAAATGAACTTTATATGTTCATTAGTAGATGCTGAGATCGGCATAACATACCCAGCTTGATCAAAACCTACTAACCCAATGTTTTTACTATCTATCCTTTTTGTCTTTCTTAATTTCTCGATAACAGCAGTTAAATCTCCTGCCAAATCATTAAAATTTGCAGTTGTTCTATCTCCCGTAGAAACTCCACACCCCCTTTTATCATAAACAAAAGTAGCTATCCCATAATAGGGTAAAGTCCTCACGTATTCATCGAAAATATTACCTCTAAATTGTTCTCCTGCACCAGGTACAAAAATTACTAAAGGAAGTTTACCTCCATCTATATTAGGATATGTAAGTGTACCTTCAATTTGTATGTCTTCATTTTTTATACTGATATCTTTATAGTCTGCGAGATCTTGTAATCTTTTCCCTTCTTTTAAAGAAGTACCTTCTGTATATGAATCATATTGTAACCTTACTGCTTCTCCATTTTCGTTTTTAAATAATGTGATGGTGAAATCCGTAGGGTATGATGACGCCATTTTTAAACCTGCAGAAAAAGTGACTTGTTTTTCATCCTTATATGTTGGGTATAAAATTCTTTTTTTTCCGTTATTAAAATCAAGAATTTGAAGAGGATGAATTGTTCCATCTATATAAAAAGGTTCAATTTGAATCATTCTGCCATCTTCGAAGCTGAAATACCCTAGAAGACTTCCTAAATCATCAATTGTAATAGGAGTGACCCTAATTAAGTTACAATCAACTTGCTTGTAACCAACTTCAAGGTGTCCCATTATAGTGCTATCATTCAAAATTTCTCCTTTATAGGTAGCAGCCATAGAGGGCGTATCAATTTGAAAAGTTAAGGAGTCTAACGTTTCCTTGTAGTTGTCTACTTTATTGGTCTCTTCTTGGTGGTAAAATAGTTTTACTTTAATCAGAGAATCTATATTTACAAAAACTAAATCAGGGTATAATTCAAAATCAGCTGTGCCAATCCATTTACCTTCAAGATTTTCGTTTTTCCATTGAGCATTGCAGATTTGAATGCTAAAAGATAATAGGCTAATTATAAAAAAAAATCGATTCATGTTTTTTAGTTTAGATGAAATGAATGTCATCTATATATGTAATAATAAAAAAATAAGGCAATTTATATACCATTTGTAAGTTAATACGGTATAGTTTTTAGTGATAAATATAAAGTATACATAAGGAGGAGGATTGTTAATCTAAATTTCATATTGAGATTTAACGAATGTATTTCTCATCATCAAGTATAATTATGTTATATTTATACTACTGTTTTCTACACATAATACAATTAAGTCAATTTAAAATAAGAATGAAACCTAAATTACATATTTTACTTTGTTGTTTTTTATCTCTTTCTCTACTATCAATAGCATCTGAAAAAAGAGCACTTCTTATCGGTATAGATAAATATTATGATTCTGAAACCGAACGCTTTGCAGAATGGCAAAATTTAGATGGAGCAGTAAACGATGCATCAGCAGTTTATGATATTCTAAGAGCTAAATATGGCTTTAATGAAAAAAACATGAAGTTGCTTGCTGGTGAAAAAAACACAACAAAAAAAGCAATTATTAAAGGATTTAATCAATTGATAAAATCGACTAAACCCGGAGATCAAGTTTTTATTTATTACGCAGGACATGGTGCTCAAATTACAAATTCTCAATTCTATGAATTAGATAAGAAAAATGAGGCAATTGTTCCTTCTGATGTATTAAGAACAAATGAATATCTTCTTGATGTTGAGATTAATGATCTTTTAAATCAAATTCTTGATAAAAACGGAGAGCTAACGGTCATCTTTGATAACTGTTTTAGTGGTTCTGGTACTAGAGGGAAAATCAATATTAATGAATTAAAATCTAGATATGTTCCTGTTTCAGACTTAGATATTGATACAAAATTTGAGAAAAAGCAATCTGCCGCAGAAAGGGGAGCACTTGTAATATCAGCTGCTCAGGATTATCAATTTGCTAAAGAATATAAAGATTCTAGAGGGCAATCTCATGGAGTATTCACTTATGCTTTGATTAAGGCAATGCAAGCAAGTAATGTGAATGAATCTGCTGAAGATGTTTTTAAAAGAGTAAACTCTATTATATTATATAATGCTGTTCCTAGACAAGATCCAGTAATAGAAGCATCTGCAGAAAGAATTAAAGCTCCATTATTTGGGGGAGTTGCAGACCCCTCTATTGGTGTGCAAATTGGAGTGGTAGATGCAGAAAATAAATATAAAATCACTTTGGATGGTGGAAGCGCTCTTGGTATTGTACCGGGTACACAATTATCGCATGGTGAAAAAGGAACTGTGGTAGAAGTAACATCATTATTTGGTGTAAATGGAAGCTACTGTAAAATTATTGAGGGTGATAAAGAATTATCTGAAGGTGATCTTTTAAAGGTGACAAAATGGGCTCCTTATAACAAGAATAGACTTAAAGTAAATTATAGCTCTGCAGGTATAAATACTACTGATTTAGAAAAAGTAAAAGAACTTTCTAAATATTATAGAGGTAAGAATTTACTAGCAGATAACCCACTAGAACCGACAATAGAGCTTTTAATTAAGAAAGACGATTCGGATAAATGGGTAGCTTTAAATCAGGGTAATAAAGATGTTTTTTCTGATAATGTTCCAACTTCTTCTGATGTAGATAAATACATAAAGAGTAAGAACGTAACAGGGAAAGTATTTATTGAAATTCCTCCATCGGAAGGAGTTTATAAAGAAATTGAAGGAGCTTTGGTTGGTCAAGCTAAAGTTGAAAAAGTAGGAACTAATGCAAGGTGTGATTATCAATTAATTGGTAAGTACAACCAATCTAATATTTTAGAATACGCTTGGTTAAGAACATCTGCTACAAATAAAGATGATCATAGCCCATTACCAGAAATTACAGATTGGTTAAGTAAAGAAAAAACAGTTTTGCTTTCTGATTTTGCTCTTCGCTTAGGGGAAGTGAAAAGTTGGTTAACAATGGATGTTCCTCCTAATAATGCTTGTTTCCCATATAAGCTAGGTTTGATGAAAGAATCTAACGGAGAAATTATTTCTCAGGGTGCATTAGTGGAAGGAGAAGTATATACTGTTTCTTTATATTTAGATGAAAAATTATACGATAGTTGGAACAACGAAGATCGTTATATTTATATCTTTTTGTTAGAAAATGATGGTAGTATGCAACTTCTGTTCCCAGATAGAAACGCATCTGTAGAGAACAATACAGAGCAAATTGCTCAAGAAAAAGGGGATTATAAAAGTACAATTAAATTAGTAGAAGCAGGTGAATTAGCTGTTTCTCCTCCTTTTACAACAGATAATATTTTAATGTTAAGTACTACTAGTGCTATTATTGATACTTCTATTTTTAATCAGACAGGAGTAAGGTCTAGGGGTAGCGGAGAAGATGCTTCTTTAGAATCTCTGTTGGAAGAGGAAGATACAAGGAAAACAAATTCTGTTAGTAATTGGTACTTAGAAAAACACACCTTTTACGGAGAAGAAGTTAACTAAAAAAGAAAGCCTATCAAACTTAAATTTGATAGGCTTTTTTGTGCTTAATGAATAAACCAATTTCCTAAGAAATGCGGAAGCATCTGACGCCAAGTAGGCCAATCATGATGAATATCGTGACCCCATACTTCTAAATGGTTATGGATGCCTTTTGCATTTAAAACATGTGATAATTCAATAGCAGCAGATGGTTTTTCGTGGTTACCTTGTCCGGTTGCTAAAACAATTTCTTTTTGTTTTAATTGATCAATGATATAATGATCATTCCACCCCGGTAAATAACTTAAAGGTGAATTAAAGAATGTAAGATCATCAGCATATCCTTTTGTATAAGAATGTAACTGGTAATCGCCACTCATTGCAATTAAACCCCAAAATAAATCAGGACGCTTAAAGAAGATATTTGCTGAATGTAAAGCTCCAAAAGAAGCACCTGATAGAATAATTGGAGTGTGTCCTCCGCAATCATTAAAAATGTAAGGAACTACCTCGTCATAGATATAATGATTAAAAGCTTCTTGTCTTTCAGCTTTATGTCTTGGGTGCATCTGATTGTTCATCCAAGACTCCGTATTTATACTATTAATTGAATACACTTTAAGTTTACCGGCATCGATAAAAGGTTTTAAAGCATCAATTAATTGAAATCTTTCGTATTCTAAAAAGTCTGCAGCAGCAGTAGGGAATAAAAGTAATGCAGGTCCATAATGACCATAACTTACTATATCCATCCATTTATTTAAACGTGGACTATGCCACCCACTAATATCTCTTTTCATTGTAGTATCTTATAAAGTTTATTTGTATTTCTCTTATGTAGTAGGTCTATCTCTTGTAGAAGGTAGAGTTGCAAAAAAGTCTTCGTAAAAACGAGAAGCATACTGCTCAAGTAATTCTGTTACTCTTTCTAATTTATCTGAAGAAACAATAACACCAGCATGGTATTGTTTATTCATTTTCCAAACAACTTCCGCATCATTATATTGAGATAATTCTGGCCATTCTTGTTTAGCTAATGAAACAATGATTCCGGAATAATCATTCTTTAAAGTAGGTAAGTTGTATGTAGTATTTGTTGCAACAGCATACTCAATTTTAGCCCACTCTTTCCAAAGGTTTACATTAGATGAAGCCTCTAACATTTCTGCAATGTTTGCACCACCAACTCTAGAAGCAGTCTCTAGAAAGATATATTTTCCCGTTGCGTGGTCTTTGATATACTCAGAATGAGATGCACCATGTTTTAAACCAAAACCACTTAAAAGTTGTTCGTTTAAAGCTAAAACTTCTTCTGTTTCTTTTGCATCATGTTCCATGGTATGTGTTCTGAAAACCCCACCATCATGTGCTACTTCCATTGGCGTATTCATGTACCTGTGCGCACGAGAGAAAATGATTTTACCATTTAATGATAAACTATCTACGTGTAACACATCACCAGGACGGAATGCTTCTGCAAGAAAGTCATCTCTTTCATCCCCAAGACCGTTAACAGCATCCCAAAATTCTTGATGCGTGTGCACTTTTTGGATTCCAGAAGCTGATGCTTCAGAGCGAGGTTTAATTAACCAAGGTCCTTCCACATTTTCTAGAAAATCATGAATCATTTCATTAGAGAAAAGCCCCGTAAATTTAGGTATGGGTAAGCCAAGATCTTCAGCTTTCATTCTCATACCTAACTTATCTCTAAAATGTCTAACCGTTGTTTGCCCCATTCCTGGAGTTCTGAAATGCTCTCTAAGATAAGCCGCTTTTTCAACATCAAAATCATCTAATGCAACAATAATATCGAAAGGTTCTTCTCTAAATTTGAAAGCCAATCCTTTGATAACGTGCTCGTAGTTCCAGTCTTTTGCTGACTGTCCACTAAATATCATTTCATCAATGCTGTCTTTTGGCCAAGCATGATGCTCTAAATCTTTAACAGTAAGTAAAGTTACTTTTGCACCAGTTTCTTTTGCTCCAATAAGGAAGTCTTCACCTTTGAAATAACAAGAAACACACAGAATCGATAAAGGTCTTTGATGACTCATAGTACTATAAAATAGGTTTAATAAGTATGTTTGGAAGTTTAACTAAGGTTGAAAACAAACCACTAAGGTGTGTATTCAAAAGGGTTTATCTTCCAAACATACGCTGAATTGAATGTTTATTACCTCAACTGAAAAATAGAGGTAGGGTATTTATATTATTGATTAGCGATGATTTTGGCAAATTCAAGCAATAAGTGAACGCCAAAACCTGTTGCATTTCTATCTTTTCCATAGCCATTTGCAGCAAATGCTACTCCGGCAATATCTAAGTGAGCCCATTTTGTGTTTTCTTGAACAAAGGCTTCTATAAATTTAGCTGCATGGATAGCACCAGCGGCTGGGTTACCTGGGTAATTTTTTACATCGGCAACATCAGATTGAATGCCTTTATTGTACACATCCCATAATGGTAATTGCCATATTTTTTCATCAGTAGAGATACTAGCCTCAGTTAAGAGTTGTGCAGTCTCTACGTTATTACTTAACATTGCACCTGCTTCATAGCCTAATGTCATAACAGAGGAACCCGTAAGTGTTGCAATATCAACTATATGGTCAAAGTTCTTCATTTTACAAGCAAAAGAGACACCATCAGCAAGGCATAATCTACCTTCTGCATCTGTGTCAATTACTTCAATGGTTTTTCCAGAATGACTTTGAATAACGTCTCCAGGTTTTACAGAAGCACCATCTACCATGTTATCAGTAGCAGGAATGAAACCAGTAACAGCAATAGGTAATCGCATTCCAGCAATAGCAGCAATTGCTCCAGCTACTGCAGCAGCTCCACCCATGTCACATTTCATCCAATGCATATTTTGAGAACCCTTCATAGAAATTCCACCTGTATCGAAAGTTACACCTTTACCTACAAATGCAATTGAAGCAACTGGATTTTTTGGTGTGTATTCTAAGATAGAAAACGAAGGATTGTTTTTACTACCTGCGTTTACAGCAAGAACAGCATGTAAACCAAGTGTTTTTAAACCTTCTCTACTTCTAAAAGTAGTAGCATCAAACCCAAATTCGTTAGATTTTGCCTCAATCTCGTCAGCAAATCCTTGAGGGTCTATAATGTTAGAAGGAGTATCAACAAGGTACATCGCCCATAATTTGGCTTCAGCTACCTTTTTGGCATCTTCAATAAGAATAATATGTTTTGCTCTATTTTCTTTAGGAAGAATAAGGTGAATATCAACATTAGTTGGTATACCTTTTAGTTGATAATGTCCTAATAGAACACCTGATATAATAGGAGAGATAACATTTTCTAAATGATCTCCTAAATGTTTTAAATTTAAAGTATATGATTTACCTACTTTATCTCGATTAGCAAAAACATGCTTTCTTACAGCATCTTCAATTACTTTAAAAGCGATAGAATCTCCAATACCCAATAATGTTACTTTTTTATCATTATTTCTTAAAACAATTGATTCTCCTGCTTTAGCCAGAAAATCATTTTTTAAGATAGGTACAGAGATATTCCACTTTTGAGCAGCTCTTTCCAATCGTTTTTCCCAAGTAGACTCGGTATAAATTACTAACGAAGGAATTTCCCAAGATTCAGTATTATCAATTAATAAATTAGTTAACATTATGTATATGGTTTATGTAGTATTTCTTGTGGTTAATAAAAGAGTATATTCATGGCTTCTTCAAATTCTTGACCCCAAACAGCTTCTGAATGGTTGGCATCATGATTTATTTTAAGCGGAAGGTGCTGACCTTCAAAACCTCTATCTTTTAAAATTTCAATTAACTCATCAATTTCATCTAATAGTGTTTCACTTTCTTTTCCTCCACCGTAAAAATAGATCATTGATTTCAAGAAAGGGGTAACCCTCTTGGCTAAAGCAAATATTTTACTAGAATACCACAATGATGGAGAGAAAATCATGTATTTACCAAATGCTTCTGGTCTATAAAGACCTGCATACAAGCTTACTAATCCTCCCATAGAACTTCCACCTATTCCAGTATTTTCTCTATCTTGTTTAGAAGGGAAGTTTCTATTTATGTATGGAACTAGTGTATCAACAATAAAATTAATATATCTTTTTCCGCTTCCACCTGTACCGTTTTCATCTGCAAAAGGGGCAAACTCTTCAATACGTTCTTCATCACCATGTTCAATAGCAATCACAATTATCTTCTTGCCCTGATCAATCATTTCGGACATAACCTTATGAATACCCCACATTCCAAATGGAGCATTTTTATTGAACAGGTTTTGTGCATCGTGTAAATACATAACAGGATAACGTTCCGTAAAAGAATCCCATCCTTTCGGTAACAATGCCCAAACAGCCCTTTTTTTTCCTAATTGCGGCATATCAAACTTATCGCTGATAAGCATGATATCTACATTTGGAGCTTCGGACATAGCATCTAAATGAAACCACATTTTGTGTCTTCTTTCTGCTAATTGTTGACGGTCAGTTTTAACATAATCATTACCACCAAAAGCCCATGTTAAAAAGTTAGGTAAAACAGCAGACCAAGTATTAAAGTTATGTTCACCATCTGTTATTTCAACATAAGTAATATCATCGTGGATATCATAACCTTTTTTGTCAAGCTCTTTAATTATATCAAGGGTATCATCTATAGAATCTATAATGCCGTTATTATTTCTGTCAGATGTTTCGTCTTTAGTACCCGTTTGCAACCAGAATTTCAATCCTTCTTTTTTAGAAGAGTTTTGAATTGTTCTATGCATTATACGGTCTATATCATCATTGTAATCTCCTTCGGCAGGTTTATCCCTCCACCAAAATGAACCAGAGAATACTCCAATTTTGTTAAAATATTGAGGGTAGTGCCAAGAGATATCTAAAGCAGCCAATCCTCCTAATGAAAAACCTGCAAAAGCAATGTCTTTTGGAGAAGAGGAAATGTTAAAGCTCTTTCTGCAATAGGGAATTAGTTCTTCAATAACAAAACGGGAAAAATCGTGTGCTTTATCTCCTCTGTTCATATAATCAGCAGAAGAAATACAGCCATATTCATCAATTCTTAAAGCACTACAATGTATTCCTATAACCGCTATAGGGTTAATTACTTTAAGGTCATAAAGGTGATTTAAAGTAGAATACATCTGAACAGCTTCCATATCTTGTCCGTCATTAAAAAAAGCAGCCTGTATAGGAGAAGGCTCTTTTTTATGAGGAAGAAAAATAGAAAGAACTACATCTCTTCTTAAGAAATTGGAATAATAGGTCTGTTCAATGTGATCAAAATACTGATTTTCATCATTATTCTGTGATTGATGGTGGTTCATTAAACTTTTGATTTGAAAACAACAAGCACGGGGTCTTATACACTGTGTTAGGGCATCCTAACTTAAATCGACTGCAATGATACATCAAATAAATGAAAATACTATTGAAATTTTACAAATAATTTACAATGATTAATAATTGTTTTTGTAGCTTTGCACTCGTTATGGATAATTGATCAATTCATTTAAAGGATTAATCTTTTATTTATTACAACGATTTGGTGACCCAAATTACCCATTATAACAATAACCTAGTCATTCAATTAAAATATTATCCATGAAAAAAATTGGTATCCTCTTTGGTAAGGAGCGTAGTTTTCCTCAAGCTTTTATTGATAAAGTAAACGAAATTGCTCCTAAAGGTATTACTGCAGAAGCAGTTTCTATCGACAAAGTAGTCCAAGGTAAAGCAACTGAATACGCTGTTATTATTGACCGTATTTCTCAGGATGTACCCTTTTACCGTGCTTTCTTAAAGAACGCTGCAATTTGTGGTACAGCTGTAATCAATAACCCATTCTGGTGGAGTGCTGATGAGAAATTTTTCAATAATGCATTAGCATTAAAAGTTGGTGTACCTGTACCAAAGACTGTTTTATTACCGTCTAACCAATGGCCTGATGATACAAACCAAGATTCTTTCACAAACTTGGCTTACCCATTAGATTGGAATAGTATTTTTGATTATATCGGTTTTCCTGCCTACATGAAACCACATGATGGTGGAGGTTGGAAAAGTGTTTATAAAGTAAATGATTCTAATGAACTTTTTGAAAAGCATGCTGAAACTGAACGTTTAGTAATGATGCTTCAAGAAGAAATTAAATTTACGGAGTACTTCCGTTGTTATTGTTTAGGAGGTAAGTATGTTCACATCATGCCTTACGCTCCAGAAAATCAACCTCATTTACGTTATGTAGTTGATCAAGACAAACCAACTGATCCAAAATTATTGAAAACTATCGAGGAGTATGTTCTTAAATTGAATCATGCTTTAGGGTATGATTTCAATACTGTAGAATTTGCAATCAGAGATGGTGTTCCTTATGCAATTGATTTCTGTAACCCAGCACCAGATGCAGGTTTAGAGTCAGTAGGACAAGAAAATTTTGCATGGATCGTTGAACACGCAGCTAAGTTTGCCATCGAAAGAGCAGAAGCTCAAGTAGAAGGACAAGATAACTTAACTTGGGGTACTTATGTACAAGAAGGTGTACAACAATCTTTAAAAAAGGCTGTTAAAAAAGCTCCTGTAGCAAAGAAAGCACCGGCAACACGTAAGCCTGCTGCTAAAAAAACTACAGCTGCTGAAAAGAAAACAACTGCAGCTAAAAAGGCTCCAGCAAAAAAAGCCCCAGTAAAAAAGGCAACAACTGCTAAGAAAACTTCGACAAGAGCGAAGAAAGCTTAGTTTTAAATAATTAAGAGTTACCAATTTTCTTAGGAGTATTGGTAACTCTTAATGCTATATATCCCCCCTTGATAATCTTAAAAAAAACCTATTTTTACCTACTGAATTATTATGAGCAAAAAATTTACAATTGGTATAGAGGAGGAGTTCCAAACTGTAAGTATGGAAGACCTATCTCTAAAGGCTCACTTGTATGAAATCCTAGATCAAGATAAGAAGTATTTTCATGAGCATGTAAAGCCTGAAATGCATAAAGCAGTTCTTGAGGTAGGAACGCATATTTGTGAAAATATCGATGAAGCTCGTAAGGATGTAGTTCGTCTTAGAAATATGGCTGCTCAAATGGCAGGAGATCAAGATCAGTATATTGCTGCTGCTGGTTCTCATCCGTTTTCTTCGTGGACAGAACAATTAATGACGGATGACCCTCGTTACAATCAAATTGTCAACGAACTTCAAGATGCTGCAAGATCAAATTTAATTTTTGGTATGCACGTTCATGTAGGAATAGAAAATCGTAACCAAGCGTTACATTTAATGAATCAGGCGAGGTATTTCTTACCTCATATATTTGCTCTTTCTACAAACTCACCATTCTGGGAAGGTAGAAATACAGGATACATGTCTTACAGGACAAAAGTTTTTGATAAATTTCCAAGAACGGGTATTCCTGAATTTTATGCTTCTGCAGCAGAATATGATGAGTACATAGAAATGCTAACTACTACAAATTGTATTGATAATGCAAAGAAAATATGGTGGGATATCCGTATGCATCCATTTTACAATACAATAGAATTTAGAATCTGTGATGTACAGATGACTACAGAAGAAACTCTAGCTATTGCCTCTTTAGTACAAGCGATTGTTTGTAAACTAGATAAATTAATGAGACAGAATATGTCTTTCAGAATATATAGAAGAGCATTAGTGAACGAAAATAAGTGGAGAGCCGCAAGGTACGGTTTAGAAGGCAAACTAATTGATTTTGGTAAACGTGAAGAAGTAGATTCTAAACAACTAATCTTAGAAATTCTTGATTTTGTAGATGATGTTGTAGATGAACTTGGTAGCCGAGATGTTCTAGAAACCATTCCTGCTTTATTAGAAAAAGGAACTGGTGCTAGAAGACAATTAGAAATATTTAAGCAAACAAATAGTCTTGAAGATGTAGCTAAATATATTGTTCAAGAAACAAATAAAGACTTAGATACCAAATTACCTTGGAATTTAACAATACCTAGTGTGGGTGTGTAATTAATAAAGAACATTTTTAAAGTTTAATGGGTCGATTAAGATTAGCATTGATTGATATGTACAACAAAGTTCCTAACGAAGGAATGCGTTGTATTAAAGATATCTTGGGAGAAGTAAAGGAAGAAGTTGATTATCAAATTTTTGATTTAAGAGGAGAAGATCAGCTTCCAGATACATCATTTGATATTTATTTATCTACAGGTGGACCTGGAAATCCTTTAGAAGAAGAAGGTTGGGAGCAAGGATACTTCGATTTATTGCAAAAGTTATGGGAGCATAACCTCACTCATTCAAGAAAAAAATATGTATTCTTTATTTGTCATTCATTTCAAATGGCAAGTAGATTTTTCGGTTTAGGTCAACTTTCTCAGCGACATTCAACGGCATTTGGTGCTATGAGAGTGCACAAAACTGAAGAAGGTAAAAAAGATCCATTCTTATCTGTTTTTGGCGATACTTTTTATGCTATTGATTCTAGAGATCATCAATTATTGAATGTGACTCAAGAGCAATTGAATAAAATAGGGGCTAAAATTGTTTGTATGGAAAAGATAAGACCGCATACAGATTATAAACGTGCTGTAATGGCTATCCGATTTTCTGATGAATTTTTTGGGACACAGTTCCACCCAGAAGCAGACGCAGAAGGGTTGATACCTTACTTTGGAGTTGACCCTCAGAAAAAAGGTATAATAGAAAAATTTGGAGAAAAGAAATTTAATAAATTGATGAAGATTTTAGAAGATCCTAGTCGATTGAATATGGCGTTTAGACCAATAATTCCTTCTTTTTTACAGTATGCTATCCAGGCATTAACGAAACAAGAAGAACCTCAAAATTAGTTATAACTAATAGTAAATATGATCAAGTCTTTAAGAGGAGAATTTAATAAGAATTTCTCAGACGATAAATATAAGTCACTTACTAAATATTTTGATGATAAATTTGGTGAAGAATTGGCTTTCAGAATGGCTGAAACACCAATTTTTTTTCCACCAGAATTTATCGAAAGAGTAAAAGAGGCATGTGATGACGTTGTTAAAGTTTTAAAGCGAAAAGACTTTAAAAAGATAACAGAAGAGGCAATACCGAAAGATTGTATTGTTCCAAATGAAGACGATCATACGAACTTTTTAGCGGTAGATTTTGCTGTTTGTAAAAACGAAAAAGGAGAATTAGAACCTCAAATGATAGAGTTACAAGGTTTTCCTTCAATTTTTGCATTTAACATCTTCAAGCAAGAAGCATATAAAAAAATATATAATTTAGACGATACGTTAAC
Organism: Flammeovirga pectinis; assembly: GCF_003970675.1. GTDB lineage: Bacteria > Bacteroidota > Bacteroidia > Cytophagales > Flammeovirgaceae > Flammeovirga > Flammeovirga pectinis. The sequence continues at coordinate 1,559,701 of NZ_CP034562.1, forward strand.
TCCGTTTTTTGATAATTCTGAACAGGAATATATCGAAAAATTGAAGAATGTTATTCTAAATGGACATGCTCCGGAAAATGTAATTTTATTAGAAATTTTTCCTGATAAGCAACATACAAGAGTTGATTTTGCTGCAACAAAAGAAGTTGTAGGTATAGAAACAGTGTGTATTACTGATGTAATTAAAGAAGGTAAAGATTTATTTTATATCAATAACGGTAAGAAAACACCAATAAAAAGGATATATAATAGACTTATTTTTGATGAAATTGAAAATTGGGAACCTTTAGACCTTCAATTTAGATTAACTGATGATGTTAATGTAGAATGGGCAGGTCACCCTAATTGGTTCTTTAGAATAAGTAAATCTCTAATGCCTTATTTGGAAAGTAAGTTTGTGCCAGAAACAAAATTTTTGACAGATTACACTACTTACCCTAAAGATTTGGAAAACTATGTTTTAAAGCCATTGTACTCTTTTGCTGGAGCAGGAGTAGTTTTTCATTTAGAGCAGAAGCATTTGGATGCAATTGCTGAAGAAGAAAGAGGAAACTATATTTTACAAAGAAAAATTAATTACGAACCAATTGTTGAAGCTGCAGACGGTGGAGATGTAAAGGTAGAAGTAAGATTGATGTTTATTTGGGCTGATAATGAAGAATCACCTGAGTTAATTGTCAATCTTTGTAGAATGAGTAGAGGAGAGATGATTGGAGTAAAATACAATCACAATAAAACTTTTGTAGGCGCTTCTATTGGACTTATGTAAAATAAAGAGGTTGTTTTAAATTCAATTAAAACAACCTCTTTATTTATTGTAATTTCTATTTTAATAAAATAATGATAAAATAGAAGGCGTTAGAAGAGCTGTGAAAATACCCATTAAACCAATGGATAAGCCACTAATTGCACCTTCAACAATACCCATTTGTATTGCTGCTGCTGTTCCAATTCCATGAGCGCAAGTACCCATTGCTAATCCTTTTCCAATTGGTTTAGTAATGCCCACTTTATGCAAAACCATTGGACCAACTGTAGCACCAAGAATTCCGACAATAATTACAAAAACTGCTGTTAGAGAGGGGATACCTCCATTCTGAAAAGAGACAGCCATTGCAATAGGTGTTGTAACAGACTTTGGAGCCATAGAAACTATAAGCGTTTCGTCTGCTCCAAATAATTTACCAACTATAATAACAGAAAGAATACCCATAACACTCCCTGCAAAAGTAGCAGCAAGAATAGTTAATGCATTTTTTCCTATTGTATGTAATTGTTCATAAAGTAAGTAACCTAATGCAACAACAGATGGCCCTAACATGAAGTTAATCATATGAGCATTTGTTTTGTAGGTCTCATAGCTAACATTGGTACTTTTTAGGATAACGATTAATGTAAGTATAGTTAGTAAAACAGGATTTAAAATTGGACTTTTTACTTTTTGATAAATCGCTTCAAAAATTAAGAACAACCCTAAAGTAGCTGCAAGAACAAACGTTTCGCTTTCAAAAAGATGATGTAGTAATTCTTTCATTATTTATTATCTTTTTTTCCTAAAAACTGCCCAGTATAACCGGCAGATAACATAACAGCAAACATAGAGATTACAATGGTAACTGAAATCATAAGCCAGTTTTCTTGTAAAACATCAAGATATTCCATCATTCCAACACCAGCAGGTATAAAAAATAATGACATCCTTTTAGTTAAGGACGTTGCTGCATCTTTTACCCATTGATAAGGAATAATTTTAAGATATAGACATAGAAATAGTATAACCATTCCAATCACATTACCAGGTATTGGAACCCCTGTTGCTTCATTAATTAATGTTCCTAACGCTAGCATTGTTAGGATCAGCATAAACCCGCGTATCATGTATTTTGTATTAAATGTTTTAATTTTTTATAAATATACATCGATATTTCTTAAGGAATTAGTTCTATTAGATTTATTAAATAGTGGCGATTTAACGCTTTATTATGTATATTCATATAGGCTTACCACAAAAACTAGTTATGAAAAGATTATCAATAGAAGAATTACTTACAAAGAAAAAATACGATGAAGTCATTATCGTGTTAGAAGAAAGAGTCGACAAATTTGAAACAGTAAATCTAGAAGAGTTTTTAATATGGGCATCTTGCTACGAGAAGAGAGGCGATTATGAAGCGGCTCTTCATGTATTATCAATTGCTTATTTAGAAGAGTATGATTCTATCCAATTAGATAATGAATTTGATAGGATAAGAACATTGCAAGAGAATGTAAATCAAGGTATTATTCAACTCGGAGAAGGGCTAACTTCTAGCAATGAAATATCTTTGATTAAATCAACTTTTCAATCGCTTTTAGATCATAATGTATATGATGAAGCGTTAAGAATTTGGGATGATATTATTGTTCAACTTAGAGGAAATGACATTGGAGAATTGTGGTTTGGAAACATTGCTTCCAACCTTTTTCAGAAGTTAGATGAAAACGTAATAATGAAATTACCAAATAGGAAAAAACTCCTAGATACGGTAATTTATTATTATATATCAACGTCTAAAGTATATGATTCAAATTATCAACAAGCACTTCGATTACGACAAAGGTCGTTTTAAAAGTGATTAGTTTATAGGCGATATTTCAGTAATTTGAAACTCAACACGTCTATTTTTTTGTTTTCCTTCAACAGAATCATTAGTGGCAATTGGGTTTTCTTCCCCTTTACCACTAATGGTTAATCTATTTGCATCAATTCCATTTTTTACAAGATAATTTTTTACAGAGGCAGCTCTTTTTTCACTTAACCATTTGTTGTAATTAGCGCTCCCTTGGTTATCTGTGTAGCCTGTAATCTCAACTTTTTTAATAGATTGTTCTACACTCAATAAGTCAACCATTCTATCTAGTTCATCATAAGATGATTTTTGTAAATAGCTGCTATTGTGTTCATAGAATATATTCTTTAAAATTAGCGTAGCAGTTTCTTCCAAAGGAACTAAATGCAGGTTTTGAATTGCTTGAACTTCTAATTTCTGATCTGTTAAATCTATATGTTCACTCTGCGACATAAAGCCAGTTGATGTTGCAAGAAATGAGTATTCTTTTCCAAGAGGTAATGTTATGTAGTAGGTACCTGTTGTGGCGTTAGAAAATACAGTTCCAACTTCTTCTTGCGTTGTTAAATCTGTATATATAATTTTTGTATGAATAGGTTGCTGTGTTGTCTTATTTATAACTTTTCCACTCACTAAAGCAACAGGCTCAGGAGGGAGTAAAATAGGTAGTTTAACAGTGTAAATATCTTTGTCTCCATTTTCTGTTACTCTGCTAAAAAATCCAATATCACCAGATACGGGAATACATAAATCAGATTCATCAGTAGCCGAATTAATTGTCGGTCCTAAATTTTCTGGAGTACTCCAATTCTCCCAAGAATCATCAAGTCTTTTTGTAGCAAAAATATCACTTCCGCCAAACCCTTGATGCCCAGTAGAAGAGAAGTACAATGTCTTTTCATCCGTTGATAAAAAAGGAGACGTTTCTTTTCCTAAAGTATTAATACTTGAGCCTAATGATTGAGGGGCTGACCATCTATTATTTTCATCTTTAAAACTAACATACAAATTGGTTACAGATTCTGTTCTATTATCAGTCAATGCCATAAGCATAACTTTTCGACTGTTTGATAAGAAGAAATCAGATTTTTGCTCTAGTAACTGTATATTAGGTATTATAATTTGCTCTTGTTCAATCCAACTAGAATCTTCTAGTTCTAAAGTGCTTAATTGAAAGTCTGTGCCACTCTCATCAATAACAGATAATGCAGTAATGCCATCTGGACTTAATGCCGTAATATATTTATGAAGAAAATTTATACTAGAATCTATCGTAACAGCTTTTGATACCCATTGATCTAGACTATCTAAATAGGCCTCATAGAGTAAAGGAGATCCTTCTTTGCTTGTTCTTGTAAATAATAATTTATCACCTCTAATATCCAAGGTAGGGTTAGACTCATCTGCAGATGTATTTAAAGCAGTACTCAGAGGTTTAGTCAGAACAGTTGGAGCAAGATCTTTACTTATCTGTGGTAAAATGCTTATTGCTTTAGAAGATTCTGAAACGCCAATAGCATCAATACCACATAAACGAATTGATGACTTTGCTTTTAATGTTATTTTAATTGATGTGATGGGAGTATCAATCCTTTTAAAAAAATAATTACTATTCTGACTGCCAAATTTAATATGAGCAGGTTCTTGATCATAAACAGTTAAAAACTGATCATTACTTAAAACTTCAATTTTTTGGATAGCATTATGGTAAAAAGCTTCACAAATAATTATCTGATTTATATTGCTAATTGGCGCTGCAAAACCAATTTGTAGAAATGCAGTAGTATCCTCATCAGATAACCAAGCAAGTGGATTTCTGTTAGATTTGAGTGGGACATTAGGAAGACCAACTACTTGAGTTGCTCCAAATGCAGCCTCACTATACTGCGACGAGTAATCTTGCACAGTATCTGCCCAATAAATAGTTTGTGAAAAACCATTACTATTACTTAAAATAAAAAAGAGAAGCGATATATATAAATACTTAATCAAACTGATAGCTGTTTAAAAGGAAAAAGAATCCCTTCTTTCAAAAAATAGAATTGAAAGGATTTCTTTGAAGAACTCAATATAATACAAAAATAGAGATGTTTGAGGAATATAGAAAGGATAAGAAACTTCATTTTGCTGATCAGAAGTGGTAATAAATCGTTAACAATTACATTTTATTAAAATAATTGAAAGATAATTGACCAAAACATGTTTCTTTTTTTTTAATGTACTTAGCTTTGTAGCTTAATTCAAAATCAGATATGAGTAATTCAAAAAGAATTTATTTAGTTCGTCATGGTCAGACGGCATACAATACTAAAAGGATTGTACAAGGTCGTAAAATTGATGCAGATTTAAACGAAATTGGTCAGAAGCAGGGAAAGTTATTATTCGATGCTTACAAAGACTTTAAATTCGATAAATTATATGTTACATCTTTAAAAAGAACACATCAGACAGCTAAAGGATTTATTGATAAGGGATTAGATTATGAAATCATTCCTGAATTTGATGAAATGAATTACGGTGATTTTGAAGGTAACTCTATTGATGATTTTACAGTTGATGGAAAAACCGTTCAAAGTATCTCTGACGAATGGGAAGCAGGTAATTTTGATGCATTTCCTAAAAATGGAGAAATGCTTTTCGATGTTTTACAACGATTAGCAGTTGGTTTAGAGAACATAATGCAAAACGAAAATGAACGTAATGTTCTTATTTGTATGCATAGTCGCTCTATTCGTATATTCTTATGTCTTCTTCTTGATCTTGATTTTGATGAAATGAAGAATTTTGCTCCTAAAAATACAGGGGTAACTACTTTAGAATACAACGAGTACTCTGGAACATTTAAATTAATTGAATTTAATAATGTGGATCATCTTGGAAATGATCCTGAGCTAACATACCTACCTCAAAAGCCTGGAGCTGAAAATGAGCAAGCGGCTGCAATTGAGGAGAAGAGAAAAGAAGACGAGGGGTTAGGTTTCAGAAAATTCAAATTAAACAAACAACTCTATTCTGTTTGTGATGAACTTGGGTATACAGAACCAACACCTATACAAGATAAAGCTATTCCACTTGTTTTATCTGGACACGATTTGTTCGGTATAGCACAAACAGGAACAGGTAAAACAGCAGCTTATTTATTACCACTTCTTTATAAGGCAAAATATGCTCAAGGAAATGATCCGAGAGTACTGATTTTAGTACCTACAAGAGAATTGGCAATTCAAGTAGGAAAAGAAGTCGAAAAATTAGCAGTTTATACTGGTTTAAGACATGCTGTAGTTTATGGTGGTATTGGCCCCAAAACGCAGATTGAAGAAGTAGAAAAAGGGATTGATTTATTAGTAGGTACACCTGGTAGAGTAATGGATATTTATTCTAGAGGTAAATTGAAAACGAAGTCAATTAAATATATGGTACTTGACGAAGCGGATAGAATTATGGATATGGGATTCATGCCACAAATTCGTCAGATGTTGGAAATTATTCCAAGAAAACGTCAGAACCTTTTGTTCTCGGCAACAATGCCAGATGTAGTTGTTCGTTTAAGTGAAGAGTTCTTAGAATTTCCTCAGAGAGTTGAAATTACACCGCAAGCTACTACCGCAGAAATGGTAGATCAGTTTGTGTATAATGTACCCAACTTTATGACGAAACTTCATCTTCTTTCTTATTTAATGAATACAGATGCTTCATTATCAAGAATTATGGTATTTGTACGTAAGAAAGAACAAGCCAATGGCGTAGCTGCTTTCTTACAAAGACACACTGAAGGCGAGGTAAGAGTAATCCATGCTAATAAGGGTCAGAATGCTCGAATAAATAGTATTGATGATTTTAAAGATGGTGACATCCGAGTTTTAGTAGCAACAGATGTAGCTGCAAGAGGTATTGATGTTAGTATGGTATCTCACGTGGTTAACTTTGATGTTCCAGTGATGTATCATGATTATGTTCACCGTGTAGGTAGAACAGGTAGAGCAAACAATACGGGTGTTGCATATACTTTCTGTAATCCTGCGGAGAAATATCATTTATTAAAAATTGAAGAAGTAATTAATAAAGAGATTCCTGTTTTAGAGATGCCAGAAGGAGTAGAAGAACAAGAAGCTACTCAGCATGAAGCACGTGACATGGCGATGGAAATTGATCGTCAGAAACGTAAAGAAGACCCTAACTTTAAGGGAGCCTTTCATGAAAGGAAAAAGAATAAAGATAAGGTGGATAAAAACCGTAGAAATAAAAATAAAGCTTCTATCGATAAGCAGCGAGCAAGTGGTAAAGTAAGTGCTTATATCACACAAGGTAAGTCGAAGAAGAAATAAGTATATTTTAAGAAGGTAAGTTGAAATTTAAATCAGCTTACCTTTTTTGTATTTATATAGTCCATAGACCATAAACCTCCTCCGTTAATCAGTAAAAAAAGACTGCCTAATAACATTGCAAAATCTGTTCTACTAGCATGCATCATTACCCAAAAACCGTCATTCTGTAAAATTGTAAATTTGGTTGTAGCCAATGCTGTAAGCATTATCATAAATGTAAAAAAGCTACCTAAGCGAGTTATAAAGCCAACTAAAATTAATACTCCACAAATTATTTCTATACCGCCAATAAGATTACCTAATATTTCTGGGTTGGGTAAACCGATTTTCTCAAATCTTCCAACACCTCGAAGTGCAGGAAATATAAATTTTTGAATTCCCTCTGATAAAAAAACTACTCCTACCATAATCCTAATTAGAAGAATAGATTTTGAATTGTTTGTTTGAATGAGTTGTTTAAACATACTATTTTTTTATTGTGTTATGGATCAATTGCAAAGATGGATTTTTAAATCACTTTTACTGAGGTGTTTTTGAAAATTTGATAGGATAAATGAATAATTAGATCATCGATAATCTTAAAAAATCAAAATATGGTGTATTTTTGCAATTATGTTGCAAAAACTCATCATTACTTTAATAATCAGTTTATTTCCCTTTTGCGTATTCGCTCAACAAACCACTTTTAAAGGTGTAATTGTTGATGATGAAACCAAATCTCCATTAGAAGGCGTAACCATTCTTGTTGAAAAAACAGGTAATGTAGTTGCTGTTACTACTCATGATGGCCGTTTTCAATTCGTAGATGAAGGAAATAAAAAATCGATTCAAACAATTGTTCATTTTCTAGGCTTTAACGAGAAAAAAGTAACGTTATATGCTAATAAAATGAATGAAGTTGAGATAGACCCATCTTTAGAAGAATTAGAGCAAGTCGAAATTCACGAACATGGGCATGATGAATTGTCACTTTCGGGTATGAACTTGATGAGTGTAAATTCTTTTATGCTTGAAACACAAAAGGCTACTACAATTTCTGAGACGTTAGCAAAAACTCCAGGTGTATCTTACATAAGTACAGGTGTAGGTATTTCTAAGCCTACAGTAAGAGGTATGGCAGGGTCTAGAGTTGTTGTAAGTGTAGATGGTGTAAAGCTTGAAGATCAGCAATGGGGCATGGATCATGGTTTATCTGTAGGGCAATCTACTGTAGACGAAGTAGAAATAGCCAAAGGTGCTGCAACATTGAAATATGGCTCAGATGGTTTGGGAGGTGTAATTAGAATGAAATCACCAGAACCTTTAGGAGAAAATAGTATAGAAGGAAAAGCAGGAATTACTTACCGTAGTAACAACCAATATGTTGGAGCAGATTTTAAAGTAAATGCTCAAAAAGAAAGAGTATTTTATCAGTTATCTGGAGGGTACGAAGATTTTGGTAATTATAGAGTCCCTGCAGAAACATTTGATTATTTAGGAGGAATTTATAGAATTGACAATGGCGTATTAGTAAATACTGGTGGTGATATTGGCAATTTAAAAGCTACTGTTGGATTAGAAACTAACAATTGGATTAGTAGTATTTCATATTCTATGTTTAAAGAATCTGTTGGTTTGTTTCCAGGGGCAACAGGTATTCCTTCTCAGAGTTGGTTAGATAGTTTTGGCAATGAACGAAATCCATCTGTACCTAAGCAAGAAATTTTACATCAAATGATAACTTGGAACTCCCACCTAGATATAGGCAATGGTGTTTTATGGTTTGATCTTGGGCAACAATTCAATAATAGACAAGAACTATCTGACCCAATTAGGCATGGAAGACCTGAAAGTGAATATGGTTCTGTAGCAAATGAACTAAATCTTAGAACTTCCTCTGTAAATGTGCATTATGATGTAGAGAAAGAAAATTTGAAGTGGGAGACAGGTATCAATTACGAATATCAAGAAAATGAGCGTAGTGGTTATGATTTTCTTATTCCAAATTATCGTCAAAATACAGCAGGTGGTTATGGTATGATAGGTTGGGAAATGAGTGAGAAGCTAGAATTAATTGGTGGTTTAAGATTCGATTACATATCATTTGATTCTGATGAATACGTTGATAATTACTTTGATGACCCTTCAAATTCAGGAACCCCTTGGGTGAGGGCACAAGCCATTTCTAATGATTATTACAATTTTACGGGGTCTGTTGGTTTAAAATGGAAGCTATTGAAAGTAATAGATGCAAATACAAATTTCGCGAAGACTTTTAGAGCACCTACTGCAAATGAATTAGCTGCTAATGGTGTTCATCATGGTACTTTTAGACACGAACAAGGTACAGCAGATTTATCTCCTGAAACGGGATACCAATGGGACCTTAATTTAAGTTACTCGACTAAAAAAGTAGCTTTAAGTATTAATCCTTATTTTAATTACTATTCAAATTACATTTACTTAGCTGCTTCTGGGACACCATCAACATTACCTGATGGAGGGCAAATTTATAAGTATACAGAAAGTGAAGGCTTCTTTACGGGTTATGAATTTTCTTTAAATTGGAATATTTCAAAGAAATTTGTCTTTACTAATTCTGTAGAATATGTTTATTCCGTAAATACTGAAACGAAGAGATCGTTTCCGTTTGTACCTCCTTTAGCAACTTTAAATGAGCTTACTTTTACACAACCTGTAAAGAGTAGTTTTTTTAGTAAACCATATATTTCTGTTAATGCAGAATTGGTTCAAGCCCAAAATAGGGTTGATAGAAATGAATTAGCCACAGATGGTTATGCTGTAATGGGCCTTAAAATGGGGACAGGCTTCCATATGAAATCAGTATATGGCAACCTTACATTTAGAGTAGATAACCTTACAAATGCCAATTATATGAGGCATTTATCACGATATAGAATATTAAATTTACCAGAACCCGGACGTAACTTTACAGTTAGTTTATCTAGTTGGTTTTAATCAAAAAGAGAGGGTTCTTTACAACTGAAATTTATTAGAAATCTTTCTGCGTGAGTGGAAAGATTTTCTTTTTTTGTACTATCCATTTTATCGTAATTATTAATGAGCATACTAAGTCTAGGGTTCTTTTTCATGGTATTTCTCTGTTTATCCATGAATCGCCAGAATAAACCATCCCAAGTCTTTTGCCATTCTCCTTTTTTATAATTACTCATTTTTAATACATAATTGCTACTACTTATATAAGGTTTTGAGGCCATTAACCCACCATCAGCAAACTGACTCATTCCGTAAACATTGGTAACCATTACCCAATCATAGGCGTCAATAAATAACTCCATAAACCATTTGTAAACTTCATTTGGATGGAACTCACATAAGAGCATAAAGTTACCAAGTACCATCAAACGTTCAATATGATGACAATAACCTGTAGCTAGAACTTTATTAATACAATCATCAATAGGGGGTATTCCTGTGGTTCCATTATAAAAAGAGTTCGGTATTTTAGTGGTAAAATTCCAATAATTAATGCTTCTTTCATCACTTCCTCTTATTTCGTAAATTCCTCTAATAAATTCTCTCCACCCAATAAGTTGTCTAATTAAACCTTCAGTAGAGTTAATTGGAATTTCGTTTTTAGTAGCAAAATCGAGAATACGGTGTACTACATATTGGATAGATAATAACCCAGTATTTAAAAGAGGAGATAGTAAGCTATGGTTTAGAATGTTTTCATTATTTACTATTGCATCTTCATAACTACCGAACTCAGAAAATCTTTCTTCTAAAAATTGCTCTAACCATATTTCAGCAGATTGAAAATCTATAGGGTAAAAGTTACTTGTATTAATCTCACCATAATTTTTAGAGAAATGATTTTCAGTATACTCAATAGCTTCTTCATAAATTTTTGAAGATGTGCAAAATTGAACTTTAGGAGGCGTTTTTTTAGCAGGGTACTTTTTTCTGTTATCACCATCAAAAGACCATTGACCACCTATGGGTTGAGCTTCTTTATCCACTAAAATATTTAATCGAACTCTTTGTGCTTTATAAAATTTAGAATGATAATATTTCTTTGCTGTTTTATTGAGTAACCTTTCATTAATCTGTTTTGAATTTAGAAAAGAAGGGTTCTCTAAAAGAGTTAATGTGATGTTATTTTTTGAACAAGTGGATTTTAATCGTTTTTCTAACCAATTATCTGTTGGGTCAATTGAAACAATTTCTTTTACATCGTTATCTATAAATTCAATAACGTTTCTAATGTCATTCTTTTGGTGACTATCTATATATAAAACATCTTTACCCAATTGCTTTAAATAACTTTCATAGTTTTTCATGGATGCTCTATGAAATGCAATTTTTTGTTTGTGAAATTTATACTGATTGAAGTATAAATGCTCTTCAATTAAAAGAAATGAATTATAGTGAAGTAAAGGGGACTCTTTAAATAATTGATGAGGAAAAACAATGGCAATAGTTTTCATTTAAATAGCTTTTTTGTTGAGATTATTTCTTGTGTGAAGTACTAAAATTCGTTTTTTATCTTCCTTTACTGCACTCTCTTTTCTGTGTCCCCAAATTCTTGTCCGTGCCTTTTTACCACTTTCAATTAAATCTACAATTGGGTCGGGGTATTCGAGATCTCCTAAATTATTAAACGCTCTATCTAGTCGTGTCATTTTCCAAGGTTCATGAATATAGTTATCTGGAATATTTTTCAATTCTGGTATCCAACTACGAATAAATTTCCCTTTTGGATCATGTTCAAGAGATTGTTTTAAAGGATTATAAATTCTAATTGTATTCACTCCAGTTGTACCCGCTTGCATTTGAAACTGGGTGTAGTGAATACCTGGTTCATAATCTAAAAATAAATTTGCCAAGTGGTAAACACCTCGTCTCCAATCTTGATCTAAATGATGACATAAAAATGAAACAACCATTGCACGCATTCTAAAATTTAACCAACCTGTTTCTATTAAACATCGCATACATGCATCAACTAACGGATAGCCTGTTTTACCCTCTTTCCAAGCAGTTAAAAAAGCGTCGTTATTATCATTTACTAGTGTTTCATACCCTTTATTCACACATTCTGTTTCGTATGTACATTCACTTTCAAATTTTTGAATAAAGTGACAATGCCATTTTAAACGTGTCATTATTCCAGAAAAAGCTTTTTTGTTATTAGGCCTGTTGGGGTGATTTTTCAGAAACAAATAGCATTGTTTAATAGATAAATTACCCCATGCTAAGTAAGGTGATAACCTTCCACAAGAAGTTCTACTTTCTAATGGTTTTGATATAAATTTATGGTATCCAAATCCTCTTCCATTAGCAAAGGATTCAAGGTATTTGTTACCATATTCTTCTCCTGCTGGCTGATATGATTTTGAATAATTTGTGTATTTATTTTTAATGTGAGTGGGTAGTGGAGCTGGATTAATTATATTGATAGATTTACTGTCATTGTATTTATTCTCAATGACGTTTGTGTTCATGGTTGAATACCAATTTTTATCCCAATCTAGTCTGTTTTTTATTCCACGCTGTATTCCATCTCTCTGAAATTCTACCCATTTAATGCCGTTTGATTTAAATGCATTACTAAGATCTATGTCTCGTAAATAAGTCTTTTGTATGCCGCTCTCTTGGTAACTATAAACGGATTTAATACGGTAGGTGAAAGATATTTTTTCAAATATATCAATAGCTTCTCCATACATTATCTGCACCTTATGGTTGTTTTTTTGGAGAATGGAATTCATTATTAATAAAGACTGATATTGAAATTGAAGGTGGCGTAAGGAGGTGTCTTTGTAGTAAATACAACTTGGTTCAAAAATGAAAATTATTAAATAGGGTAGGTTACTTTTTTCTGCTTCGTGTAGTGCTTTATGGTCTTGAGTTCTTAAATCTCTCTTTAACCAAACAATATTAATTTCTTTAGTTTCCATGAGAATAGATCAATTGATGTGGGTGATTAGATTATCTTTTTGATATTTTATTACCAGATATCATTCTTTGTCTGGAACATTTAAATCTTGAAATTTCATTGTTCCTTTTTTTGATATGTTTATGGTTTGTAACGGAGTGTACCCTTTTTCTCCAGAGGTTAAAACTTGATCTTTTAAGTTCCTTTCTCATTATAGAAATAACGTCTGCTTCGCTACATTGAAATTGATATTTTATAGCAGAAAAAGGTGTTCTATCTTCCCATGCCATTTGAATTATTCTGTCAATTTCTTCAGAGGTTAATTGCGGTGTTGTCATTTTTATCATTTTATATAAAACAGAAACACCATCTAATTGTTTTTAGAATTCAAGGGTAAATAATTAATCATAAAAAAAAGGTGAACCATTTCTGATTCACCTTTCTGTATAAATTGAATTGGAATAAATTATCCAATAATTTTTTGAGTCAATAAAGCAATTTCTAATTCTTCATTAGTTGGAACAACCAACACTTTAATTTTAGAATCAGCTGTTTGAATTTCTTCAATATCAGAAGCTCTTAACTTATCATTTTTGGCAACATCAACTGCAATGCCTAAATGTTCTAAATCATTAGCTGCTAATAAACGAACCCCATGATCATTTTCTCCAACACCTGCAGTAAACACGATAGCATCTGCACCATTTAATGCCGCTAAGTAAGCACCAATATACTTTTTAATACGGTAAGTATACATGTGTAAACCTAAGATTGCTGCTTCATCACCTGCATTAAATCTTGCTTCGATATCACGCATATCACTGTCGCCAGTAATACCTAACATACCAGATTTCTTATTAAGCAAGTCATAAACATCATCAGATTTCATACCTAATTTGTCTATTAAATAGAAAACGACAGCAGGATCGATATCTCCAGAACGAGTACCCATCATTAAGCCATCAAGAGGAGAGAAGCCCATAGAAGTATCAATACACTCACCATTACGTACAGCCGACATAGAGCAACCGTTACCTAAGTGAATTGTAATTACCTTAGAATTTTTTCCTTTAAGACCTAAATAATCTATTGCTGTTTCTGATACATATTTATGAGAAGTACCATGCATACCGTACACACGAACTCCATTCTTTTCATATAATTCTGCAGGTACTGCATAGCGATATGATTTAGAAGGCATAGTTTGGTGAAAAGCAGTATCGAATACAGCTACTTGAGTTGCCTTAGCAAATATGTTAGTACAATCTTCTATTCCCTGTAAATTGGCAGGGTTATGAAGTGGTGCAAGTTGGAAACATTCTCTAATTTTTTCTTTTACCTCAGTAGTAATAACTGTAGGCTTATTAAAGAACTCTCCACCGTGAACAACTCTGTGTCCAACAGCTTGAATATCATCTGTGTTTTGAATTACACCATTTTCTCCATCTGTAAGTAAAGCCACTACTTCTGTAAGGCCAACATTGTGATTAGGAATAGGTAACTCTTTTTTTACTTTAGTAGCATTTCCTTCGGCATCAAATGTTTTGTGCGTTATGATACCAGATTCTAAACCGATTCTTTCTACAATACCTGAGCAAAGTACTACAGTACCTTCCATTTCAAATAGTTGGTATTTTAACGAAGAACTACCTGCGTTGATTACAAGAATTTTCATTTGAATATAAGGAGTTATTATGATTATTAATGTGCAAAAATAAGAAGATTACCTCTCCTAATAGAAGAGGTAATCTTAATATGTCTAAAGGCTGTTATTATTCAACCGCCATAAAATACTTTATGATTGGTTACCTTGGATAGCAGTTATAATAACTGTATTCAAGACATCTTCTACTAAACAACCTCTTGATAAATCGTTTACTGGTTTATTTAAACCTTGTAGAACAGGACCGATAGCTAATGCTCCAGTCTCTCTTTGTACTGCTTTGTAAGTATTGTTACCTGTATTCAAATCAGGGAAAATCAATACATTTGCTTGACCAGCAACGTCAGAACCAGGCATTTTTTGAGCACCCACTTTTGCATCTACAGCTGCATCGTATTGAATTGGACCTTCGATTTTTAAGTCAGGACGTTTTTCTTTTGCAATTGCTGTAGCTTTACGTACTTTTTCTACTTCTTCACCAGATCCCGAAGCACCTGAAGAATAAGATAGCATTGCAATTTTTGGCTCAATACCGAATGACATAGCTGTTTCTGCAGAAGAGATAGCTATTTCTGATAATTGTTCTGAGTTAGGGTTAGGGTTTACAGCACAATCGCCATAAACTAAAACTCTATCTGGTAAACTCATAAAGAAAACTGAAGATACTACAGAAGTACCTGGTTTTGTTTTAATTATCTGTAATGCCGGACGGATTGTTGCTGCAGTTGTATGTACTGCACCAGATACCATACCGTTTGCATCACCCATTTGTACCATCATAGTACCAAAGTAAGAAACGTC